>JAGWHE010000051.1 GCA_028866945.1 Nitrososphaerota archaeon
CTGCTCAGGCTGGAGCCCAACGTCAAGCACTTCAAAGTGGCCGCGAAGCTCTGACCCACGCAGGCATCACTGGGCCGGGGCAGGCTCTGCGCCCTGCTTCTCGCCCTCGGCATCCTCCCCCTCATCCTGGAGCAGGAACGACGCGAGGATGATGAGGACGATGAGCATCGACGGGAAGTAGTTGAACCACCACGGCAGGTGGTAGGCATCCACATAGTACGCTAGGAGCTCGAGGTACGGCACCACGAAGACCACCTTCCCCTCCAGGCACTGCTGCGTTATGGGGCCGGACGCGATGTTCAAGGCCTGGTCGCTCCCGGGGTTGTTGTCTCCCTTCGTGATCAGCCCCCCAGTGGTGACCGCGACCACCCTGTGAACCACCGACTCCCCTCCCACCGAGCAGAGCCCGTTGTAGACTATGACGTCGTTCAAATGCACGTCGGCGATGGGCACCGACTGGATGATGACGAGGTCCCCGCCCTCGAGGGTCGGCAGCATGCTGGTCCCGTCGACCCTCCGCGTGTCGTTCTGCACGACGTAGGCCCAGACGAGGAGGAAACCAATGAGGACCACGTAGACGATAGTCCCTCGCGAGGCCATCTTCATTTCGCTCGCCTCTCCGCCCGCGTCCGGTTAAACGTTTGAAATCCGAAAACGGTTTTATCGCCCCTGGCCGCGGTTCGTGTCCATGCTCAGGTCGGCGATCTTTGCCCTGCTCCTGGACACCGTCTTCGTGGCGGGGCTGCTCTTCGTGTACCAGGACATCGCCTGGCGGACAGCCTACGCGGCTTCGGTCCACAGCGCCTGCCCGAGCCCCGGATGCGCCTACACCTCTTCCTTCAGCTTCGGGGTCCTTACCAGGATCTTCACCATGTCGGGGACCAACGTCGCCCTGGCGAGCCCTCCGACTCTCGATTGGGTTCAGGTCTTCGCCTTGGCCCTTGTAGTGGTGAACGGCTGGCTCGCCTACGGACTCTACAGGGGGTGGAGCAGGCGGCCGAAACAGGGCGCGGTGGCAGCGGTAGCGCAGTAGGACAGCCCTTCCCCGGCGCACTCACCCGATTTTCTGGTAAGAATTCCTAAATGATGGGGCCGCAAATCTCGGCCGATTGTTCCGGCCGGTTCGGAAGTTCAGGATCGCGGCTCTGACCATACTTGTGGTCTTGGTATTCTTCCTCGCCCCCGTCATCCCCTACGTGAACTCCGTCCACGTGCCGGGGACCGACCAGGGGTCGACCTCGGCGGTCTGGGGGGCCGCCACCCCCGCCTATGCCATACTGGGGTACGGCCCTCCCCCTTACGCTTCGCAGGAGCTGGTCACCCATGGGAACCGCACCGCGCTGGTCTACTTTGAAGGCGGGAAGGCGGTCGCAGTCGAGGCGGTCGGGGGTCCGGGGATGGTGCTCAACCCCAGCAACGTGATCGCGGTGAACTACGCCGGGGTCTCGTCCTCGGACTGGGGCTTCCTCAACTTGACCTTCCATCTCCAGAACATAAACTACTACAACATAACGGACCCAGTCGTCTACGTGTCGATGGTGGGGTTCAGCGAGAACGGGACCGACGGGAGCCTCACCATCATCGAGCCCAGGGCCCTGGGGAGCTGCGGCCAGCTCTGGATCTCCTACGACTACTGCACCGTCTCGCAGGTCGCCCCGAACAACCTCCCGGTCAACAAGTCCTTCACCTTCTACGCCGAGGTCCGCGGGACCGTCGGGGGGACCCCGTTCGTCTACCGCCACGGCTTTTCGGAGGCGTACCCCCGGGGAGGGATCGGCCCCCAGTGGGTGACGACCTTCATGTCGCAGATCAATGCCGAGAGGGGCGGTCCGCCGATGACCGAGAACGCCACCCTGGACACGTTCGCTGCGCTGAGGTTCAAGACCGCCACCGAAGTGTTCCAAATCTCGGACTACAACCTCTCCCAGGACGCGGTGGCCTTCTTCGGCCCCATCCCATTCGCCAGTCAGGTCTCCGAGCTCCTGCTCTTCCCCGGCGTCTACTCCCCCAACACCTACCCCTCGTTCCTGTCTCAGTATGCGCCCGGGCACCTCTACCTGCTCTCCAACACCCAGATGACGCAGTACGGCTACTTCGTCGGCCAGGCTCCCTACTACGAGGTCTCGATCCCTTGCCCGGTCTACGAGATCCCCCACGCCGGGGTCAACATTACGCAGTTCTTCCAGGAGCACGGGTGCACCACCAAGGTGGCGACGACCACCTGGCTCGTCCTGATACTCTCGCCCTAGGGCCGGGCGCCGCTCGCCTTCGCTTCCCTGAGCTCTGCCTCTACCCTCTCTTCGTTGCGCTGCCTTGGAATCCGGGTGCCGAAGTAGTATGTGCCAGCGAGGCTCGCAGCGACGAGGAACACGGCCGGGGAGATGTACACCACCAGGAAGTCGTAGGGGGACCATATGCCATGGTAGGCAATGGTGAACCCGGTGCCGTTGTACGCGATGATCGACAGCTCAAGTGCGTAGTTCCCCCCTGCGATGGCCGAGAAGTTCTCGGCGGGCCCATCCCCGACTCGGCCGAATGCGATCGGGTTGAGGATGAGGTTCCCCTGGGTCGGGGCGAGCGAGTACTCCAGCAGCCGGGGTCCGAACCCAGACAGGGCGACGCTTATCGTCGATCCCTCCACGACCGGCGGGATCCCATAGCCGTAGATCATGTAGCCCCCAGGAGGGTTGGCCGTCGGCGGCACTACCTGCGTCGCTGTCTCAGGGACCTTGTACTGGGGCAGCGTGAGGGTTAGCAGAAGCAGAAGCGCTGACGCGACCAGGAGGGTGATGGAGGCCTTTCGAGCCTGGGTCGCCTTCAAGACAAGCGAAGCGGAGGCCGCCAGGTGTGCTCCTTAAACCGTTCATCCCTAACCTGCGCGCGGCTTCACGCGCGTTTCATTGGTAGCAATTTATATTAACGATTCCCGGTACCTTCGGGTAATCTTCCATGGGGAGCCTACTGAATTACGTGATTAGGAGGGCCCTCTTCGCAATACCTGTTTTCCTTGCGGTCTCGATTCTGACGTTCCTGATCACCAACGCCGCCGGAGACCCAGTGAACATAGTCAGGCTTGGCATCAGGTCGATCACGGCCGCCCAGCTCGAGCAGTTGAGGCTCTTCTTCCACACCAACGAGCCGGTCTACATCCGCTACTTCTACTGGCTGAGCGACTTCCTCCGCGGGAACCTGGGGCAGTCCCTCTACACAGGGTCGGTGGCGTCGAGAATCATCCCGTGGATCGGCACGACACTGGAGCTGCAGATACCGGCGCTCCTGCTCGCCCTGGGGATAGGGATACCGATCGGCGTCTACTCTGCGAAGCACCAGTACTCCAAAGGGGACTACACTATCACCACGGCGGCGATATTCGGCATCTCGATGCCGACCTTCTGGATAGGAATAATGCTGATCATCGTCTTCAGCTACTACCTCCCCTGGCTCCCAGCCTACGGGGCATACTCGGCCTATCCGCCTTACTGGTGGGGGAGCCCGTTCCTGGACGCCATAGCCCACCTGATACTCCCGCTCAGCGTGCTGACGCTGGTCTCTGTGGCCACCATCACGAGGCTCACCAGGGTGAACATGCTGGAGGTCCTAAGGCAGGACTACATCCTCGCAGGAAGGGCCAGCGGTCTGTCCGAGTGGAAGGTCACCTACAAGCACGCGCTGAAGAACGCGATCACCCCGGTGCTGACCATAGTCGGGCTGAGCTTCGGCACTCTCCTCGCCGGCGCGCCTGCCCTCGAGACCACTTTTTCATGGCCCGGCCTCGGGTTCGCTTTCGTGAGGGCAGCGTCCACCCTTGACCTCCCCACGGTCCAGGCGATCATCATGATCATCACTCTGATGGTGCTGGCGGCCAACATACTGACGGACCTCGCCTACGCCTTCCTCGACCCCAGGGTGAGGATCACTTGAGCGACGCCAACTCCGCGGCCAAGCCCAAGCAGAAGCAGAGAGGGGCGAGCCAGGCTGCCGTGGCCTGGAGGAGGTTCAGGAGGAACAAGTCCGCCCTCGCAGGCGCGGTCATAGTCGGCTTCTTCATCTTCATTTCAATCTACGGCATCTTCTTCGCCCCGTACCCGTCGAGGAGCTACTACTGCCTTACCAACGGCTGCGCCAACCTCCCCCCGTTCGTGAACTGGGCCCACCCACTGGGGACTGAATACTCCGGCATCGACGTGTTCAGCGAGATACTCCACGGCGCACTGGGAGACCTCTACGTAGGGGTGGTCGCCACGGCCATATCTGTGGCCGTCGGACTAGTGATAGGCGCCTTCGCCGGATACAGGAGCGGTGCTGTGTCTGCCATGCTGTTGGGGATCACCCAGATCTTCTTCACCCTACCTGTCCTCGTCATCATCCTCCTCTTCGCGAGGATCGCCCAGATACTCGTGGCCCAGGGCCTGGGGTTGACCCTCATCGTTGTGATACTGGGCATCTTCGGGTGGCCCACCATCGCGTTCGTGACCAGGGGAGAGATCCTGAGGATCAAGGAGCTGGAGTTCGTCCAAGCTGCCAGGTCCCTGGGCGCGAGCAACTCGCGCATCCTCTTCAGGCATATCCTGCTGAACGTCATGTCTCCGATAATCGTGCTCGCGAGCCTCTTGGTCGCAGGCAACATACTGACCGAAGTCGTGATCAGCTTCCTCGGCTTCGGGTCGCCCAACACGTCGACCTGGGGGCTGCTCCTGCAGGAGGGGTTCCTCTACGTCAGGACATCCTGGTGGGTCTCGCTGTTTCCGGGGATAGCCGTCGTCGTCGCGGTCCTCGGTTTCAACCTCCTCGGCGATGGCCTGTCTGACGCGCTGAATCCGAGGATAAGAGAGTGAAATAGGTGGGGGAGCTTCTCCGGGTAGAGAACCTTAGGACGTACTTCTTCACTGAGGCAGGGGTAGTGAAGGCCGTGGACGATGTCTCCTTCGTCGTCAACGAAGGGGAGCCGCTGGGCCTGGTGGGGGAGTCCGGGTCCGGGAAGACGGTCACGGTCCTCTCCGCCATGGGCATCGTCACGAAGCCTGGGCGGATCGTTTCGGGGAAGATTTTCTTCCGCGGCCAGGAGCTCGACCACGCGTCCGAAAACGAGATGCGGAAGATCAGAGGGAAGAAGATCGGCTACGTTTCACAGGACCCCAACTCCTCACTGGACCCTCTCTACACCATCGGGAACCAGCTGCAGGAGGTCATCCGCACTCACTTCGAGGTGTCAAAGGATGAGGGGTGGGACCGAGGTATCAAGCTGCTGAAGCTCGTCGGGATACCGGAGGCGGAGACTAGGATGAAGTCTTTCCCCCACGAGCTGAGCGGAGGGATGCGCCAGAGGGTAGCCATAGCCAGGGCGCTGGCCGGCGAACCGGAGCTCCTCGTAGCCGACGAGCCGACCACGAACTTGGACGTCACCATCCAGGCGCAGGTGCTCGAGCTGCTGAAGACGCTGGAGAAGGACCTCCAGATGTCGCTGATTCTGATCACCCACGACATGGGGCTGATAGCGGAGATGACTGACAGGGTGGTGGTGCTCTACGCGGGCAAGGTCGCCGAGGAGGCTTCGACCCACGAGCTCTTCCAGACGCCGAGGCACCCCTACTCGGCCGCGCTTCTGAACTCGGTCCCGCGCCTTGACCGGAAGGCGGCGCTGGTGCCGATAGGGGGCGGGATCCCCAACCTGATCACCCCTCCGAACGGCTGCAGGTTCCACCCCAGGTGCGCGTTCACCAAACAGGTCTGCATGGACCAGATCCCTCCGCTCGAAGACATAGGGGGGAGGAGGGCCGTGTCGTGCCACCGCTGGAAGGAGATCGAGCTGAGGAGGAACGTCTGATGACAGAGTCCCTCCTCGAAGTCAAGGACCTGGTCAAGTACTTCCCGGTGTACCAGCGGGGGATCCTCACCCGGAAGAAGGTCGGCGACGTGCACGCCATCGACAAGATATCGTTCACCGTGGGGAAGGGGGAGACCCTTGGCCTGGTGGGGGAGAGCGGGTGCGGAAAGACTACGACGGGCAAGGTGGTCCTCGACCTG
>JAGWHE010000012.1 GCA_028866945.1 Nitrososphaerota archaeon
CTTGGGCGCTGACCCTGCGGCCCAACAGGGGGACGATCAGGTCGGTTCTCCAACCTGCGAGGCCAGGTACTCCCAGAGGTTCATGTGCATGGCCTGCCTGCGTTGTGACTCCGGAGAGGCGTTGGTCCTGGCGATGCTCGAGACGATCGACTGCCTCAGCGACGCTGCCTGGTCTTCGGGTATCGAGCCGTATCCCGGCCCCGAGGCCGCGAAGGCGAGGTAGTTCAGCCGCGCCTGCTCCTCCAGTTGGATCATGCGGATCACGGCCTCTTCGCAGTTCGCGCCAACGGTGACCGCTCCATGACCCCGGAGCATGCACGCCTTCCCCTTCCCGAGCGCGGCGACGAGGCCCTGCATGTGAGGCTCGGTCGAGATCATGGCGTTGCTGTTGTAGACCGAGACCGGAAACGAGTCGATGCCCTCGTTCATCATCGGCTTCAGCCGGAGCCCCAGGTCGCTGGCGAGTATCAGGAACCGGGGGTGAGCGTGGCAGACCCCGCCGACGTCTTCGCGGCTGCTGTAGACGCAGGTATGGAGTCTGGTCTCCCCGGTAAGCGCCACCGTGGGCTCCCCTCCTGTCTTCTTCCCTTCCAGGTCGGTCTTCACGATGTCCGCGAGGTGCGTCGTGACCAGCGCGTCTTCAGACTGCGGTCTTCCCCTGATGTAGATCGACCTTTCGCCTTCGATTCTAGCGCTGACATGCCCCAGGTGCATCTCGAACATCCCAGAGCCTATCTGGGCGTACCAGTAGCCGAGTACTCTGTTCGCGACCGCTACCCTCCTGATCAGTTCATCCAAGCTTCGTTCTCCCCGTCCTTCGATGTTCTACGACACAAATGCAGGTCACATCTCCGCTGGGCGGAATCAGACGTTCAAACCCTGTTGGACGTATAAATACGTTGGAGCGCTCGCATCTAACATGAACGGGGGCGACGCCGCGGTCCAAGCGCTGGCAGATTCAGGGGTGAAGTACGCTTTCGGGATACCGGGAATACACAATCTCCCAATCTTCGACGCGCTCGCCAGGCATGGAGGGTTCGAGCTGGTTCCGTCGAGGCACGAGCAGGGGGCCGCGTTCATGGCCGACGGATACAGCAGGGCGAGCGGCCTTCCGGGTGTCTGCCTGCTTGCGGCCGGGCCGGGAGCCCTGAACGCCGCGTCCGCAGCCAGCACTGCATACATGGATTCCCAGCCACTCCTAATCCTGGCAGGAGGCGTCAAATCCACTGACGCTGGCAAAGGCGTCCTCCACGAGTTCGACCAGGTTTCCGTCTTCAGGCCGATAACCAAGTCGAGTACAAGGGTGGAAGACTCCCACAGCATCTACTCCCGGGTCAGAGGCGCCTTTGACCTAAGCTTGGAAGGGAGGCCCAGGCCCGTGTTCTTGGAGGTCCCATACGACCACCTGTCGGCCGAGTCGACGTTCGAGAGGACTCACCATCCTCCCGCAGCCGCGCAGGCGCCAACGCCCCCCGACGAGCTTGTCGAGCTCATGAGGCGGTCGGAGAAGGTGGTGATCATAGCAGGCGGGGGCGTTGTGACCAGCGGCGGATGGAACGAGCTCAGGGCCCTCTCTGCTGCGTTGCGGATTCCTGTAACGACTACCACGATGGGCATCGGGACGGTCGTGGACGGGGACCCGCTCTCCCTGGGAAGGTTGCTCACGCCAAAGGCCGCTGCTTCCGTGGAGGAGGCAGACTTGGTACTGGCCGTCGGATGCAGGTTCTCGGAGAGATCGACGGGGTTCGGGAAGTTGAAGGTGAAGAACCTCGTCCAGGTCGACATCGACCCCGGGGAGCTCGGGAAGATCTTCCCGGTCAGGCTGGGCATATGCGCGGACGCGCGGGCGTTCCTCAAAGGGTTCCTCGAGAAGGCCGCGCAAGCAGGGGTGGGTCAGAAGCAGCCATGGTTCCACGCTCCTGAAGGCACGACAGGCGCGAAGGGCGCAGAGTCTGCGCGCCACCCGCTGGATCCGGCCGAAGTGGGCTCGGAGATAACCTCGGCAGCAGGCCCGAACGCCATCCTGGTCACCGATACGGGCTACAGCTTCTGGCACACCATGATACAGTTCAGAGCCGACTCCCCCCGACGTTACCTCTGTTCTGCGGGGAACGCCGCCATGGGCTTCGCGCTCCCGGCCTCCATTGGCGCGAAGCTCGCCCGGCCTGAATCCGACGTGATTGCGGTGGTCGGAGACGGCAGCATGATGATGACGGGTGAGGAGCTGATCGTGGCCGCAGAACTGAACATCGACTTGACCGTCGTAATCATGGACGACGGAGGGTACGGGTCGATCCGCGACTACCAGAGGCGCCTTTTTGCCAGCCGCTACTTCGCCGTGGACCTCAAGGCTCCCGACTTCGTGAAACTCGCAGAGGCGCACTCGGCCAGCGGGTTCAGGGCCGACCGTCTCGCCGACGTAGGGCGTCTGATCCAGGAATCAAGGAATCGCGGCGGGGTGAGCGTGATCGACGTCCCGATCACAAAGACGGAGAACGTAGTTCCCGGTTTCCTCAGATAGCGGTACCCCTCAGATGTAGAGGTCGTATGGCGGGGATTCCATCGTCCACCACTCCTTCTTCGGCCTCCCCGCTTCAAGCCACCGCAGGTACGGGTGGTCCATCTCGTAGGATACCCCGCGCCTGACGGATTCGAGGAACGCGACCGCTTCAGGGACAACGTTTCCGAAGTTGGTGTCTGGCCCGAACCTCGAGATGAGCCAGGCCCAGTATTTCGCAGGGCCCCTGAGGGTCATCTCGGGGCCCCATACCTCGAAGAGCAGCTTGCTCGCATCGAACGCGCTCACGACGTCAGTCAGCTGCTTCTGGCCCGCGCCGTTGTCGAGGTTCTTCCCTATCAGGTTCACAACCACCCTCCCTTCCAGATACACCAGGTCGCACCCGGCATCGATGAACGAGCCGATGGCCCCCACCATCTTTCCGACGTCTATCTGTCCCAGCGACGACCTCGTCTCATCTTTCCAGGCCCACTTCGCGCCCACTTCTCCGACTACCTTGAAGCCCCGCTTCTTCAAGAACCGAGTTCCTGACTTCTTCTGGCTGCTATCCGCCTTCGCCACGTGGGTCTCATACTCGATGACATTCACGCCCAGGGCCCGGGCCGCAGCGGCGAGCTCGGCCTCCTTTCCCTGCAGCCGAGCCATCTCGAAGGGGATTCCTCCGAACTGCACGTCGATGCCTGACTTGCGGTAAGTGGAGATGACCCGTTTCACGAAGGCAGAGGGCGCCCACATTTCCCTGTCGAGCACTTTGACTATGTCTATGTACTGTGAGTATCCTCTGAGGATGTTAGCGGCGATCGGATGCGGCTCCACCGGGAGGACCATGGTGATCCCCTTGGTCCTGGGCTTGCCGGGCCTGTCTGGTACTTCGAGGAAGTCGAGGAATCGCCTGGCCATCGTACGGCGAGTCTGCGCCCAGTCGTTATTAGTCATTTGACATGGTTCCGAGAAAGATTATCTATGAAGTTGGCCACGTCGAAAACGTGGTTTTGAAGGGCTCCCAGGTCTCATCGAGAGGTCCCTGGCCCGCCCCTTACCGGCGTGGGCGCATGGCCCCATGATCTACCCGAGAGGGGGGAAGAGAAGGCGAGTTTGAGAGCGACAGGTTCCGAGGCCGCCGTGAAGTCCTTAGAGTTGCAGGGCGTCGACAAGGTCTTCGGCCTTCTCGGGTCTGGCTACCTCGACATCGTCGATGTCATGCACGACGCAGGCATCAGGTTCGTAGGGGTCAGGCACGAGCAGACAGCTTCGCTGATGGCAGACGGGTACGCGAGGGTGACCTTGGGACCTGGGGTCTGCATGGCAGGAGAAGGGGCCGGAGCGACCAACCTTCTCACCGGGGTGGCGGTCGCATTCAAGGGCAACTCCCCGGTCGTTGCGATGACCCCTGCGACGGACACGAAGCACCTATTCTCACAGGCTCACCAGGAGCTCGACCACTCGGCCATCTTCCGGGCGGTCACCAAAGAGACTCTCCTCGTGCCCCGGGCAGACAGAATCCCGGAGTTCATGAATCGGGCGTTTTCGATTGCGATGTCGGGGCGGAAGGGGCCGGTCCACATCGACATCCCCCGCGACTTCCAGTTCGCGGAGTTCGATTGGGATGTCCCCGAAATCCAAAGCCGCGACAGCAGCCCCGGCGGCTTCGTCCCCGGCTCGGCGGCGAAGGAGATAGTGGGCAGGCTCGCGAAGGCGGAAAGGCCGGTGATCATCGCTGGGGGCGGGGTGGTCTGGGCGGACGCAACAGCCGAGCTCATCCGCCTGGCAGAGGCCCTGGACGTGCCCGTCACCTCCGCCCGAGGCCACAACGACGTGTTCCCCAATGGACACCGCCTTTGGCTGGGGGCGCTGGGATACTACGGGTCCAGGGCCGCGATGAGCGCCGTCGCCGAGTCCGATCTGATCTTCGCAGTCGGGACGAAGCTCAGCGAGGCTTCCACGGCCCCCTACTACGGCTTCGAGGTGGTCAGAAAGGGATCCGCCATCATCCAGGCCGACATAGAGCCCAGGGCGCTGGGGTGGAACTTCCCTGTGGAGCTGGCCGTCTCCTGCGACGCGAAGGCCCTGCTCGGATCCATGCTTGCGGCCATTGATTCAGGAGGCCTGCGCAGGAAGAACCCGCGGTGGGTAGACAGGACTGCGTCTTCCAGGGAGGATTTCGCGAAAGAGCTCTCGGCCCTCGTCGGAAAGGAGACGAAGCTGGTGAACCCCTACGGGGCCTACTCGAAGCTGCGCGAGATACTCCCAGGGGAAGCTATCGTCACCCTCGACGCCGGCATACTCTCCCAAGGAATAGCATTCTCGACCCTTGGCTTCGACTCGCCCCGCACTCTGCTGGCTCCTGTGGGCATCGGCAACATCGGCTTCAGCCTGGGTGAGGCGCTCGGCGCCAAAGCAGCCAAGCCAGACGCTCCTGTCCTCAGCCTTTCTGGGGACGGGGCCTTCTCGATGATGGGGAACGAGATCATGACCGCCGTTCAGGAGGAGATCAATGTCGTCTGCATCGTGTTCAACAACTCGGCCTGGGGGACTGAGAAGTGGTATCAGAGCAACGTGTACGGGAGGGTCATTGGCTCAGACCTGAAGAACCCTGACTTCGCAGAATTCGCGAGGCTGGCAGGCGCGTGGGGGGCAAGGGTTGACAGCTTGAAGGAGTTCGAGGACGCCGTCCGAGAAGCGCTGGGCAAGAACAGACCGTCGGTGATCGACGTGCAGGTCGACCCGTCGATAATCATCAAGTCTGGCAGGGCCGGGACCATGTCGAAGCCTGCCAGGCACGTCTACACGTGAAGCTCTCGGCGGTTCTTCACTCGCGCGGCTCAGCAAAACAACGAAAAAGCCTGAGCCGGCGCAATTCGAGCATCGGCGAAGATTTTCGATAAAACCTCTTATACTCTCCGCACGAGCAAATTCCCTTGTGGCTGCCCACCGTGCCATTGGGCCCGCGGTAACCGCCGTCGCTATCATCGCAGTAATAGTCATCTCTGGAGTAGCAGGCTTCTTCATGGCGGCCGGCGCGGTTCAGACGAAGGAAACCATCAACGTGGGGCTCGCCATCGGGGCTGCAGACGCGAGTGACGTCCCTGAGATACACGCTCTCAGCGTCGACCTCCCCGCGTACGGGTACAACGTCGTGACCACCATCGTGGGCGACGAGACAGACACCATCTCCGCTCTGATCTCCGGGCAAATCCAGGTAGCCGGCTTGGCGCCCTTCGCGCCGGTCATCCTCAACGCCCAGGGACAGAATCTTGTGATATTCGGCGTCATGCAGGCTGCACCTGACGAGTACATGGTCTGCGCCAACGGCATCACCACCATGCAGCAGATTATCCAGACCCAGGCACTGACAGCCTACGCTACTAGAATCGACCAGACATACATCATGCCAGCCTGGTGGCTGTTGCAGAACGGGTATAATCAGAGCTCGATCAACTGGACTTCGATCCACGGGGCTGCCAACAGGGGCGCGGCCCTCCTCGCAGGCAAAGTCACCTGCGCCTCGACCGACACCTCGAGCACCATTACACTGCTCTCCCAGCCGAACAACGCCTTCCACGTCGTGATGAGCCTGGGTCAGATGGACCCGTCGTTGCCGTTCAACGTATGGGTGACCACGCAGTCGTATCTTGCCGGCCATCAGACCGAGCTGACCAACATGATGGAGGCGTACCTGAAGGCGCTCCACTGGGCTCAGAACAAGGCGGATTACATGGCTTACGCTCCCACGATTGTCGGGACCCAAGTCTCAGCCACCGAGCTGTCGCAGGCCTATGACAAGCTCCTCGGTACGGGCATCTGGAACCCGAACGCCCCATGGACTTCGTCCATCGCGACCAGCCTCGCACAGCAGATGTACACGTTCAACCTGACCTCCTCGGCCATGCCCACGAACCAGTTTGCGAACTTCGCGATCTACAATGCGGCAATACAATCGGTAGGGCAGTACACAGGATAGAGATAGAGATGGCCAACACATCAAAGACAGTCGGCTTCGTGGTGCTGCTAGTGGGGCTTGCTCTGCTTTCGTACGGCGGAGCCGCCGCCTACGCGACGTCGATGGCGTCGCAGCCCCTCGTCACCGGGACGCAGGTCGCCCCCGCGGGTGACTGGCACTCTGACGGTGTCCCGCTCACGGCTGGGGCGCACGTCTCGGGTACGCTGACACCCGTGAACGGAACGTCTGCCTTCTTCTACTTCATGACGGCCGCCCAGAACAGGAACTGGGGGCTGTGCGCGCCATGCACTTCCCCTGCACTGATCAACGCCACGGGCAAGACGGCTTACAACCTTGACTACACGGTCAACGCGACCGGGACCTACTTCATCGTGATGGACAACTCGAACGGAGCGAACAACGAGGCGGTCCAGCTCTCGATCAACCAGACGGCCCCTGGCTCAGCGCTGACCACCTACGAATACGTGCTTGCTGCCGGCGCCGTAATAGCGGTCATCGGCGTGGCAATGTACTTAATGCGAACGAAGCCGAAGCAGTAGCAGGTCAGCTTCCCGTGTTCGTGGAAGTCAACGACGTCAAAAAATCATTCCAGATGTCCCGACAGAAGGAGACACTCCAGGTCCTGGACGGCATCTCTTTCTCTGCAGACCAGGGCGAGGTGGTATCCATAATCGGGCCCAGCGGCTGCGGGAAGACCACCCTGGTCCGGATCCTCGCGGGGATAGAGAAGCAGGACTCGGGCTCGATTAAGATAGAGAACCACGAAGTGACTGGACCAGGCTCCAACAGGGGGATGGTCTTCCAGACCTTCAACCTCTTTCCCTGGATGACCATAGAACAAAATGTCGGCATCGGCATCCTCGACCTACCGGAGGAGGAACGGAAGAAGAGGGTCGAGACTTACCTTGCCATGGTGAACCTCCAGGGGTTCGAGAAGTACCACCCTCACCAGCTGTCCGGCGGGATGCAGCAGCGGGTGGGCGTCGCCAGGGCCATGGCCCTCGAGCCCAAGGTCCTCCTCGTCGATGAGGCCCTCGCCAACGTAGACGCTCAGACGGCGGAGCAACTGATGGATCAACTCCTTCAGGTGTTCGCGAAGACCAAGAAGACTGTGATCTATGTGACCCACAACATGGACGAAGCCATATACATGTCGAACAGGATAGTGGTCCTGTCGAAGAGACCGAGCAAAGTGATTCAAGTCTTGGACGACGAACTCCCGACCCCGCGATGGGAGAAGGACACGCGTGCGATGCCCGAATATGGGCAGCTCAGGACGACGCTGAGGAAGTCACTGGGGTTGGCACGCTAGATGGCCTCGAACCGCGCTCTTCAGATTCTTCAGAACAAGTGGGTGGCCACTATCCTGACGTTCGTCATCTTCGTAGTGGTCTGGCAGATAGTCGGCAGTTACATACTGAACCCTCTGTTCATCTCCTACCCGACCGCCATAGCCTCGGCCTTCGCGCGGCTCGCGGTCTCAACTGGCCAGTATTCTCTCATCGGGCCCACGGTCCCGACGCTTCTTGAGACCTTCGAAGGTTTCGGACTGTCCATTCTCATCGGGCTTCCGCTGGGCCTCCTCCTGGGGATTTCACGGACCCTCGACATATCCCTCAACCCCTACGTCAACGCCCTGTACGTCACCCCTCGCATCGCCATGATACCTCTGATCATCATCTGGTTCGGCATCGGCGAGCCTGCCATCGTCTTCACCACCTTCTTCCTCTCGGTGTTCCCCATGATAGTGAACACCTACGTGGGGGTCAGGGACATCAGCAAGTCCATGCTTGACACCGCCGAGGTCTTTTCCATCAGGGGGCTGAGACGGTTCCGTTACGTGATACTCCCTGCAACCTTCCCGTTCATCATCGCGGGCCTCAGGCTGTCCATTGGCTCGGCCCTCGTGGGCGCCGTCGTCGCGCAGATGATTCTCAGCCTGTCAGGGCTTGGTTACATCCTCACAGCGTTCGGCGACTTCTTCCAGACCGCGCAGCTGATGGCGGTGATAATCGAACTCATGATTATCGGCGTCATCATGAACTACGGGATAGACCTGCTCGGCAAGCGGTTCGCGGACTGGAAGGTTACTGAAAGAGGGTATCGCTAGGCAGTCGCGCCGGTCGCTACTTGCTTTCCGCGACGGCTTCTAGCATCGCCAGCGTCCCATGTATCATCGACTCCGTTCCCCCGTACATCATGGCCAATTCGAGAGCCTCCAGAATCTGATTCTCAGTCACCCCGCTCTTGCGGGCCCGCTTGACGTGAGTGCGCATGGCGGCGAACTGCCCTTTGACGGCCAGCATGCCGATGACTATCAGCTCCTTCTGCTTGATTGTGAGCTGACGTTCCCTCGTCATGAGCAGTTGGAACAGGTCGTCGTAGGTCTGCATGAACTCCGGGTCGCGCTCTGCCAGATGTAGGTGGGCGTCCGACAGCCTGCCGAAGCGCTCTTTCTTCATCTTCTCGATCAGTTCTTCGGAACTCAGCTTTCCCGACGGCTGCTTCTTGGCCACAACTCGCAACCGCCGGGGTTCCGATTTAAGCCTTGGCGGGGTGAGACGGATCTCCGGCCACTTCGCAGGCCTCCATCAGGGGGCTCACTCCGTCCCGTTTCTCCAGCGTCCACACGAAATCCATGACCGTCTTCATCTGAGCCTGACTCAGGCGCGTTCCCACGAGGCCCCTGAACTTCGCTTCGACGTCGCCGTCGGCCATCGGGTTACTCGGGTGCCCTAGCGGATCGTCGATCTGTTCCGACAACGAGCCTCCCCCCTTCAGCTTGACCGACACACGGTTGGCGATGTGTTCCGGATACATCGCGGTCAGTGCGTCGTCCTCCTTCACAGCGATTCTCGCAGCGAACTCCCTGACCTTCGGATTGAGGTAGTTGCCTGAGCCATAGGTCAACGTGTCGACTCTCCCCTCAATGAACGCCATGGCTATGATGAACGGGAAGCTCCTGTCCGCAATCTCCTTCCGCGAGGGCGCGTACATCTCAGGGTGCTTGGCCAAGTGGTCGAAGCCCACCTTCTGCGTCCGGACCTCGACCGACTCGACGTCGCCCAAATCGCGGATCTTCCTCATGACTTCCAGGGCGGCCGCAATCGCGCTCTGGGAGTGGTACTCTGCCGGATAGTTCTTCAGGTACGTATCCTTGAGCCTGAACTCCCCTCCTCTGCCACCGAACGATTGGGGGTCTACCTCGAAGGGCCCTGATACCTGCTTGAAGAATCCCGACGACCCCTCGAAGATCGGTGACGGCCCCGTCATCCCCTTCCTCGCCAGGAGCGCAGAGAAGATCGCGTTCTTCGCGGCGTTCGCGAACGACGCCCCTCTCCAATATGACGGCTCTCCGGTCCGCACCTGCCGCAGGGCTATGTGGGAGCCCAGGGCGATGTTCACAGCCTGGGTCAGCTGTTCCGCGGTGAGCCCCATCAACTTCCCAGCGCCCAGGGCGCTGGAGACCAGGCCGTAGGCGACATGGTCCCACCCTTTGTCCATCAGATTGGCGCAGTCTGCGAGCCTGCACTGGACTTCGTAGGCCAGGGTCGTCGCCAGCAGAATCTCCTTCCCGCTCGAGCCCTCCTGTTCGGCTACCGCCAATATCGCGGCGAGGTTGTCGCTCGGGTGCGCCGGCTCCTTAGAGAGGTACATGTCGTTGAAGTCGAGCTCCCGAATCATGGTGCCGTTGACGAAGGCGGCTATGTCCGCCGTCCTTCTGATGCTCGTCCCCAGCACCGTGGATGCTCCTTCTTTGTAGTCGGCCTCAGCCACCTGTCTCCCTACCTCCACCGGGCGTTCGTCGAACGCACCGAAGGCGCAACCCAGCGAGTCCGCGATGCGCCTCTTTGCCTCCGCAACGGTTCTTCCGTCCAGCTGCCCGTATTCGGTGGAACGGACGTACTCGCTCAGGGAATCTGCTATGCCCATGTCCAGCTCACCTTCGTCTGCGGCTCAAAGGTCCCTGGCATCTCTGACCACACGGACCTTCTTGTCCTTCAGATAGTCGTCGTAGTGGTTCAGCTCCATCGACGTCACGCCCTTGGCGTAGAGCTTCCTGTTCTCCGCCTCTTTCTTCTCCCTCTTCCTGACGAGGGCGGGGAGCCCCTGGAGGTCATGCCGCGGGACCACGACAACCCCGTCGTCGTCTCCGACCACCACGTCCCCCGGCTTCACTACCACGCCTCCGCACTGGATGGCGACGTTGACCGATCCGACAGACTTCTTCACGGTGCCCTGTGACGAGATCATCTTTGCGAACGTGGGAAACTTCATCCTTCTGAGGTCCTTCGAGTCGCGCACCGCCCCGTCGACGATGATCCCCTTTATCCCACGGTGGACCGCCTGGAAAGCCATCTGGGACCCCCACATCCCCGCCGGAATCCCGTGACCATTCACTACGAGGACGTCCCCCGGCTTCGCAAACGCGACGGCGATGTGTATGGTCAGGTTGTCACCTGGGCTGCAGTCTACGGTCACTGCGGGGCCGACCAGCGACATTCCCTCAGACAGAGGCTTGATGTCGTGGCGCATCAGATTGGCGTTCTGGCTCCCGAGACATTCATGGATCGTGGATACTCCCGCTCCCGCGAGCTTACTTATCTGCGAGGCAGGGGGCCTTTCGAAGTCTTTCACTATGACTGACATGCTGACTGCTCCGCTCTTCGACTCGATTTAAGGAGATAAGGAGTCCGAAGGGGCGGCGTCAGTCCTTCGGTCGCTGCAGTTCGCCGTACCCGAACTGCTTCCTCGCCTCGGTCAGTGGGACGCCTCTGCTCAGCGCCTCGGCTATCCCTGCTTCTCGCTCGCCTATTTCCTCGAGCGCGCTCAAGACTTCGTTCACCTTCGCCCGAGGGATGCACACGACCCCGTTGTCGTCGGCGAGTATCAGGTCCCCCGGCGAGACGAGGACGTCGGAGATGCTTACCGGCTTGTTGACCGAGTCGAGCTGGAGCCTATCCTTGCCGGTCATCATGAACCTCCCTCTGCTGAAGACCGCGTAGCCCAGCTCTCGTATCTGCTTCACGTCACGGCAGACCCCATTGATCACTGTCCCTCTGACGCCTGCCTTCTGGGCCCGGGAGGTCAGCAGGTCTCCCCAGACAGTGCAGTTCATTCTTCCACCGTTGTCTATCACTACCACGTCCCCTGGCTTCGCCTGGTCGATGTAAGTCGGCCACGGTTTCCTCTCTGACTGTTCGGCGGTCACCCACCTGACCGTGAACGCTGTCCCGCAGATCTTCAGCCCATCGGAGATCGGAAGGATTCCCTCCAGGCCTCCCCTTATCCTCTGCCTGTCGAGGGCGTCGGACACATTCGAGGTGCTGAACCGGTTGATTCTGTCGGCCGCAGCCAGAAGGGGTTCCCGCGAGAACCCGCCCTTGGCACTGTCACTGTCGCTCAAGCTGGTTCCTCTGCGAGGCGACCTATTTCTTAGTTTTATCAGATGCCGAGCAGCTTCGACGGGTTGTCTACGGTCATAGCCCTCAGGTCCCCGTCAGACACTCCTGCGCTCGCGAGGTCGTTCAAGAACTGCATGAAATAGTCGAGGGGGTGACCATGATGGACCTGCCCCGAGTCGCTGGAGAGGATGCAGTTCTCGGCGCCGACTCTTTCGACGCTTTCGCGGATGAGGCCTGAGTTGTAGTTGGCTGACGCGCAGTGTTCTAGAGTCGCCCCCATTTCCACGAGCTTAGCGTGGTCGTCGGTGCTCCAGTTTGTCGCTCGGGCTCTGGGGTGTGTGATCAGGACCTTCTGCACCCCGGCACGCTTGGCTGCCTGGACAAGTGCATAGGTCTCTTCGAGTGATACGTGGCCCGTGCCGAGTATGACGTCGGCCGACGCGATCTGCCCCAGAATCTCGTGCACTGCCGGGAGAATCTCTCCCGCCTCATCAAGCAGCGTGATCCCCGGAGGTTCCTTGAAGCCGGTCTGCCTGATCTTGTGGAGCTCTGGGAGGCTTGCCTTGTTGAAGAACTCCCTGTGGTTCCGAGCGTCGAACGTGGGCATCCAGACCTGGGCCGCCCCCTGCTGGACTGCGGCTTCCACTGCGGCAGGGTTCAGTCCGCCGACGGCGTTGTTCAGCACCGTCCCGCCGAACACCTTGGTCGGGCCACCGCGTTTGTTGAGCAGGAGCGCTCGGCCTGTGGTGGGTACATAGTGGTCTTTCAGCACCATCGCCCTGTACCCCACCTTTTCTGCAACCTCCAGGAAGTTCACATCGTAGCACGCGCGTCTGACCACGTCCGGTGCCAGGTGGAGCTGGAAGTCCACGGCACCCTCGAGCCGCATCCTGTAGAACCCGGGTTCATGCTTGGGCTGCAGCGCCGCCGAATAGTCTGGCGCCTGGGGGCCCTGCATGGAACTGGTGGAATCTGTCTAACCTATATAATCGAGCAGCTGTCGCAAATCTAAATATCCTGGGTCCAACCAACGCGCCACGATTTGGTGAGGTATCTCGATCTTTCGCAGCCGCTCGCTCCCGATACGCCCCGTTCTACTGACCACCCCGAGGTCCGCTTCGCCGTGGTCAGGCACTACTCCAAGAACGGTGCGAAGACCAGGACCATAGAGGCATCTCTCCACTCGGGGACCCACCTAGACACTGCCAACCTCTTCTTCCCGGACGGCGAGACGGTGGACCAAGTGGATGTCAACAGGCTCGCGGGTGAGGCGTTTTTCATCGATTGCAGGCTCGAACCCTGGGCGCCCATAACTGCGGAGTACCTGGACAAAGCGGCTTCGGGACTGGGCGACAGGATCCCCGTCCTCTGCACCGGCTGGCACCATCACCGGAACGACGAGGCGAAGTACCTTCTCATGGCTCCAGGGCTCGACAAGAGCGGAATCGACTGGATGGCGAAGAAGCATCCGAAGTGCTTCTGCGTCGACAGCCCCTCTGCCGAGCACATCTTCATGCGGGCGGGACAGTGGCGCATCCTTCGCCCTGACCTCTTCGACAAAGCACCCGTGGACCCAGCGAGGTACCCCACCAACTACGGCCACAAGACCTTGCTCCCGTTGGGGATAATAATGGTCGAAGGGCTCGGAGGACACATCGACGAACTGATTGGCAAGACCGCAAAGATATTCTGCTTCCCGGCGAAGTACGAAGGGACAGAAGCAGCTCCGGTCCGCGTTGTGGCCGAGGTCTCGGACTAGCCCCTAGCTGAATGCCCCTCTGACCCGCTTCGACCTTAGCGACGACGGCACCACCGCGGCGAAGCTTATCACAGCCATCCACGCGAACGCCAATGCGAGCCCCTTGACGAAGAGCAACCTGTCCGCCTGGGAGACGGCGGCAGAGGTGGACGCGATCACGGCGCTCACGACGGAATAGGGCGCGACGAGTGTCATCAGCACAATGGCGAGGTTGACGCTTACCGCGAAACCGAGCTGGATGAAGGTGGAGCGGAACCCCGACGCCACTCCTCTCCGTTCCGGCGGGACAGATTCGAGCACCGCGCTCACGTTGGAAGTGCTGAACATGCCGAGGCCGGCCCCAAAGAGGAGCATGAACGCCGCCAGCGAGGCTGCGGGCGTCGAGGCGTCGATGGTCGAGAAGAGGTAGAAGGATACCCCTTGGATTGCGAGGCCGGTGGACGCAAAGAGGGTCCGCCCGAACCTGTCGGAGAGCCTCCCGGTCGCGGGGCCGGTTATCAGGAAGGCGAAATCGACGGGGAGGATGAATATCCCGGTCTGGAGCGGGCTATACCCCTTCACGAGCTGGAAGTAGAGACTTAGGAGGAGCAAGAGGGCACCCCAGGATATCCCGTTCATAAGCTGAGCCACCACGCCCCCCGCGAACTCGGGGATCTTGAGGAGGCTCAGGTCGAAGAGCGGATGTTCTGCCTTCGTTTCCCAGAGCACGAACAGACCCCCCGACGCGACGCATGCTGCGAAGAGCCCGTCGACGTACGCCGTGCTTCCTTCGCCATAGGCCGCGAACGTGAGCGAGAGCAGCAGGGTGGAGATCGCGGTCGCGAAGAGCCCGAACCCCGGCCAGTCTATGCTTACCCCCTTTTCCACCTTCGCCATCTCCTTCAGCCTTCTGTTGGCCCAGTACGTCCCGAAGAGCCCGATGGGGATGTTGATGTAGAACAGCGCCCTCCAGTCATAGAACGAAAGTATGAGGCCGCTCACCGTCAGGCCCGCCATCGCCCCGAACCTGTACGCCGTCTGGTTGATCCCGAGCGAGAAGCCGAGATGATTACGGGGGGTGGCGTCGGTGATGATAGCCGCCGCGTTGGCGAACAGGGCGGCGACCGCGAACCCCTGGATTCCCCTGAAGAGTATCAGCTCGGCCGAATTCTGCGACAGACTGGTCAGGGCTGATCCGAGTGTGAATCCGACGAATCCCAGGGTGTATACTCTCACCCTCCCGTAGATGTCGGTCACCCTCCCAATGAGGAGGAGCGCCACCGTCGTACCGAGGGCGTAGGCTTGGGTGAACCATATTGCCTGCTCCGCGTCTGCGTGCATCGCCGCGGCGACCTGGGGGAGGCCGACAATCACGATCCTCGAGTCAAGGCCGGCCATCAGAGTCCCGACGGTGGTTACGGTCAGGACAGTCCAGCGGTATTCCAGAGGGAACAGGCGCCCAAGACGGGCTTGCCAGAGGGAATTGGCTCGTCTCTTGCGCACTGAAAGGGGCTGACCCACATCTAATGTTTAAACGCTTACGGCCCTGCGAACTTCAGGAGCGTTCCATTGGTGACATTCAGGCGGTCGAACCGCCAGTACGAGGCCATGGACGAGGCCGAGGTCTGGGCGTTCATCTCCTCCCTCACCAAGATGATCGTGACTTTCTCCATGCCTGATGGGTATCCTCATGCTACCCCTGTCTGGTTCGTACTGCGTGAGGGCAAGATCTACTTCAGGTCCCAGATGAACAAGACGAAGTCCAGGCTCGCAGGGAACGGGAAGGTTTGTTGCGTCTTCGAAGACGGAGAGAAGTACACCGAACAGAGAGGGTGCATCGTCTGGGGGGAGTGCAAACCCCTTGAGCCGGGACCGATCACCGCGAACGTGGAGGCCCTGCTGGGGCAAAAGTACGGCGGCCTCAGGTGGGGAGCGGGCGACATGCCTTCATGGTGGATCAGCGATCGGACCAAAGACACCAGAGTCTACTTCGAGATCACGCCTGCCAAGGTGTCGTCCTGGGACAATCGGAAGCTCTCGGCCATGAGCGAGCGTCCCAGCAGGCGCCCCTGACTTGCGAGTCAGTCGCCGGGGCGTATCGATGCAGGGCGTCAAAACGCCAGTCTAATATGGCCGTTCATTAGCGCACCTGCGAAGTTGAGCACCGGAGGCAAGAAAGGCCCCGCCGACATACGTGGGAACACCCTCCGGGTCTATGTCTATCTCCTCCGCTCTGGGGCTTCTGAACTCAGGGACGTCCAGAGGGCCCTGGGCTTCTCCACCCCCTCTCTCGCTTCCTACCACCTCGGCAGGCTGGTGGAAGCGGGTTACGCGACCCAGGACGAGCACGGCAGGTACCTCGTGGTCCAGGGCGCCACCAACGCCATACTCGACGGCTACACCAAGCTGGGAGGGGTGGTGGTGCCCCAGCTGCTCTTCTTCGCCATCATGTTCTCAGTGGTGATCGGGTTCTTCGCCTACATGTCTCTCATGTACGCCGCCTATGTCCCCCTGCTGGTGGGGGCTGCGGCCGTCATGGTCCTGGTCTTCTGGTATGAGACGGCCAGGGTATGGAGGCGCCTGGCTTCCTGGGCCTGACCATGCCCACCAGATGAGACGGTTTTCAAAGGCGTTGAACAGGCTCCGGAGGGCCCCTCGCCCTCTTTCAATTCCCTAGGATTATGCTCCCTGCCCCGACACCCGACGCCAATGTCCGTAAAGAAAACGACCCTGCAATACGCAGCAATAGCTATCATCGTCTCCATAGGCATCGTCGCCGCCTCCTTCCTGTACATCGGCGTACCGATGTCCACAAACACCTCCAACAACTCATCTTCCAACTCCCAGGGTGGCCAGCTGGCGCCTCTCGCGATCAGACTTACTGACCCGCCCCAGGTGCCTCCGCTGACATCATCCCTGAACGTCACCTACTCGTCACTATCCCTGCTCGTCGGCGAACCCAGCGGGACTCCAGGGAAGGTCAACACCACGCCGGTGACCGTAACCCCGACAGGGGGCTCGGCTTCCCTCGACCTGCTCAAGCTGCAGAACGTCTCGCAGACCATAGCAGTGGCTAACCTCCCCAACGGCTCGGTGCTGTACTCCGTCACCCTCACGGTGACGAGCATCAAGATCAACGTGAACCACACAGTCTCGGCCGTCTCGCTCGCGACCGGAGGGACCTCATTCGAGGTCACCATCGCCCATCCATCGGCGTTCGGCTCTGGGGACTTCGCTCTCCTCCAGCTGAACCCGGTCGTGGTAGACACCCCTACAGGTTACCAGCTGATCCCCTCTTCGGTGGGGGTCATGGGACACGAGGAAGGCTCTGACGAGGTGGGACAACAGCACCAGCTCACCCACTCGGAGAACGACGCCCTCGGCAGCGCCAAAGGCAATGTGTCCGCAAGCATCACCGCTTTGTCGGTGAGCGCCAACGTCACCACCTTCACCGTCCTGGTGAACAACTCGGCCAACATCCCGATAAGCCTCGTCGGCCTAGGGTTGCATGGCAATTTCACCGTGCTCGGGAATGCGTGCACGACGTCCGGCGGCCAGCAGCCAGGCGAAGGCGACTCGAACTCCACCCAGACCTCTGACTCGAACTCCACCCATACATCTGACTTGAACACCAACCAGACCTCCAACTCCGCCGCCTGCGAGCTACCGACTCACATGGACGAACTTGTCTTCGTACCTGTGATGCCGAGCTCGACTACCACCACGACCACCTCGACAAGCACAAGCACAACTGCCTCGTCCTCCTGCGCCACCGGCCAGCTCTCGCTGTCCAACGGCCAAGGGGAGGACTCGGGCTTCCACCAGCTCTCCATAGGTCCGGGGCAGTGCGTCCGGTTCACCTTTGTGGGCAAGCTGACTTTCGGTGACGCCAACTTCACCCTGGTGCCTTCGACGGCGCCAGGCCAGGTCTACATCCTTCACGTGATAGCTTCCAATGGGGCAAACCAGCTAGTAAGCTGTGCTCTCCCCTTGGGGACTGCGAGCTGCACGGTCCAGAATCAGCAACAGAACTCACAGGACTCGTGATCTGCGCCTAGTAGGCGCGGGTCACAAGCCTCCCTTTTTCAGTCGGAATATTCCGAAGTGTAGGGCCTAGTCGTCTTTTCGTTTGACGGTTTCCTCTGTCTTCTTGACCCCTTTCTTCCCGAGGTCGACCCCCTTCTCGCCGGCCTCCTTCCCCACCTCGGCCGTCTTCTTCGCGGCCTCTTCCGTCTTGTCTTTCATCTTCTTCAGGAATGACATGGCCACGACGAACCCTCAACGGTCTAAAAACGGTTTCCCGAAGCCCTTCCCGCCCCGGATCGGCGCGTCGCCCGTCCCTATCTCACTCTGGCCACGGCGCCGCTTTTGCTCCGTCTTCAGGCAGGGTCGTCCTATTCCCGCCCTATGACCGGCCTTTCAGGCCTGCACTTCATGCACGCCACGGCCTGGAAGTCCCTCACCGCCTCAGCGAGGGCGCTCCTCAGGTAGTACCTCCCCTTCTTCCCTTCGTTGAACACCACGGCTTCGGTGAACCGCTCCTCCGAGAGCTCCCGGCAGAGAGCCCTGTGGGCCCTGGGTGGCTTCGAGCCGGTGGTGACGATCACGCCTTCCGCCCTCAGCTTGACCTGCCTGAACTCTCTGATGTTGCGAATCTCTCCTGCCGGCTCCGACTCCCCGGCCTGGCTGGCGCTCACGGCAGCAGGTGGAGCGACCCTCTGATTCAATGATTTGCCTGCGACCCCGTAGGGGCCTGCGATATCTGCGCGGTTCACCCAATTCTCCTGGGTCCAGCAGAGGATGCCGTGGAGCCTGACGCCGCTCAGCGGCGTCGGCAGGTCAGCCAAGTTCGACCGCAACTCGGAAAACTGGGTCCTGTTGCTGACCAGGTCAGCGCGTGCCGAGTCGAGGCACTCAAGGGCCATCTGGAGCAGCTCCCCCTTCGAGAAGGAATTTCCGAAATCGTTGCCCGTCATGAACCTCACGACGTGCGGGTCGAGCACTGGGATCAGGTGCGGCCTCTTCAGGTGCAGGACAGTTGTGCACTGCGCCAACGTGGTGCCCGGGAGCGAGAGGAACGAGGAGAAGAGCAGGCCGAGTCCGGACTTGACCTCCTTCCAGCGGCTGCCTTCGACTTCGCCGAGCTCGACGTCTCTCGTGGCAGCCAGCCGCTCCTGGAGCTCGGGGCTGTGGGTAATCCTCCCCCTGTCCAGGGAGCTCAGGCGGGCGCGCATGTTGTTGGCCGCTTCCACGTCTTCCGCCGCTATTCTGTCGGTGATGTTTTGGTGGTCGTCGTACCCCCCTCTGTAGTCCTTGTCCCTGTACACCTCCACCTCGCAGTACTCCCTGACCCGCTCCTCCGCCCTCGCGAAAACGGCACCGTTTGCTAGCGTTATCACTGCCACGAGATTGACCACTGTAGGGTCAGGGCGCCGGCTTCATAATTGGCTTTTCCAGCATCACTGCCGACACCACGGCCACCCACAGGAGGAGCGACCCGAGGAACAGCCTCTCCGTCAGCCCGCCGTAGCTGGCGGCGACCCCGGGGACCAACCCTCCGAGCAACTCAGCCGCGCAGAGCGCCGCCGTGAGGTACGCCAGGGGGACTGCGACCCCTCTTGCCTTCCCCAGCGTCCTGTTCCCTGCCATCCCGAGGGAGAAGTAGAGGGCGCCGAACGCCCCTCCCAGGAACGCGGCGACCGCAACGACGAGATGAACCACTCCATGCCAGGAGACGGGGGCCGGGGGCACGTCTGTGGGGAACGCGGCGAGGAGGAGTGCTCCCACGGACCACACCGCGAAGAGCCACGACCCTCTCCTGAGCCTGCGGCTCGCCACATCACCGCTGTTGGCCGCCAGCATCAAGGCGAAGAGGAAGCACAGGGATAGGATCCCCCGATTGATGAAGTTCAGGGTCATTACGTACCCATAGGGCCCCACCGCGAGGTCGCTCTCGGCCTGGCTGACCGGGCTGTAGTGAGGCGGCAGCGACTGCGCCACTGCGTCCAGGGCAGCGTAAAGCAGGACTCCAGCCAGGGCGACCGCGAACAGGAACCGCGAGCGGTTCACCTGATCGTTCTCGTCGGTGTCCATGGGCGCTCGGGGGGGTCGACTCGGCCCCGGGAGCAATCATAAGGGTTTGGACCGGTCAGCCGGCGGATCGGCGTTCATCTTAAAGCGGGTCGACTTCCAGGAGCGCGCGTTGTCGGTCAAGCCTGCTGGCAGAGTGAAACCCCAGAGAGTGGAGAGGGCGGTCAAGACGGAGATCGAGTGGCTGGTGGACAGGCACGACGGGGCCCCGAACTTCGAGATGCGGAGGTTCAAGATCAGGCCAGGAGGAAGCATTCCGAAGCACCACCACCCTGACATAGAGCACGAGCAATACGTCCTCAAGGGAAAGTACAGGGTGGGGATCGGGGGCAGGGTCCACGCCGTGAAGGCCGGGGACTCGATCTACATCCCCGAAGGGACCACTCACTGGTACAAGAACACAGGAAAGGTGACCGCCGAGTTCCTCTGCATCATCCCGAAGAAGGACAAGTACGAGACGCTCTACGAGGGAGAAGCCGGCGCCTAGACGCGCGGTCTACTCCGGCTGCTGCTTGGACCCTATCTGAACGAGCTGGAACTGCGCCTGGTACCTCTTCCCGTTGATCTCGACCTTCTGAGATGCCCAGTATCCCACCGAGCCGGTCTTGAACTTCTTCTCCGGCAGGCCGACTTCGGCCACCTTCTGCGACCCTTCGTAGAGCTCAATTCGAGGCATGACCGCACGCCGGGGGCGACGATAGTTAAGGGTGCCCGTCCTGCGAAGGCAACGCCACCGGAAATCATTGGTACGGGACGCCGCCCAGGCACCTGCGCGCCGCGGCAAAACGGTCAAATCTGGCGCGGAGCGGATTCCCATCGTGGACACGGCCGCCTTCGGACTTGCTCTCATGGTCATCGGCGTATTCTTGGGCGTGTTCCTTCTCGGCACGGCTGCGATCGGCGCCGGATGGGAGCCCACCTCCCGCAGGAAGGTCAGGCGGATGCTGGAGCTCTCGGGGGCGGGGCCCTCTGACGTGGTCTACGACCTCGGCTCCGGGGACGGCAGGGTGGTCATCGAAGCCGCCCGGTCGTGCAACGCGACGGCCGTCGGGGTGGAAGCAGACCCGGCCAGGGTCCTCTATTCGAGGCTCGCCGTGTCCCTGAACAGCCTTGGCGGGAGGGTCAGGATTGTCTGGGGCAACTTCTTTCACGTGGACTTGAGCGAGGCGACCGTGGTCACCCTCTTCCTCACGCAAGGGGCCAACCAGAGGCTGAAGCCGAAGCTGCTCTCGGAGCTCAGGCCCGGGACCAGGGTCGTGTCATATGTATGGACCTTCGAAGGATGGGCACCCAAGTCCGCCGACAGGGAGAACGAGCTCACACTCTATGTCGTCCCCGATCGGCCTGGAGGGTCGCCTTGAGGCGGGCTCCCGTCTTCATTGGAGACGCCGGCCCGAAGGGCAAGGGGGTCTTCGCCGCAGCTCCGATGAGGCGGTCGACCAGAGTCGCGTCTTTTCGAGGCAGACCAAGATGGATCTGGGAAATCCCGGAGGCTATCTGGCCATACACCGTCCAGGTGGACTACGACAGGTACGTCATCCCGAGGAAGGGCGGCGTCGTCTGGTTCTTCAACCACTCCTGTGAACCGAACTGCGTCATCTCGGGGGACGGCATCAAAACGGAAAGGAACGTCGAACGAGGGGAGGAGCTCACCTTCGACTACTCCACCGACGTCGACTGGCCGGGGTTCGCCATGAAGTGCAGCTGCGGGAGCAGGAGCTGCAGGGGCGTCGTCAGGGCCTACAGGTTCCTTCCGCCAGAGCTCAAGCTCAGGTACGGGAACAGGGTCGCCCCGTTCATACTGAAGGAATACCCTCAGAAGCAGGGGGCGGCGCGCTCTGGGCCTGCAGCGCCTGCTGGGCGGCGAGCTGCTCCTCGATCGCCCTGACCCTCCTCCCCAGCTCCTCCATGGACTTGCTCAGCTCCGCAATCACTGACAGCAGCTTCTGTTCCTGAGCCTCCTCCGTGGTCTGGATCTTGAATGACTTTGGCAGCCTCGCTTCTTTGATCATGAGGAGGACCAGCTGGTAGAGGCTCTGCTCCGTCCGCACCCGGTCTTCCTCGGCTGATTGGACCGTCCCCGAGTACAGCTCCATCAGGCGCTCGAGGTCAGAGAACCTCCTGTCCTTGTACACCACCCTGTATTGGTACCCTGTGCCTATGGCGTTCGAATACGACCAGATCTCCGCCTTCCTGATCCTGTCGAACTGCGGGCCGTCCATGAGGTATTCGACGTCCCTTCCGGTGGTAGGGTTCTTCTCTGCCATGTTCGGCTTCAGCGAGCCGTTGTAGTAGGCGACGACGAAATCCTCCACCATCCTGTGCTTCATCGGCTCTCCGAAACCTGAATCGCCGGCTTCCATCATCCCACCTGATACGTCCCTGACGCCTTATTGAGAAACTGGGCCAACGAATCTTAATCTGCGGGTCACGGCTGCATACACCAAACTAGCTCGGGATGTAGGGGGAGACTCCGGCCCCGGCGTTGAGGAACGCCACGATGACTATCCCGATCCCCGCTCCCATCAGGAAGTAGAGCTCTTTCGACTTGTCGCCTCTCCAACGCAGGAAGTATCCGCCCAGCGCGAGGCCGAACCCCATCAGTGTGACCCCGGAGACGAAAGCGTCGGCGTAGGGCGAAGTTGCGAAGGAGAACACGCCGTAGGCGGTCCCCGACACCGCCAGCCCGATCAAGACGCCCAGCATGAAGACCCAGTTGTCTCTCAACATGCCACCGCTGGTCGAAGACCCGCCCAAGGGGGAATAAGCCTTTGCCAGCCGCAGCCGACGACTTATATCGCCGGGGGGGCTTTCAACCGCCATGCCAATCTCGGGAAAGAAAGTGGCGATACTCGTAGAGAACCTCTACGAAGACCTGGAATTCTGGTACCCATACTACAGGCTGAAGGAACCGGGCGCGGAGCTGACCGTCGTGGGGACCGGATCTGCCCCCCTCTACAGGGGCAAACACGGGCTGGAAGCGAAGCCCGACATCACCGCCGACCAGGCGGACCCTGCCAGGTTCGACGCCGTCGTCATCCCAGGCGGCTACGCGCCTGACTACATGCGCAGATACCCTGCGCTGATCAGGCTGGTAAAGGAGGCGCACGCCCAGGGCAAGGTGGTGGCTGCCATCTGCCACGCCGGGTGGGTCCTGGCGTCAGCCGGTCTTACGAAGGGGCTGACGATGACCTGCTTCAGTTCGATAAAGGAGGACGTCGTAAACGCAGGCGCCAAGTATGTGGACGAGGCCGTGGTCAAAGACAGGAACATCATCACCTCCCGGTTCCCCGCCGACCTTCCAGCCTTCTGCAGGGAGATCATCTCCTCCCTGGAAGCCAGTGCGCCCGCGGCTCCGCACTAGCGGCTCGCGCGTCCCTGCCGCTTCATGTCCACTTTCACTCACCCATCGTTCAAAGTATTCTCGCAACGTGCGCTAAAGCGGTCCCGGCCCCAGAGCGCCCTGCAAGGTTGTCCCTGCTAGCCACCACCGACGACGCCGAGAACGTCGCAAGAGCCTGGATGCAGAAGAAGTACGGGAAGAAGCTGGGCAAGGTGAAGTTCACGGAGGTGATGAGCGACGGCGGAGTGTGGACGGTGAAGGCGAACGTCAAGCTCACGGTGGGGGTGCTCCTGATCAAGCCTCACATCGTCCAGGTGAAGATAGACGCCGGCACCACCGAGGTCCTCGGCTATTCGGAGACCGAGGCCGACGACAAGGCGGCCTGACCTCCTCCTAAAGCCTCTAATCCACCCGGGTCTTCGCCCGCCCGTTGCGTCCGGGCCAGACCGACGTCCGGGACCTCGCTAGCATCATGCATCTTCGCCGCATGGGTGACCGCTGATGGAACCGAGGGCGCTCCCCGGCCTGAAGGAAATCGAGGAAGCATCCAGGGAGATACAGGGCGTGGCCTCCAGGACCCCGCTGGTCGAGTCTCCGGGACTCTCGAAGCTGGCAGGCAGGCGGGTCTACCTGAAGCTCGAATGTTTCCAGCCCATCAAGGTCTTCAAGATCAGGGGCGCCCACAACAAGGTCTCACGGGTACGCCAGCGCAGCGTCGTCGCGGCCTCCTCGGGCAACCACGGGATAGCGGTCTCCTACAGCGCCAGGCTCCTGGGGAAGAAGTGCACCATCGTAGTGCCTGAGACCGCCGTCAAGGAGAAGGTGGACGCCATTCAGGATTTCGGCGCAGAGGTGGTCAGGGCCGGTAGGCTCAGCGGAGAAAGGGAGGCGAAGGCGAGGGAGATAGCGGCCGCCACCGGCGCCGACTTCGTGCACCCGTTCGACGACCCCGACGTCATCGCCGGCCAGGGGACCGTCGGCCTCGAGATATCGGAGCAGCTCCAGGAGTTCGACTCGGTCCTGGTGCCGGTAGGGGGCGGGGGGCTCATTTCAGGGGTCTCCATCGCCCTGAAGTCCAGGCGCCCCGGGGTGCGGGTCTTCGGAGTGGAGCCCCAGGGGGCGCCCAAGCTGTCCTCGGCCCTCGCCGCTGGCAGGATAGTGCGGGTCGAGGACCCGAAGTCTGCGGCTGACGGCCTGATACCCTCGTCGCTCGGCGAACTCACCTTCAGAGCGTGCACCATGCACGTGGACGGAGCGTACACCGTTTCGGAGGAGGAGATCTTCAGGGCGACGGCCGCCATGATCAACACCGCCCGAATCGTCGCCGAGCCGTCCGGGGCTGCGCCTCTGGCACCGCTGCTCTCCGGCTCCGACGGGGTGCCCGGAGAGAAGGTTGTGGTCGTCGTCTCCGGCGGAAACATCTCCAGATCACTGTTGAAGCAGGTCCTGGGCTGATACCCCTTCGGCCGCGCCTTCTTTCACGGGTCCCATCGGGGTCCGTTCAAGACCCCTGAACGAGGACGGGGACCGATTACAAAACTATCGTATCATTAACCGTCCGCGCCATACCTCAGGCATTGATTGAATCAATCCGGAGGAGACTTTCAAGGGCGCCCGCGGAGGATCCCTGGGCGACTGACCTGACCCTTAAGCCCGAGATCTCCGAGGTCTCTGAACTGCGCTTCGACGACGCCGACACCATGGCCTCGGGTAGTTCCCAACCTCAACCGTCGTCCAACGATGTCGATCTGAAGGGCTACTACAAAGGGGTGATACTCACCGCCATAGAGCACGGGGGGACCTACCAGGGCCAGCAGATTTCGATCCCCTGGCTGATGATGACCCTCGCCGGCTTGGAGAAGAGACCGATGCCCCCTGAGCTGATGTGGGGCGATGGACCGGAGGGACTTGCCGCAGACATGCCTGGCTTCGAAGAGTTCTTCCCAGACCAGAGGCTGGTTTCATAGCCGCGCTCGCCCACCGCAAACTCAATCAAGCCTGAATCGGACGCTCGGGGCACGTCGAAGCCAACCATCGGGTCGAAGTCCGCCTACTCGCGCACCTTCACGAGGGACGACGTCTTATCATTCGCAGAGATCTCGGGGGACAAGGGGGTGCACCACATGGTCCCTGACGCGAAGGGCAGGATAATGGTCCAGGGGCTGCTGACCGCGACCCTCCCCACCAAGCTCGGAGGGGACCTCAACTACATAGCCAGGAGCATGACTTTCGAGTTCCTCAGGCCCGTGTTCGTGGGCGACACCGTCACCTGCAGGGGACGGTAGTGAGCGTGGCGGAGTCGGGGGACAGGCTCGAAGTCTCGATGTCATTCAAGTGTACGAACCAGGAGGGTAAGGATGTCCTCCGCGGCGGGACGGAAGGGATTATCAGGCGATAGAAGCGCCAGGCCCACGATGCTCTCCCAGGTGTTCCGTTGGCACTGATCACCTTCGGCTCCAAGTCGGCCGAACAGGTGAAGGCGGGGAAGAAGACTGTGACGTTCAGGAAGTGGCCCCAGCCCAGAGTGAAGGTCGGCGAGGTCTACGACGCCACGAAGATGGGGTACCCGCCCGTCAAGTTCGCGAAGATCAAGGTCACCGGCCTGAGACGACTGAAGCTCAGGGAGATAGACGCCAAGCTCGCCAGGCGCGACGGCGCGGACTCGCCATCGGAGGTCAAAGCCTACTGGTCCAAGCAGGGATTCAAGTCCACCGACGAGCTCTGGCTGGTAGAGTTCGAGCTCACCTAGGGTCCGCAGACAGACGCCTCTCGGTGGTCGCCGCTGAAATAACACTCTGTTAAATGCCCGGCGGCTTCAGACGCCAGGGCCAGGTAGTCTGTTCGTATGGCAATTTTCACCGATCTGCCACTCGCAGTGTCGTCGCTCGCTTACCTCGGCATACTTCTGATAGCCGCCAAGCTCGGCGAAGAGGCGTTCCGCAAGGTCGGTCTCATCCCATTCGTCGGTGCCATTCTGGTCGGCACCCTGTTGGGCCCAGGGGTCTTCAACGTGGTCGACGCCGTGCCGACCATCACTCTCTTCGTGTCGCTCGGGATCAACTTCCTCCTTTTCATAAGCGGGGCGGAGGAGTTCGAGGCGGACAGGCTCCGCGGGGTGTTCGCCAGGCGGACCACGCTGCTCGTCGCCCTCGGGCAATTCGCAATCCGGTTCCTGGCCATAACCGCGATATTCTATTTCCTCTTCGGCCAGGCGACCGTGGCCCTGGTCATAGGAATCGTGGCCGGCATGAGCAGCGCGGGGCCCCTGTCGAGGCTGCTCACAGACACCGGGCTTGCCCGGACAGACGAAGGGACCGCAATCTTCTCACAGGTGGTCGTCATAGAAGTGGCCGCCGTCGTCCTCTTCTCCTTCGTCATCGACCTCGCCGGGAAGGCGGTCACGGCCCTCTCCATCGCCGTCACCGCGGCAGAGCTGGCCGCGGCCATCCTCGGGGTCGTCGCCTTCGGGCGGTACGTGATGGTCCCTCTCCTGGAGAAGGTCGAGAGTCGTCTGAAGAGCAGGGAGGTGGTCTTTGCGGTGATAATCTCCATCCTGCTGATAGCGGGCTTCATCGGCCAGATCACGGGGTTCAACGCGGCCATCGTGGCCCTCTTCCTCGGGTTCCTCATGCAGAAGTTTCTGGCAGCCAGGCCGGTCCTGATGGAGAAGCTGCGGGCTTTCACATACGGTTTCTTCGAGCCCCTGTTCTTCGCGGGTCTCGGCCTCTATTTCGTGCGGGTCACGCCGGCCCTCATCGTGACCGGGTTGACCATCTTCGGGGTCGCCCTGGCCTTCGACTCCGCCGTCGGAGCCACCTCCGCTGGCTTCTTCCACGTCGACAGGTGGCGGAACGCCTTCGGGACGATAGTGAACGGAGGAGTTGACGCCGCCCTGCTGGTCTCCGCCTTCACTGCGGGGTCCGCCCTGATAGGCGGGTTCATCTATTCGGCGACGGCCATGGGGATAGCCCTCCTTTCGCTGACCGCCCCTCTCCTGTTCAGGCGTCGGGCCCAGCTGGTCTCAATCGACCATGAGGCGGGGACCCAGAAGAAGGTCGTCATGCAGCACCTCCAGTCGATGACGGCGCAGGAGATATGCAAGACGCTCCCGACCGTCGCCGTCCGGGACGACGAGCCGGTGAAGGACGCGTTCATGAAGCTCCTCGAATTCGACGCCAGGGCGGCGGTGGTCGTCAGAGGGAACATGCCGATAGCGACCCTGATGCTGCGCGACGTCACGGGGCTCTCAAGGAAGGAGATGGCTGGGATGAAAGTCTCGGAGGCGCCCCTGGCGGAGGTGACGAGGGTACTGGAGGACGAACCTGGCCTCAACCTCACGACGATGTTCAGGGAGACGAACGTCCCCATAGTCGCCGTGGTCGACGAAGACGGCAGGCTCGCCGGGACGATACTGGAGCGGGAGATCCTCAGAAGGCTCGCAGAGTCTCTCGAAGAGCAGGAAGACGGGGCAGCCCCCTAGCGACGGCGGGGGCCGTCAGTAGTTCATGGTCCTTCGGTACATGAGGAACCCCACGGCCAGCAGGGCCGCGGAGAGGCCGCCGAGGGGGGCGAGCAGCGCCAGGTCCACGGTCCCGGCCTGAAGGGCCCTGAACGACTGCACCGCCCAGGTCATGGGGTTGAACGCCGACACGGCGGCGACTTCCGGCGGCAGTATGCTCGAGGGATAGAACTGCGTGCTGAAGAACGAGAGATAGACCTGGACCGTGCTCCTCACCGTTGCGAAGAGCTCCAGGCTGTTGGCCAGGGACGCCGCAGCGACCGAGAGCCCAGCGACCGCTCCTGAGTAGATGAACATGATGCCCAGCCCTACCAGGAAGTACTGAAACGACAGCCCGTAGAGGACCGCGATGACCACGGTCCCGGGGAGCACTGTCAGCACCGTCCTGAGCATCCCCGAGAAGAGCCTCGAGAGCGCGAAAACATTCTTCCTCACAGGGAGCGTCAGCAGGTACTGCTGGGTGTCCTGGATGACCCTCTCCCTCCAGACGTCCCTCCCCGACTGGAAGGACGCAACGGTCGCGGTGATCAGGTTGGCTCCGGGGGCGATGTACAGGAAGTAGCTGAACCCCAGGTTCCTGATCATGGCCCCGAGGCTCAGCCCCGACACCCCGAGGTCGATCATGAAGTTGGCGAACATTATCATCAGCATGTACTTGTCTGCGAAGAAAATCCGGAAGTCCCGCTCCATGACCGCAGACGCTTTACTCAAACTTGCCCCCCTCCAGCTTCCTGAACAGGAACGCGCTCCCAAGCCCGAAGAAGATCAGGACGAACAGAACGAGCACGACTGTCTCGTAGGGCTCGGAGGCGTATCCCGGCAGGAAGATCGCCCTGACGATGTCCGAGGCGGAGGTCACCGGCGAGTAGGTCGCGAGCGGCTGCAGGACCTTGGGCATGTACACCAGAGGATAGATCGCGGCGCTGACCCTAACCGTGGCCAGCTCCGCCAGTGCGATCATTATGTCGAACCTGTTGGCGTTTCTGATGAGCATGGCCAGGGTTATGGAGAGCCCGGAGATGCCAGTGGCCAGGACGAAGATCACAAGGAGCGAGCCAGCGACCCCCACGACCGAGAAGTATCCGTCCAGGTATGCCACGAGTATCATCATCGGGGTCACGTAGATCAGCCCCCTCACTGCCCCTCCCAGCGCCCTCCCGATCACGAAGAGCGTGTGGCCGAAGGGGAGGCTGAGCAGGTAGTCCAGCAGCCCCATCTCCTCTTCCTCGAACAGGTCCTCGCCGATGATGAAGGCGATGGAGGTTATGGTAGAGACTACGGCCCCGACGGAGTAGAAGGCGAAGTAGTTGAACCCGAGAGACGACGCCAGCTTGGTGATCAGGAACGCGAAGACGAAGAGCTGGATAAGGAAGAACACCGTCCTGTTGATGAGGATCCAGGGGGACTTCACGAGGGTCCTCAGGTCGCGTTCGATCAGCACCCAGATGATGAAGAGCGAAGAGGGCTTCGAGCTCAAGTGAGGGTCGTCCCGGTGTAATGGAGGAAGACGTCTTCCAGGGACGGCTCCTTGAGGTTCACGCTCTGCACCTTCCCACCCTTGGCTGTCACCAGGTTGATCATGTGGGGCAGCAGCTCCCTCCCGTTGCTCAGGGCGATCTTCAGCAGGTCGCCCTCGAAGTGAGCCTCCTTCACCTCCTCGACGTGCTTGACCTCCCCCACCAGCTCCGGAAACGGTGCCTCGAGCTTCATCTCGATGACGTCCCTCCCCTTGAGGGTCCCCTTCAGCCTGGCCGGCTCCCCCACCTGCACCATCTCCCCCCTGCTCATTATTCCCACCCTGTCCGACATCCTGTCGGCCTCGTCCATCATGTTCGTCGCGAGCACAACCGTCGTCCCCCCGTCCCTGAGCTCGTCGATCATGTCCCACACCATCAGCCTGGACGGGACGTCGAGGTAGGCCGTCGGCTCGTCGAACACCGCTATCTTGGGACGCTGGACGAAGACCTTCGCGTTCTCTATCTTCTTCTTCGTCCCCCCGCTGAGCATCCACGTCCGCTTCTTCGCTTCGCCGGCAAGGCCGAACTTCGTGAGCACGTCGTCTATCCGCTTCTCTCTGACGCCCTTCTCCACCCCGGTGACCTTCCCATGCCACTGGAGTATCTCTCTGGCAGAGAGTATCCTGTCGTACTTCGGGTCCTGGAAGCTTATCCCTATGAGCGACTTGACCTTGTCAGGCTCCGCGCTCGCGCTGTGGCCGTCGACGACGACCTCCCCCCTGGTGGGGTTGTAGACCGTCGCCATGGTCATGATGAGGGTCGTCTTCCCCGCTCCATTCGGGCCCAGAAGCCCGAAGATCTCCTGGTCCTCGATGTCGCAGGTGACCCCCTTCACGGCGTAGACGTCCTTGAAGGACTTCGCCACGTCCTTGAACTGAATCATCGCCAATCAGTGGCACCCGTCCGGGCGCTGGTCACAGCCCCCGCCAGCCCCTATTCGAGGTACTTGTGCTCGAAGTATGCCAGGAGCCTCTGGGGGTTGTAGGCCTCCCCGAACACCCTGTCCTGCAGCTCCTTGGGGGTGTAGGTGGAGCCGTGCCTGTGGATGTTCTTCCCAAGCCACTCTTTCAGCTCCGTGACGTCCCCCTTCTGGAGGGCCTCCTGGACCATGGCTCCATCCCTCATCTTGTGCCATATCATCGCAGCCACCACGTTGCCCAGGGTGTAAGTGGCGAAGTAGCCGAACGACCCGCCGCTCCAGTGGACGTCCTGGAGCGCGCCCTCGGCGTCGTTCTTCGGCTTTATCCCCAGATAGTCTTCGAAGGTGTCGTTCCAGAGCGAAGGTATCTCCGAGACCTTCACGTCTCCAGCTATCACCTTCTTCTCGACGTCGTACCTGACCGCCGTATGGAAGTTGTAGGTGAGCTCGTCCGCGTCCACCCTGACGAAGCTCTTCCTGACCGTGTTGAAGTACAGATACAGCTGCTCGGCGTCGTACTTCCGGACGAACGGCAGGTGCTTCCGCAGGCTCGGGTTGATGAGCCTGACGAACCCCATGCTCCTGCCCACCACGTTCTCCCAGAACCGCGACTGCGACTCATGGATGCCGTATGACGCCCCGTCCGCCACGGGGGTGAAGGCGAGCGCCTGGTCTATGCCCAGGCCGTAGATTGCATGGCCGCTTTCGTGCGCCGTGCTGTACATCGTCGCCTTGAAGTTCCTGCCCTCGTACCTGGTCGTGATCCTGACGTCGTCCTGGGCGATCTGGACGGTGAAGGGGTGGGTCGACACGTCCATCCTGAACCTGTCCTTCGGCATCTTCAGCACCCTGATCACTTCCTCGTTGACCTTCTCCATGGCGCCGGTGTCGTACTTGGCCGCCTCCAGGGGGTGCCTCGAAGGGAAGACCCCCGCCGCGCTCACCTTCGCCAGCAGCTTCTTGCTCTGGGGAATGAGCTTCGCGTAAACCGAGTCCGCATCCCGAACCGTGAACCCCTCCTCGAAGAGGTCCAAGAGCGCGTTGTAGGGGTGCTTCTCGTATCCAAGCTTGTCCGCAATCTTCCTCTCCAACCCGACTATCTTCTCCAGATGCGGCCTGAACATGTCGAAGTCAGACTTCTTGCGGGCTGTCCGCCACACCACCGTCGCTTCGGTGGTCACCCGCTCCATCTCGTCCACGAGTTCCGGAGGGATCTTGAGGTAGTAGTCCAGGCTGCGCCTCAGGACTCTGACCACTCCCTTCTCCATGTCGTCCAGGTCCCTGGCCTTCTCGGCCTTCCTCACCAGGCCGTCGAGCTCGATGGTCGCCTTCTGGGACATCATGGCGAGCTGCCCCAGGGCGATGCCGCGCGGCCGGGCTCCCTTCTCCGGCATGTGGGTCTCCGTGTCCCAGCCGAGGACCGCCTGAGAGTGCCCGAGCGCCCACACCTGCGTGTAGCGCTTCAAGATGTCCCTGACTATGGGGTTGCGAGCCATGCTTTGACGGCCACCGTCAGGGCGCTCCTTTTTTCAGCTTTGCCCATCGCCGGGGAGGGGAAAGTCCTATTTCGGGGATGCTCCCATTCGCCCCATGGACCCGCAAGACCAGGCGACCTGGGAGAGGGCGCTCAGCAGGTTCAGGCGCGACAAGGACGAGTTCTTCAGGGCAGGGGACGACTCCCCCCTCCCCCCGGGCGAGAGGGCCTCCTTCGTCGGGCTGAACTACTTCGACCCTGACCCATCCCTGCGGATCGAGGCAGGCCTCCACAGGTACGCCGAACCGGAAGCCATCATGGTCTCGACGAGCAAGGGCAGCCGCCAGCTCTTCAACAGGGTGGGGTACTTCGACCTCGCCATCGGCGGGAGCGATGTCCGCGTCACGGCCTACCAGTCCGCTGAGAGAGACGACCCGAACCTCTTCATCCCCTTCCGCGACGGGACTTCGGGCCAGGAGAGCTACGGCTCCGCCCGCTACCTCGACATGGAGGTGGAGCATGACGACGAGTACGCGGTCGACTTCAACTACGCGTACAACCCATACTGCGCCTACTCGGAGGACTACGTCTGCCCGCTGCCGCCCCAGGAGAACTGGCTGAAGGTCCCCATCAGGGCCGGCGAACGGAAGTACCACGACTAGTAGATCATCCTGTCGCTGACCCGCAACCTTCGCGCCTCTGACAGGAACCGGGGTGCGGCCATGCCCGCCCTCCTGGCCTCGGCGAGGCACCAGAGCTGCGAGACGAATACGCAGTGGAAGAACTGCTCCATCGCAGACTTCCCCCTGGCAGGGACCGCCACCGAAGCGAACCCTTCCGCTGCAAGGGCCCTCCTCAA
>JAGWHE010000052.1 GCA_028866945.1 Nitrososphaerota archaeon
AAAGAGGACCTACTGATCCTCAAGGAACTGCAGGTTGACGCCACAAGGAGCTTCGTCGAGATCGCAGAGAAGCTGAAGCTGAACTACAAGATGCTGTCATGGCACTACAAGACGCACGTCCTTCAGCGCAGTTTGATTAGCGGGTACTACCTCAGATGGATGGGGACCACCTACAGTACCGTCCTGGAGAAGGCCCTGCATAGGAGGCACAGGTATCAGCAGCTCGCGCTCCTCGCGGTCGACCTGAACGAGGTTCAGAGGATGACTGTGATGGCGCGCGTCCACGAGATCCCGTTCCTCTGGAGCGAGATGCTCGGAGAGGGGAGCTACTGCGCGCAGTTCTTCTTCCCGACGGAGAACATCACGGACGCATATCAGTTCCTGACAGCGGCAGTCGCGGAGATCAAGGGCAAGGTCCTGGTCATGCCCCTAGACCAGACGGAGGCGCTCGCGTTCACCTTCTCCCACCAGCTATTCGACGGCAAGAAATGGGTGTTCAACGAAGAGCAGTTGGCGTCGAGGTTCGACGCCCTGATTCAGAAAATAGAAGAAATCGGTGGACAGTAACCGCCGTCTATGCGGTACCGGCGCCACCGATGATTTCGAGCGGCCCTAGGTGCAAGCCGAGCGAGGCGAAAACAATGCTCGCGCCGGTCAGTGCCAGCATTCCGTATCGGACTTTCTCGTCGAGAGTCATAGTCCGACCATGCCTCCATCCAGGAATTTAAGCATGGTTAATTTCGGGTCAGTATTACAGACTTAACTATGCGTTTTCTAAAGTGCATGGATTCGGGTAGGACGGGTTCAGGCGGTACCTGCATAGCCTCGTTGAAAGACAAAACGAGCCCACCTTCCGGTGGGCTACCGGATGATTCTCTCTTGGCTCAGAAGGCGGCGAAGTCTGCCATCTCTTCCTGGCCGACTTCCTCCAGGATCTTCTGGTAGGCGTACATGACGCTCGAGCCCTTCAGGGTCAGCTCGTAGCGCTTCCTCGTCCCTTCGGTTATCCACTTCAGCAGGCCTCTCTCTATCATCTGGGTCAGGTGCGTCTGCAGCGCCACCCAGGAGAGGTTGGCCTTGTACATGATCTGGGTCGGCTTCTCCGCCCCCTCCTTGATCACCTTCAGCATGTCCATCCTGATCTCCAGCTGAGACCTGCGCGCGAGGACCGTCTTCTTCGCCTCGTTCAGGGAGCTCGTGCTTCGAAATTCAGCCGTCTCCCGCTGTTTGCCATAGAGTCCGAAACTAGACATCTTGGTGTCCACCAGTGCGCCCTTCAGAGGATATGTCGGTGAGTATTATCCGCGGATACAGACAGACAGAGGACTGATTCAGTCTTCGATTCTGGAGCCATGATACGTGTATTGTAATTATTGCAGGATTTAACGCCCCGGGAGTCCTTCGTCCAGAAAAAAGGGTAGGCAGTCGGACCAGTTCTCCTAGTTCGACTTGCCTATCTTCAGCGGCCCTAACGCAAACTTCGGACTGTTCTCGGACAGGAAGGTGCTCTCTATCCCGGTCAGGACCACCATGACGCGCGCGTGCCCGTTCATGGTCGGGTCGACCCTCGCCCCCCACACGATCTTCGCCGACGGAGGGAGTGACTTTGTGACCAGTTCCCCGGCCTTTGTCACCTCTTCCAGGGTGATGTCGTGTCCGCCTGAGACGTGGATCAGTGCGCCCTGCGCCTTGGTGATGTCCTTGATGTCGAGAAGCTGCCCCTCGATGGCCGACCTTACCGCGCGCTCGACCCGGTCCTCGCCCTCTGCGTAACCGACACCGATGGCCGCCAGGCCCTTCCGCTCCATGATGGCGCGGAGGTCGGCGTAGTCGATGTTGATCAGGGACGCGGTGGTGATGGTCTCGGTGATCCCCTTCACGAACTGCCCGACGAGCTCGTTGGCTACGCCCAGCGCGTCCTGGAGTGGGAGGTCACCGGCCACCTTGGCCAGCTTGGAGTTGTCGATGGCGACGACGGTGTCGCAGTGGTTCCTGAGCCTCTGCAACCCCTTCTTCGCGTTCTCGTACCTGTGCCTTTCGACGGAGAAGGGCAGAGTCACGACGCCGACGACGAGCCTACCCGCAGCCTGCAGCCCTTCCGAGTAGACCTGTATGGCGCCGGTCCCGGTCCCGCCTCCGAGCCCTGCACAGAGGAAGAGGATGTTGGAGCCGTTCGTCTCCTTGACCATGTCCTCCAGAGAGTCCCTGGCTGCTCCGGCACCCCTCTCGGGGTAGCCGCCGGCTCCCTGCCCGTGGGTGAGCTTCTCGCCCATGAGGAGGCGCCTGTCAGCCTTGGTGATGCTCAGGTGGGCAGCGTCGGTGTTGGCCGCGATCAGCTTGCCGCCAGCGAGCCCGCGCTGCTTGATCCAGGAGACGATGTTGCTGCCTGCGCCGCCGAGCCCGACGACCGAAACGTTGGGCCTGGCCATGCGCATGGCTGCTTCGATGCGCTCTGCTTCGAGGAAGTCTTGAGTTTGCATGGATTGTACGTTTTCCATACTAGGCGTTTTCTAACTGGGAGTATATGAGCATCGGCGAGACGGAATATGGAGGCGGAATTCACCCCTAATCTTCCCCTGTTTTGGCCGTGGGGACAGCCCCTCGCCCGGACGGGGTGGGCGGGAGGGTGCCGGCGGGTCATAGGAGGGCGGGGAGGAAGGCTACGACCCCCACGAGCACCTGGAGCACTATGACCTTCCTTAGGCCGACGCCGGACCTGGCCGCCATCTGCAGCGCCAGGAGGTTGGCAAAGGAAGCGATTGGCCCGAGATTCCCTGCCAGCCCGGCCTCGACCGCGATCTTCGGCGCCACCCCGGCCGCGACGCCCGACACCCTGATGAGCAGCTGGGTCGCCGGGACGTTGCTGATGACGTTGGAGACGGCGGCCATGAACAGCCCGGAATACGGCTGCGTCCCGGCGGCTGCGGGCCCGACGTAGGGCTCGGCCGCCCCCGCAAGGAAGTACGCGGCCGCGGCGACCGAAGCGACGAAGGCCCAGAGCACGAGGAGGCTCCTGGCGTCGAACTCCCGGCGGACCGCCCAGACGTCCTTCCGAGTGAACCCGAACCCCAGGACGAACCCCAGGGCGAGCCCGGCGTAGGAGGGGAGCCTCGCGTAGTCGGAGGCGAGGACGCAGGCGGTGACGATCGCAAGGTACCAGGCCGGCAGCAGGGGCCCCACTGAGACCCGTTCGCCCCCGCCGTCGCGCTTCTGCCTGGAGAACGGGTAGAGGGCCAGGGCCGCGAGCCCAGCGGAGACGAGGACGTAGAGCCATGTCCCCTGGACGAACTTCTCGAAGCCTATCCCCGACGCCGACCAGAGGAGTATGTTCTGGGGGTTCCCGATGGGGGTGAGGGAGCTGGCTACGTTCGTGAGGGTGACCTCGGCCACGATGAGCGGCGCAGGGTCCAGCCCGTTCTGCCTGGCGTACTTGATCAACGGCGGGGTGAGCACCAGGATGAGGACGTCGTTCAGGATGAAGGGCGAGACGAGGAAGGTGATGAGGGCGACGGCATACAGGGCCCCCAGCCTCGACTCGAGGCTCGCGAGGACCCTGCGGAGGAAGGAGTACCCGTCCATGGCCCTGAACTGGGCGGCGATGCCGAAGAGGAGGGCCAGTGAGACGTAGATGCCGGGGTCGAAGGCCGCGAAGATGGAGGAGCTCAAGTCTGGGCCAGTCGGGGGGCTGGTTCTGTCCTCAATTCGATGGTGTCACGCTTGAGACGACCTAGTAACACCGGCGAGGACATCTCACCCTTCTTATAAGCGGTGAAGGGCATCCAGCCAGATGAGACAGGCCCGGGTCGCCATAGTCGCGCTGCTTCTGCTGTTGGGGGCGTTCCCCTCCGTCGCCGCGTCCGGCCAGTCGACAGGCCTCCACTCGCCGCAGACGCTGCACCTTTCGATGGTCCCGTCCCAGCTCCCTGCAGACGGGCGGTCCTATCCTGCACTCCTGATCTCGCTCCGCGACGGGGGCGGCCAGCCCACGCTGCCGCTGACCGATGTGCTGGTCTACCTCTCGACCAGCAACTCGACGGTCGTGTCCATCCCGCAGACGGCGACGATCCTGGCTGGCCACGACTTCGTACAGGTGAGCGTGACGACTTCGACGAAGACCGGCTCGGCAGACATCGCTGCGACCTCCCAGGGGTTATTGGCGGCAGACGTTTCAGTGACGACGGTCCACGTAGCCTCCCAGTCGGCGTCGTTGAGCATCTATGTCGCGCCGAAGGTGGCGGTGCAGGCGCTCATCGGGCCCGACGAGGTCTTTGCGGTCCAGCTCAAGAGCTCTGCCGGGCAGCCCGCGTCATCGGACCAGAACACCAGTCTGGTGATAACCAGCTCGAACAGCTCCATCGTCCAAGGGATCATAAACGCGACCATCCCGGCGGGCTCGGACCTCTTCTACGGCACTCTCAACCCGCAGGCGCCTGGGACCACGACGCTCACGGCGCTGGCCCCGCGGCTCGGAACCGGATCGGCTGACGTCACGGTCAAGCCGTCGGGAGCGAAGATCTCCGTCACAGTCTCCCCGTCGACGGTGCCAAAGGGGACGAACGCTACGGTGACACTCTCCGTCTCAGTCCTGGGGATGCCCGTCCAGGGAGCCAGCGTCTCCGTCTTCACGACCCTGGGAGCCCTGGTCCCGTCTTTCGGGTCCACCGACGCGGCTGGGCAGTTCGTCTCGAAGTACGTCGCAGGGGTGCCTGGCGTAGCGACCGTCAACGCCACGGCCTATTCCTCGCTGACCGGTACCCTGACTTCGCTGGGGATGGTAATTATCACTTCGTCGTCGACGACCACCACCACTTCGGGGTCGTCGAGCATCCCGGGGCTCTCGCTGGTGTGGCCGTACCTCCCGATAATCATCGCGGCCGTCGTGGTGGCGGTGGGCTACGTCGTGGTCAGGACTACGCTGAGGAGGCGCAGGGGGAGCGCACTGAAGGAAGAGCGCGCCGCCCAGGAAGAAGAGTCTAGCCGATCCTAGCTGTCGTCTCGATCGCGATACCGTCGGCCTGGACGGTGTGCCTGAACGACTTTGACTTTGGTATGACGCGCCTGAGCTTCTGTATCTCGACCTCGCCCTCGGCCTGGCCGAACCCCTGGGCGAACTTGAAGGTCAAGACCCCGTCCACCAGGCTCTTGATGAAATTCACGTGCTTCTCGTCGTGGACCCCCTCGGGGAGGGTAAGGAAGTGCACCCCGCCGTACTTGTGGACCGCGCTAACCCAGAACATTATCAGGTCCGTGACCTCCTGCTGCGGGTAGACGCTCATGAGGTAGCTCGGGCTGAACACGCTCCACCGCCCCTCCTTGAGCTTCTCGACGAAGTCCTTGGTAAGGCCCGCCAGCGATGAGCCGAGCTTGATCACCTCTTCCATGGGGTTGTCCTGCATGAGGTCGGACAATGACTGCAACTGGGGCGGCATGGGCCTCGAGTAGACCAGAGACTTGTCGTCGAGGTACCCCCTGATGTTCCAGTGGTAGAGTGCCAGGTCCTCGATGGCGTCGTTGAGCGGGGTCTCCGGGGCGTAGTAGACCGCCTTCCCCCCCTTTGACAGGTGGTTGTAGATCGCCTGGTTGGCGAAGGTGACGTAGTGGGTGCCGGACCCGCCCATCAGCAGGTAGGCGGAGTTCTCGGGGAGGCCGCCTCCGAGGACGTAGTCGAGGCCGACCAGGCCGAGGTTGGTTAACTTGATTCCAGGAGCAGACTGCTCAGTATCTGCGCGCTGGCCTTCGTAGGCCAAGGGTATGGAGGAACAGCCTTTATTTCTCCTATATATGCGCTGCGGTTTTGACGGTCACAATATCATGTGTTTTTGGTAGTGATTCGCAACCAAGTGCCGTCCTGAAGCCGACGTCTGGGTCTACCCTGTTGAGCCGGCAACCACGTTGAAGGTGAAGGTCGCGCCGTCGGTGGTAACCACTTTCACGGCGTTCGAGCT
>JAGWHE010000053.1 GCA_028866945.1 Nitrososphaerota archaeon
TCTTGGCCGGGGCTGCGAGCCTCCCTCTGAGGGCCTGCTGCGCCTGCTGCGCTGGTTCCTCGGTCTGGTAGGCCGGTAGCATGGCGGTGGGAGCGTTCGGCGGGGATTAGAGGGAGTGTATGTCCCAATGGGGCGAACTCGGGGGTGTAACACCAGAAGTTACGGCCATCTCAACGTGCGCCCCCGTGCAGACTTATGAGCGACCCCGCAGCGGGGTTGGCGTGGACGAGCGCCTCGTCGAGCTCCTGGGGGTCTACGGGCTCACCGAGAGGGAGGCGCGGATATTCATCTTCCTCACTAAGAACGGCTCCTGCGGCGCCGGGGAGCTGGCCAGGGCCGTCGACATACGCAGGATGGAGGCCTACAGGCTGCTCAAGCGCCTCCTCGACAGGGGCATAGTCGTCTCCACGGCCGGCAAGCCGATCAAGTACCAGGCCGAAAGCCTCGAAGGGGTCCTCTCCCTCCTCGCCGACGAGCAGAGGGGGTACGTCCGCCGGATGGACGAGGCGAAGCCCGAGCTCGCAGCCCTCTGGAAGCAGCTCCCCAGGTCGCCCCAGGAGAGCTTCGAACAGAGGTTCAGGATAATCCAGGGGAGGGAGCAGATCTACAACACGATGTCGAAGATGGCCGAGCAGGCGGCCACGGCCCTGAGCATGGTCCTGACGAAGAACGACGTCATCCAGGCCCACGTGCTCGGCATCGGGGACAAGGTGGCGGAGGCGGCGAAGCGCGGGGTCAGGGTGCAGGTCATCGCCCCCATCGACCCGGCAACCCTCGAGGCGGCCGAGGGTCTGGCGAAGACCGCCGATGTCCGGCACTCCGATGACGCGCCGAGGAGCAGGCTGGTGGTCGCCGACGGCTCGCAGACCCTCGTCTCCCTCGTCCTCGACGACTCGAAGGGGCTGAAGAACGACCGCGACATCGCCATCTGGACCGACAGCAGGGACTACGCGGAGACCATGGGGGGCCTATACCGCGTCTCCTTCGCGAAGGCCGAGGAGGGGACCGGGCGCATCGCCCAGGTGAAGGGCCAGGCGAAGTTCGAGGAGAAGGTCGCCTCGCTTCTGGGGGTCGTGCGGACTGCCATGACCGAGGCAGGGTGGAAGTTCGAGGCGCCCGGGGCCCTGCGGAGCGGCTCTGGGGCTGACTTTGAGTTCGCGGCGGTCCTGCACGGGCCGCAGAAGCAGAAGGTGGGGGTGGACGTCGTATTCGCGCCCAGGGGGGCTTCGGTGGCGGAACGGGTCACGGCAGCCGCCCTGAAGAAGCTCGACCTGAAGGACGCCGGCATGGTGGTCATCGCCAGCCCAGCGGCCGACGACCAGTCGAAGAGCCTAGCGAACCTGTTGGGTGTGACCGTCGTGGACGGGACCGACGCCGTGGACGCTGCTGCCGCCGTCAGGAGCTCGGTCGCAGGCGCCGGCTGACCGCCGTCTCCTCTGCGTACCCCGTCGTTATGACGATGTAGTCCTTCAGCGTCTTCACTATGTTGTTTATCGCCAGCATGTCGTTCTTCCGCAGTACCAGGAACGGCAGCGAGAAGGAGATGGAGACGGAAGTCACCGGGACGTCCTCCTCCCCCACCAGCGACACTATGACCTGCTTGTAGGCCGAATCGAAGGACGTGGTGTAGATGTTCTTCCGCAGGGAACCCTTCTCGAACACCATTATCCACCCCTGCTCCTTCGAGAGCCTGTACCCGAACCCTGAGAAGTGCTTGCTCACCAGCTCCTTGATCCTCCGCCTCTCCACGTCTAGGGTGAAGGTCTCGGAGTGCTCTCCCATGGACCTCCCGCGACCCCTTTCCGTGTATAAACCCTATCCCGGGGGCGAGACTGAAAGTTCACAAAGTTAATAGCACGTGGATTTGACGAATTTCCGATTTTCCCAGGGAGAAATGGCGTTTTGCACTGCGAATTCTGCGGCAAGGAGGAGTCCCTCCCCTTCGTCTGCAACTTCTGCGGCGGGGTCTACTGCGGGGACCACAGGCTACCGGAGTCACACCAGTGCCGCGGGGACCTCACCCAGAAGCGGACCATAACCGCGCCGCCGACGACGACCTTCACCTGGCAGACCCCGTCGACCTCCTCCCCCTACCCGACGACGCGGCAGGCCAAGGTCTTCTCCGGGGTCGAGGTCAGGGACATCATAATCGCCTGGCTCGCGCTCGGGTTCGCGTTCACGCTCACCAGGTTCACCCTCCTCGGAGGCTCGACCTTCGACGCGCCGGACTTCGCAGTCTACTTCGGCATCGCGCTGATCACAGTGGGGCCAGGGTTCGTCTTCCATGAGCTGAGCCACAAGTTCGTCGCCCAGCGCTACGGGTTCTGGGCCGAGTTCAAGATGTGGCCCATGGGGCTCCTTCTCGCCCTGGTGACCTCCCTCTTCGGGTTCCTCTTTGCGGCGCCGGGGGCCACGTACATCTCGGGCGCCAACATCACCGGGGAGGAAAACGGCAAGATCTCCCTGGCTGGGCCGCTGGTCAACGTGCTGATCGGCACCCTATTCTTCCCCCTCTACTTCTCGAGCAACGCGCTGCTCGCGGGCATCGGGTTCTTCGGAGCGTACATCAACGTCTTCCTCGCGCTGTTCAACCTGCTCCCCATCGGGCCCCTCGACGGTGCCAAGGTCTGGCGCTGGAACAAGCTCATCTGGGCGGCCACCTTCGTCCCCCTGGTCCTGGTCTTCTTCTACGGTTTCGTCCCCTGACCGCAGGTAAACTCCGTTTACCTAGCTGTTAAGATAATTCGAGTTCCCTGCGTATCCATCGCGGAGGTTAACTTAACAGACGCATTGTCAAAGACGATGACCATCGACATCCCGCCCGGCCAGCCGTTCGGACCCCTCGCCATCCTCTGCGAGTGGGCTGTCTCCGTGCGCGCGTTCCGGAGAAACAAGGTGTCGGTCCCGTTGAAGGTCCTCGCCGCAGCCCTTTGCAACTCCGGGTACTCGTACCGTGACGTGGCGACTATGATGGGGGGCATGTCCTACGTGGCCGCCCGCGACGCGTATCTCTCGTTGATGACCAGCCTCCCGAAGGAGGAGAAGAGGTACAGGAGGCTCGTCGCCCTCGACGGCGCCGACACCCTCGTCGAAGGGGAGCGATACCACGTCTGGCTCGCGAGAGACGTGGACACCGGAGAGATCATGTGCTTCCAGGCTTCCCCCGACGCCTCCGCCGACGACGGAGCCCGGTTCCTCGCCAACGTCGCGGCCCAGTGCACCAACAGGCCCGCCCTACGCCTCGGGGCAGGGCCCAACTCCCCGCGCGGGCTGGTGAACCTCGACCTCTACTTCCAGGTGACTTCGGGGCAGAGCGCATCCATATTCAGCAGGCTCGAGCGCTTCTTCCTGGGAAGCGCTGCGTAGCGAAGTTTAACGGCGACCCACAGACTCCGGACCAAGATGTTCGTCCTCGCCTACGACTCCGACTGCGGCCCCTGTACGAGGTTCCGCAGAGCCGTGGAGTTCCTCGACTCGAGAAAGGCACTGACTTACCTCGGGCTCGACCAGGCGGAGGCCGCTGGCCTCCTCAACCACATCCCCCAGAACCGCAGGCACAGGTCGTTTCACCTCGTCGCCTCCGACGGCAGGGTCTGGAGCGGGGCTGAGGCCCTTGCGCCGCTTGCTTCGCAACTCCCTGGAGGCCGGCCGTTCTCGTTCATCGTCGGCACCGATCCGCTCGCTTACAGGTGCGCGGCTTTCGTTTACAGCACATTTTCGAGGCTCCACGACGGCGGCTCCTGCGCCTACGCCTCCGGCAAGACCGCCCTGACGGACGCAATCGACCTCGATATCAAGGTCGAGGCCACCAAGGGGCCAGCCTCCGGCTCCCCAATTTGACTCCTTGGCGCCCGAAAGTTCACCCCTCCCACTAAAGCACGATTGGGTAGCTTTTCTGGCTCATGCGAGCAGAAGCTTTGGAGAGGCTGGTCGACCGGCCAGTGAAGGACAGTTACGGGAGGTACGTCGGTTTTGTTGTCGGATTCTCCGTCGACACCTCCGGTGAGCTGAAGTCGATAGGCGTGGACCAGGGGAACGGCGAGTTCACGGAATATCCGAGCCAGCGGATCGTGTCCGCCTCCGACGGGTTCGTGCTGATACCCGCCTGGAAGGTCGAGTGCGACTCCCTCAACAGGGAGGTCGACGGTGTGCGCAGGAGGGCGAAGGCGCTCCAGGACCTCGCCCGCGAGGGTGAGATACCCCGCACCATCTACGACGACATGATGTCGAAGTACTCCACAGAGGCCTCGAAGATCCAGGGCTCCTACAAGTCCCTGGCCGAGGGGATGGTGGTGAGGATCGGGGAGCTCGAGGGGCAGAGGGAAGCCCTGCAGAGGTTCCTGGTGGACATCAAGGTCCAGTTCAGGGCCGGCGAGATCGACGAAGCCGCGTTCAAGGTGGCGGCGGAGTCATGCGAGTCGATGTTGACGCGCAACTCCCAGGAGATGGACGACCTCGCGCGGATGCTGAAGTCCGCGACCGAGCCCCTCTCACAGGGTCAGCAGCAGAGGCAGCCGGAGGAAGCGCCGGTCCCCAAGGCCGTCCAGGCGACCGCAGAATAGCCCGGAGGCTGGTTCTCGAGGGGTGAGGGACAGCCCATGCCATCGACCGGAGGGGTGCCCGACAGATGAAAGCGGAAGCTCTCATGCCGCGCGGCGGCCCAGTGGCCCGCTCGCTTAGGATAACAGGGTCCACCCACGCCATCGCCGCGGCCTTCTCCGCGGCCATCTCGCTCAACGGGATAATCGCGGCCCAGGCCCTCGGCCCAATAGGGAAGGCGGCCATCATCACGGTGATCTTCGTCTCCGTCGCTGCCTGCGCAGCCGCCGTCTCGGTGGACGTGCTCACCAGGTCGGCCAAGGCCGTCTCCGACCTCCGCTCCGTCGGCGCGTCGAGGCGGGGCATCTCGTCCGCCCTCTTCGGGTCCCTGTTCGCCTACGGCGCAGCGGGGTCAGCGTTAGGGGGACTCGTTGGTGCCGCGCTAGGCTCCGCACTCTCAGGGGGAGCGTTCGGTGCACAGTCAATCGTCCTCGTGGTCGCCGCCGTCGCTGCATCCGCGGGCGCGGTCGCAGCTGGGGCTTTCATTGGAGGGAGATCCACATGGCGCAGCTAGCCACGCTCACGCCGCAGCAGCTGGCGGCCCAGGAGCGCTACTCGGTGGTGCTGAAGCACGTGCGCAAGTCCTACGGCGAGAGCGAGGTCTACTCCGACCTCCACTTCCAGCTTCTCAAGGGGACCTTCGTCGCCCTGTCGGGGCCGATAGGGAGCGGAAAGACCACCATGCTCAACATGCTCGCAGGGCTCGAGAGGCCCAGCGGCGGCACGATCGTTGTGAAGGGCCAGGAGCTCACGAAGATGGACGACGACGAGCTTGCGACTTTCAGGGCTGCCAACATCGGCCTCGTACCCCAGATCCAGACCGTCATCCCCGAGCTCACCGTCGCAGAGAACGTCGAGCTCCCGCTCTACTTCCTCGGCGTCGACAATGACGCGCGCCGCCAGAAGGCCGCGGCCGCCATGGCGAAGGTCGGTATCAGCGGAGAATCTTCGAGGCTCACAGGCACCTTGAGCGTCGGCGAGCGCCAGATGGTCTCATTCGCACGCGCCCTGGTCAACGACCCGCCCATCCTTCTCCTGGACGAGCCGACCGAGGCCCTGGACCCCCTGATGTCTGAGGTCGTACTAGGCCTCCTCAGGGGCGACAACATGACGAAAGGGAAGACGATCTTCGTGACCACCCACGACCGGAAGGTCACCGAGCTCGCCAGGACCACCCTGAGGGTCAGGAAGAAGATCCCATAGCCCGCTTAAGTGCCCCCGGCCCGCGGGGGTGGCAGCCTTGAACGTGGAGGAGCGGCCGCAGCGCTGGTACCGGAAGTGGAGGTACATCCTCCCCCT
>JAGWHE010000013.1 GCA_028866945.1 Nitrososphaerota archaeon
GTGGTAGTCGCCTACGCGTTCAAGCTTCTGCTCCAGGAGATGATGAGCCTGAACATCGCGCCGAGGCTCCAGCTGAGGGACAAGGTGTAGGCTATGTCGATGGAACAGGCGCTCAAGACGATAGGCGGAATCAACTTCGCGGTATTCTCCCCGGCTGAGGTCAGGAAGTACTCGGTCGCCGAGATCACCCAGCCCGAGACCTACGACGAGGACGGCATGCCCGTCCAGGGGGGGCTCATGGACAGCAGGCTGGGTACCCTCGAGCCGGGACAGAAGTGCGGCACCTGCGGCAGCACCGCGGGGAGGTGCCCTGGACACTTCGGACACGTAGAGCTCGCGGAGCCGGTGCTCCACATAGCATTCGTCGACGAGATCAACAGGCTGGTGCAGACCACCTGCAGGTCCTGCGGGCGGATACTCCTCCCCCAGGAGGAGCTCGACGCCTACCACGTCAAGCTGACCAGCAAGAGCGACTTCACCCCGTCGCTGTTGGAGGGGGTCGCGAAGGAGATCGCCGTGAAGGCGAAGAAGGTGAAGCTCTGCCCCCACTGCGGCAAGCAGCAGTATCAGATCGAGTTCACGAAGCCGACCATCTTCCACGAGATCACCGAGGAGGGTGGCGCGACCCGCCTCCTGCCCGTGGCCATCCGTGAGAGGCTGGAGCGGATCAACAACGACGACCTGCAGCTCCTCGGGTTCAACTCGAAGGCTGCCAGGCCCGAGTGGTTCGTCCTCCAGGTCCTGCCTGTGCCCCCGCTCACTGTCCGTCCGTCAATCACCCTGGAGTCGGGCATCCGCTCCGAAGACGACCTGACCCACAAGGTGGTCGACATACTCAGGGTGAACCAGAGGGTCCGCGAGTCCAAGGAGTCGGGCACCCCGCACCTGATCGTCCAGGACCTTGTCGACCTGCTACATTACCACGTCACCACCTACTTCGACAACGAAGTCTCAGGGATCCCGCAGGCCCACCACCGCTCCGGGAGGCCGCTGAAGACCCTCAGCCAGAGGCTGAAGGGGAAGGAGGGGAGGTTCAGGGGCTCGCTCTCGGGGAAGAGGGTCGACTTCTCCAGCCGCACCGTGATCAGCCCAGACCCGAGCCTCGACATCGGAGAGGTAGGCGTGCCCTTCGAGGTGGCCAAGAAGCTCACCATCCCGGAGAAGGTGTCCCCGTTCAACATCGACCATCTGAAGGAGCTGGTCAACAAGGGGCCCTTCGAGCACCCGGGCGCCAACTACGTCATCCGCCCCGACGGCGTCAAGATCAGGCTGGACTTCGCCAGCGACAGGAAGGCGCTCGCCGACTCCCTCGTCACCGGGTACATCGTTGAGAGGCACCTCATGGACGGGGACGTCGTCCTGTTCAACAGGCAGCCTTCGCTCCACAGGATGTCGGTCATGGCCCACTTCGTCCGGGTCCTCCCGTTCAGGACCTTCAGGCTCCACCCGTCGGTCTGCCCTCCGTACAACGCCGACTTCGACGGCGACGAGATGAACCTGCACGTCCCCCAGAGCGAGGAGTCCAGGTCCGAGGCGCTCATGCTCATGCGGGTCCAGGACCAGATCCTCTCCCCGAGGTACGGTGGCCCCATCATCGGCGGGATCAGGGACTTCATCACCGGCGCGTTCATGCTGACCAGGGACGAGGCCATGCTCACCCCCGGGGAGTTCTCCAACCTGGCGCTGATCGGGGATTACTTCGGCGACCTCCCAGAGCCGGCGACCAAGGGAGCGCACCCGATGTACACCGGCAAGCAGCTCTTCTCGCTCTTCCTCCCGAAGGGGATGAACTACGTGCTCACCTCCAAGTGGGCGAAGGCCCAGAAGACCGGGACCACCAACGACGTCGTCATCCGCAACGGCGAGCTCATCTCCGGGGTGGTCGACAAGGCGGTCATCGGGGCCGAGGAGCCCGACTCGCTGCTGCACAGGATCGCCAAGGACTATGGAAACGAGGAGGCGCGCAACTTCCTCAACTCGATCCTCAAGGTGCTGAAGACCTTCCTCACCAGGAGGGGGTTCACCTACGGCTTCAACGAGCTGGAGCTTCCATCCGAGGCGAAGACGGGCATCACCGACTCCCTGGACGAGGCGTACTCCAACGTCGCCGAGCTCCAGAAGAAGTACAGGGCCGGGGGACTGCAGCTCACCAGAGGGCTCTCTCCCGAGGACACGCTCGAAGCTTACATCGTCAACGAACTGGCGAAGGCAAGAGACAAGGCGGGCAGAATCGCAGACAGGGCCTTCCCCGCCGAGAACTCTGGGATGATAATGGCGAGGACCGGGGCCAGAGGGTCCAGCCTCAACGTCGGCCAGATGACCGCAGCCCTGGGGCAGCAGTCGGTCCGAGGCAAGAGGATCAGCCACGGGCTCAAGGGTAGGGCGCTGAGCCACTTCTCCTGGGACGACCCCTCACCCACCGCCAAGGGTTTCGTCCGCAGCAACTACAGGGACGGGCTCTCCCCGACCGAGTTCTTCTTCCACGCCATGGGCGGCCGCGAAGGGCTGGTCGACACCGCGGTCAGGACCCAGCAGAGCGGCTACATGCAGAGGAGGCTGGTCAACGCCCTCGAGCACCTCAAGGTAGAGTACGACCTCACGGTGAGGGACCCCCACGGTCACGTCATCCAGTTCCTCTACGGCGAGGACGGGGTGGACCCTGCCAAGAGCGACCACGGGCGCCCCATCAACCTCGACAGGCTCATCGAGACCGAGGAGCTGCTCCACAAGGCGAAGGCCAAGGCCGACGACGAAGAGGTCGAGAAGCTGCTCAAGAAGTACCAGTCGTCCCTGAACGACAGGCTCGTCAGGGAGCTGAAGGAGAAGCTCGGCGGCTCGCACCTTACCCCAGAGGGGCTCAAGGAGACCATGGAGAAGGTCGCCGAGGCGCTGGACTACTCCCGGGTCGAGCCAGGGGAGGCCTCGGGCATAGTCGCGGCCCAGTCCATCGGAGAGCCTGGCACCCAGATGACACTGAGGACCTTCCACTTCGCAGGCGTCAGGGAGCGGGACGTCACCCTGGGTCTCCCGAGGCTCATGGAACTGGTGGACGCCAGGAAGATCCCGGCGACCCCGTCCATGGACATCTACCTCACCAAGGACGTCGCCGCCCAGAACGAGAAGGCGGTGAAGGTGGCGAAGGAGATACTCTTCACCAAGGTCGGGAACGTGGTCGCCTTCAGCGAGGTCGACCCCACCGAAGGGATCAAGCTGCACCTCAGCCCCGAGATGATGGGGGACAGAGACACCCACCCCGAGGAGATCGCCAAGGTGATCGAGACTGGGAAGAGGAAGGTCCAGCAGGACAAGAGGAACCCCAACGTCATCCACGTCAGCATGCCTGAGGCGGACCTCTCGGCGCTGTTCACCTTGAGGAACAAGATACTCAACATGAAGCTGAAGGGGATCCCAGGCATAACCCGGGTCACAGTGGTGAAGGAGGGGGAGGAGTGGTTCATACAGACCGCCGGTTCCAACCTGGGCAAGGTGGTCCAGGTCCAGGGCGTGGACCCGACCCGCGTCTACACCAACAACGTCCACGAGGTTGCCCAGGTCCTCGGCATCGAGGCGGCCAGGGCGACCCTGGTCAGGGAGCTCATGAGCACCCTGGACGAGCAGGGGCTCGAAGTGGACATACGCCACATATTCCTTGTCGCGGACCTCATGACGTCGAAGGGGTACATCCAGCAGATAGGCAGGCACGGCATTGCCGGGACAAAGAGCAGCGTCCTGGCGCGGGCCGCCTTCGAGATCACAGTCCCCACCCTGGCAGAGGCGGCAGTCAAGGGCGAAGTGGAAGACCTGAAGGGGGTCACAGAGAACGTCATCGTCGGCCTCCCAATACCGCTGGGGACCGGGATGATCGACCTCTACATGAGCTGATGCCGATGGTAGACAACCCCCAGCTATCAAAAGTACTGAAGGAAGCTATGAAGGGAGGCAAGTCCGCGGTCGGGGCGAAGGAGTGCATCGCGGCGGTCAAGGGGAGCAAAGGGGTCCTGGTGACAAAGTCCGTCCCGGTTGCCCTCGGCGCGAAGCTGAGGGAAGAGGCCAAGAAGCACAACGTGCCAGTGATCGAGCTGACGCACTCGTCGGCCGAGCTCGCGCGGCTGGTGGGGAGGCCATACAGGGTCTCGGCCATCGCCCTGCGCAACGTGAGCGACACCGACGTGAAGCTGCTGTCAAAGTGATCCCCGGGTGCCAGAGATCAAGCTGTCTTCCGACGAGCTGTCCCTGATGTCCATGTTCCAGGGGATGACCGGGGCCACCGCCAGGGACTGCGTCATCGACGAAAAGAGGGACCGGGTGATCTTCGTCATCGCGCAGGGTCAGATGGGGCTCGCCATAGGCAAGGAGGGGGCGTCGGTGAAGAAGATCGAAAGGGCGGTGCGGCGCCCGGTGGAGGTCGTGGAGTGGGCGGACGACGTCGAGGGGCTGGTGAAGAACTCCCTGGGGGCGAAGTTCGTCCAGGAGGTCAGGGTCAGCGACCGGCTGGACGGAACCAAGGGGGTCGTCGTAGTGGTAGACTCGCGAAAGAAGGGAGCGGTGCTGGGACTCGGGGGGAAGAACGCCGAGAAGGTCAGGCTACTGGCGAAGCGCTACTTCGACGTAAGCAACGTCCAGATAACATCAGAGCTCTGAAGGGGTTATATACGATGAGAAACGGCGGCGACTGAAGCATGGCAGGTTCACCACGCGGAGAGTTCGCGGCAAGGCAGGTCTCTCTCAAGCGGCAGAGGTTCCGCTGGTCCAACAAATGGTACAAGAGGCGCAAGCTCGGGCTCGACTACAAGGCCGACCCGCTGGAAGGGGCGCCCCAGGCGAGGGGGATCGTCCTGGAGAAGGTCGGGATCGAGTCGAAGCAGCCGAACTCCGCCATCAGGAAGTGCGTCCGGTGTCAGATCGTGAAGAACGGCAAGCAGGTCACGGCGTTCCTCCCCGGCGACGGCGCCCTCAACTTCGTGGACGAGCACGACGAGGTGATGCTGCAGGGGATCGGGGGGTCGATGAAGAGGGCCATGGGGGACATCCCCGGGGTCCGCTGGACTGTGTTCAAGGTCAACGGTGTCTCACTGAACGAGTTGGTCTACGGGCGCAAGGAGAAGCCGAGGAGATAGTCCATGAGCAAGCAGTCGCTCGAGTACCCGAACCTCTTGCTCTGGGAGAAGTGGGACCTTAAGGGGGTCAAGGTCCAGGACCCCGGGCTCCTGAACGTGATCAACGTGAAACCGATGCTGATACCCCACTCAGGCGGGAGGCACGAGCACAAGAAGTTCGGAAAGACCAGGGTCAACATCGTGGAGAGGCTCGTCAACGAGCTGATGCACTTCGGGAAGAAGTACGCCAAGAACACCGGCCGGATGGGGGGGAAGAAGCAAAAGTCGTTGAACGTGGTCAAGACCGCCTTCGCAGTCATCGAGCTGAGGACCGGGCAGAACCCCGTCCAGCAGCTGGTGCGCGCCATCGAGAACGCCTCGCCCAACGAGGACACCACCAGGCTGAGCTACGGGGGCGTGGTCTACCATCAGTCCGTCGACATATCCCCGGTGAGGAGGGTCGACATCGCGCTCAGGTTCATCTCAGAAGGGGTGAGGGAGGCGGCGTTCAACTCCCCCAGGACCGTTGAGGAGGTCCTCGCCGACGAGATCATCCAGGCGGCGGCTGGTGACGCGAACAGCTACGCCGTGAGGAAGAAGAACGAACAGGAACGCGTCGCCATGGCGTCGAGGTAGGTATCCGCGCCGGTCCGCCGGCCCTAGTCCTTCTTCCAGATGGCCCCGTCCTTCTCGTCTTCCTTCCTTAGGGCCTGTCCCTTCAGCTCGTTCTCCATCTCCGGGGGCTCGGCGATCATCCCCGACGGGTTCGCGAGGAACGACCTAGTCAGCTGTAGCACCTGAGGCGCCCTGAACTTCTGCAGCCTGTGAGACATGCGGAAGTCGTAGCGCGGGTCCCTGGCCACGGTGTCCAGGACTTCTAGCCTGGACGTCCCGATGGCGTCCCTCAGGAGGTACCCTGACTTCAGCTGGGTCACCATGTCGTCTTCTGCGTAGATTATCAGGGTCGGCTTCCTCAACTTCTGGAGCCTGGGCAGCTGGTCCTGGTCGTAGGAGGACGCCACTAGCACCAGGGACGTCACGCTGTCCGGCCATTCAAGGGCGAACTCGAGGGCCACCTGGCCCCCCCAGCCGCCTCCGACGAGCGACGACGAGCGCAGCCCGAGCTTGTCCGCGAAGTCGCGCAGCATCCGGGCCTGGGCCTTGTAGTCCGGCGTCTCCACAGGCCTCGACGACTTCCCATGCCCCAGCAGGTCGGGGAGGATCAGCTTGCGCGCGTCCCCGAGGGGGAGCAGCGGCTCCCATACCCTCCAGCTCTCTGCGGGCTCGCTCCCGTGAAGCAGGAGCAGCGGTTCGCCGCTGCCAGCCGTGGCATAGTTGACCTTGAACTCGCCGACCGCCACCTCCTTCTCCGCTGGTTCCAACTTTGGCGAGCCCGCCCGCTCGCCTTTTCAAGCCTTTGCCTCGGCTATTTTACGAAGGATGCCCTGAATGCGTCTCGATTGGCGGCAAGGACCTCCGACGCTGTCAGCACCCCCTGTTCCATGAGGAAGGCGATCTCCCCCCGGAGGTTGGTCCGCAGCATCTCGGGTCCGTCGGTGTTTATTGTGAACCTGGTCCCGCTCTCCTTCAGCTTCGCGAAGACCTTCTTCAGCTCCCCCACCCCCTTCAGGACCCCCGTGTTCAGGTTGGACGTGGGGCAGACCTCGAGGACAGCGCCGCTCTTGTCGAGCGCTTCCATGGTCTCCTCGTCCTCGGTGGCCCTGACGCCGTGGCCGATCCGGTCGGGCTCGAGGTGCTCGAGGACTTCGCGGACCGAGGCGTGGCCTTCGTCCTCTCCCGCGTGCACCGTGAGCCCAAGCCCCTCTTTCCTCGCCCGCCTGTAGATGTCCGAGTAGCTGGCGTACCTGAACCCCTTCTTCGCCGGCCCGGCCATGTCGATGCCCACCACCCCCCTTCCAGAGAAGTGTATCGCCTTCTGCAGGAGGATCTCGTTAAGCCTGAGGTCGAAGGTCCTGTCGAGGCAGACGATCAAGCCGGTCTTCACCGGGTATTCCAGGGACGCCCTGTCGATGCCCCTCACCGCAGCCATCATTATCTGGTCCAGGTCCTGCTCCCCTCCCCTGTTCCTCTTCATCGGGTTGAACCTGAGCTCCATCAAAGTGATGTTGTTCTTCCTGTACCCGCCCGCGATGGTCTGGTAGACGGACCTCTCGATCGCCAGCGGGCTGGACTGTATCAGCTCGGTCCAATGGAAAAGCGCCAGGTACCCCTCGAAGGACTTCTTCTTCCCCGAGTCCACGGTCACGAGGTCCACGAACTTCCAGTAGTCCTTGGTCGGGAGCCTGATCCCCTGGGCGTGGGCTATCTCCCACATCACCGCCGGGTCCACCGACCCCCCGAGGTGCACGTGGAGCTCTGCCAGCTCCGTCGACCTGCTAATCCCGACCATGGCGATCACTGGGGCTCTATCGTCGCCGGGGGCTTTGAAGAGATCGAATAGGCCACAGCCACCGCCCCCTGCACTTCGTTGGTGATCCGGTTCGACACCCTCTCGAGGACCGTGGGGTCGATCCTGCTCCAGTCTGCGGTCATGGCGTCCACCGACTCCACCACCTTGACCGTCACCAGGTGTCCGAGCCGCCGCTCGTCTCCCAGCACCCCGGTCACCATGTCGTCCCCCACGAAGGCGAAGGCCTGCCATGCGCTCGCGTAGAGCCCTTCCTCCTTCAGCACCTGCTCGACGATGTCGCTCGAGTCTCTGCATATCCTTAGCTTCTCCTCGGTGACCTGGCCCACGACCCTGACCGCGAGCCCCGGCCCGGGGAAGGGGTGCCTCTCCACTGCCCCCGGCGGTAGGCCCAGCAGCCTTCCGAGCTCCCTGACCTCGTCCTTGTACAGCTCCCGCAGCGGCTCCACCACCTTCATCGAAAGCCCGGCCGGGAGCCCGCCGACGTTGTGATGCGTCTTGATGACCGACGCTGGCCCCCCGGACCTGCCGCTCTCGATGACGTCGGGGTACAAGGTCCCCTGGGCAAGATACGCGAACGGCCCGTGCTCCTTGGCGTACTGCTCGAACACCTCGGCGAAGGTCCTCCCTACGATTCGCCGCTTCTCCTCAGGGTCAGACGCCCCGGCCAGGGCTCCCAGGAACCTCTCCGACGCGTCGACGAACGCAACCCTGACCCCGAAATCCTTCCCGAGGAGCTCTCTGACGAGCCCCGGCTCGCCCTTCCTGAGCAGCCCGGTGTCGATGAACACACACTGCATCCTGTCCCCGACGGCCCGGTTGAGTAGGACGGCGGTCACCGACGAGTCGACCCCGCCCGACACGGCGCAGAGGACCCTGCCGTCGATCCTCGAGAGGGACTCGACCGAGGTCCTGAGGAAGCTCTCCATGCTCCAGGTCTTCCGGGCGCCGCACACCCCGAGCACGAAGTTGGAAAGGACCTCCTGGCCGTGCTCGGTGTGAGACACTTCTGGGTGGAACTGGACCCCGTACTGGCGCGCCCCGGACAGCCTGACCGCGGCGTAGGGGGACCCGTCGCTCGCCGCGAGCACCTCCATGGTGGAAGGGATCCTAGTCGCCGAGTCGGAATGGCTCATCCAACAGATGAGCCTGTCTCCCCTGAGCCCATCGAAGAGACCTCCCCCTTCGACGACCTTCACGCTAGACCTGCCGTACTCCCTCTTCTCCGCCCTCCCCACCTCACCGCCGTGGGCCTTCACCATCAGCTGGTAGCCGTAGCAGATGCCGAGGACCGGGGCCTTCCCTTCGAAGAGCTCCGAGTCCGCCCTAGGCGCGCCCTCGGCATAGACGCTCGCCGGCCCTCCTGAGAGCACCACCCCTGACACTTTCATCTCCTCCAGCCTGCTCAGCTTGGTGTCGTGGGGGAGCAGGGCGGAGTACACCCCGAGGGCGCGAATCCTCCTGCAGATCAGGTGGGCGTACTGCCCGCCGAAGTCGAGGACCGCGATCCCGCCTGCCAGGTCGGGCTCCGTCACTTCTTCACCTCGAGGGAGTGGGCACCGAGCTCGGCGGCCCCTGCCGGGCTCACGAGGCCGAAGGAGGCCCTGGTCCACATGTCGGGGACGCTGGCAGCCCCCGCGTAGCCGAAGGCCGCACGCAGCCCGTTCTGCATCGTCACCACGACCCCCTCGGCCTTCCCGACGTAGGGGACGAGCGCCTCGACCCCCTCGTCCAGCCCCTTGGCCGGGACACTGTACCTGTCGATCGCGAACCTCACCTTCCTGGCTGCCGCGCTCGCCATCCCCCTGTGAGTCTTGTATCTGACGCCCCCCTTCAGCACCACCGCGCTCGGGGCCTCCTCGGTCCCCGCGAGCATGGAGCCGAGCATCACGGTGGAAGCGCCTGCGGCGAAGGCCAGGGCCGCGTCGCCCGGGCCGCGTATGCCTCCGTCGGCGACCACGGGCAAATCGGACTTCCTCTCCCTGAGCGCCCCGGCCACCTCGGCGACGGCGTAGAGGGTAGGGGCCCCGACCCGGGTTACCTCGGAAGTGATGCAGATCGACCCCGACCCTATCCCCGCCCTGAAGCCTTCCACCCGGGGGAGCTCGTCGAGGATGTCAGCGGCGGCCCTGCCCGTGCCGACGTTCCCGGCCACGAAGTCTGCGCTCAGCTCCGGGAGGACCTTCTTCGCGGCGTTCATGACCTTCGTGGTGTGGAAGTGTGCCACGTCCGCGACCAGGAAGTCGGCCACCCTGTCCAGCCGGATGCACCGCTCCTTGTCGAGTGGAGAGACCGAAGCGCCCACCAGGGGCCTTCCTTTGTCGTCGACGCTCGCAGCGTGGACCTTCGACGCTTTGACCTTCTTCACCTGCTCGACCTGCCTGTCAACCGGCATGTTGCGGTGGACCGCACCGGCCCCGCCGAGCTTCGCCATCTCGAGGGCAAGCCTCCACTCCGTCACCGTGTCCATGGGCGACGAGACGATGGGGGCCCTCACCCGGATGTTCCTGGTCAGCTTCGACGAAAGGGCGATTTCCCCGGGTTCGACCTCGCTCCGGCCGGGGAGCAGGATGAAGTCCCTGAAGGTGAAGACGTTCCGGGCCGAGTCCAGCTTGGAGAGAAAACTGTTTGGCAAGGTTGAAGCCTTGCCGATGTTGGGATTCTAGTTGAGTATATCAACGCTCCCCCATGTCACCTATTGTTGACCAACTCGGGGGCATCACTTTCGCTGACGCGTCTTCTGGGGGACGGAGCCCGCGACCGGGGCTTAATACTGCGTGAACCGCGGGGCCGCCCATGACAGAGTTCGTGCTGATACCTGGAGCCTGGCTCGGCGCCTGGGCTTGGAAAGAGGTCGCCTCGCACCTCGAGAAGAAGGGGCACTCCGCCTATCCAGTGACTCTAACGGGGATGGGCGACAGGGTCCACCTCGTGAGCAAGGATGTGGGATTGGAGACTGCGGTCCAGGACGCGCTGAACGTCGTGAAGTACAACGAGCTCGGCGAGTTCGTCCTCGTCGGCCACAGCTTCGCCGGGAAGGTGGCGGCGGTCCTGGCCGACCGGGAGCACGGCAAAGTGAAGAAGGTGATCTACCTGGATGCGTTCCGTCCCGACAGGACGTCGGAGCCGCAGGGAGGGTTCGACCCGACCCGGGAATTCGGGGCCCAGCCGCCGGGCGCGCTGGGGGTGCCGCTGACCGAGGAGATCGTCGAGCGCATCGCCCCTGACGTCAAGGGAAGGGCGAGGGCGCGCATGATGTCCCTCGCCACCCCATGGCCCATAAAGATGAGCAAGGACCCCTTCACGCTCTCCGGGAGCTACGGGTGGGACAAGGAGGCGTACGTGTTCTGCACCCAGTCGGGAGACCTTGTCGACGAAATCGTCGCTGGGAAGTGGGGCGCCCTCAATGGCCCTCACAGGATCATCGAGGCGGGTCACTGGCCGATGATTACAAAGCCGGAAGAGACGGCGGAAGCGCTGCTGGCCCTGGCGAAGTAGCGCCCATCCGCGGCCGTTCCTGGCAGTGGACGGGGGCTCCACAACCGTTAATACCCCTGAAGCTCCGTTTCAGACCCGGAGTTGCCTCAGGACCCCGGGTCGATATTCGGCGGGCTCCTCAACGTCTGCGTAAGCGACGAGCATATCAGAGAACGGAGGCTCATGACCGAAGGGGTGCTCTGCGTCGCCCTGGGGCTGGCGACCAGCTTCGTCACCACCTACGTCCTCTCCGCTGCCGGCTTTCTACTTTAAACAATTCAACCTCTCCGTAAAGGAATACTGTCTACCCCCAATTTACCGACTTTGGACATGATATCACGCATCGAAACAGCATGGGAAGAAAACTCGTACTGTTCGGATTCTGGCTCCTGGGTTACGCCCTAGGGTTCTTCGCCTGGCTCGTCAGGTCCCCGGTGCTCTCTTTCATAGAGAACTTCGGGCTCAGCGCTGACGCAGCGGGCGCGCTCATAACTGGCTTCGCCGGGTCTCTGGTGATGCTGGTGGGCGTGATCATGTGGAGCTACCTGTCAGGTTCGAGCTAGAACGGATAGGCACCAGAGCGTAGAGCAGGAAGCTCGACCCAGCTCGCGCTCCCGCTTTTGTAATTGACTCACTCCGCCGCCCCTCCTGCCCTGCTCCACTGGCCCGCCGGGCAGCCAGCCCGGGGCGGCCACGCAGGTGCCGGGAACATTTAATCCGGCCGCATCGAACTGCAGAGCCCCATGGCCGAAAAGCCGGACCCGCACCCGCTGCGGAGCCTCGTCTTGTTCCTCGGGTCCGGGGCTGCCATCTTCGTGCTGGGGCTCTTCCTCGTCCTGTGGTTCCTCGGCGCGGCCGGGGGCTTCAGCTACGACCCCTCGGTCCTAGACTTCTACCCCGTCATGGCGGGCTTGGGGGCCGTGTTCGGCTTCGAAAGGTGGTGGGCGCACATGTACGGCCCGTCGAACCCATTCCACGACAAGTGAGCCGGTCGCAGGCGTCCTTGACCCTCCACCCGCAACCGAATGGCCGGGGTTTACGAGGCGGCCCCGTGGCCGGTATGACGACCCGGCTATGATGCGCGCGTCGGCAGATCCTGGCGGTCCGCGCTTACCTGGGGGAGAACGCGATCACGGGTATGGTCCGGCCGGTCTTCTTCTGGTAGTCTGCGAACTGCGGGTAGAGCGACGCCTGGCGCGCGTAGAGCCTGTCCCTCTCCTCTCCCTTGACCTCCTCGGCCAGGACCGGGACCCTGTCGTCTCCCACCTCGATCTCGACGTCGGGGTGTGCAATGAGGTTGTGGTACCAGCTTGGGTGGTGTGGGTCCCCACCCTTCGAAGCGAAGACCAGGTAGCGGGCGCCGTCCTTCAGGTACATCACGGGGTTGACCCGGGCGACGCCGGACTTGGCGCCCCGGTGGTGGATCAACAGAATCGGGGCTCCTTTGAATGGCCCTCCGACCTTGCCGTGGTTCTTGCGGAACTCCTCGATGACGCCGTCATTCCAACTCATGGGTCGGGCGCCCAGGCGCCTGCGTAAAAATCCATCGCGAAGCCGGGGGTGGGGCGCCGTCAGCGGAGCGGCTCGTAGTGCAGCGCGAGCACGCCGTTCCCGAACGTCCTGGCGGCGATGAGCTTGAGCCGGTGCCTCTTTTCGGGGTCGTCAAACGCACGCTTGCCCGCGCCGAGTATGATGGGTCGGATCCGGAGGCGGTACTCGTCGACCAGGTCGGCCCGGACCAGCGCGGACACCAGGCTCCCGCTCCCGATGACCACCATGTCCTTGCCTTTGTCCCGCTTGAGCTTCGAGACGGCCTCGACCGGGTCTTCGCGAATCACCTTCGCGGGGCCCCAGGGGGTGTCCGTGAGCGTCCGCGAGAAGACGAGCTTCATCGTCCCGTTCAGCTGCCCGATGATCTCTGAGTCGAAGCCTCCGGGCTTGGGCTTGGCCTTCGGCCAGAACTCGCTGAACTCCTGGTAGGTGACCCTGCCGTACAGCATCGTGTCGATCCCGCGGATGATCCGCTTGGACCAGTCGATCTCCTCTAGGTCGAACTCGAACCAGTCAATCTCGTTCTTGGGACTCGTGTAGTATCCGTCCAGCGAGATTATGGTGTCGAGGATTACCTTGCGCACGGTCCTCGTTGGGGCGCCGGAGTCTTAAGCACACTTACCACTTCGGAGCCTCCGGGCCGAACGGATTGCTGGAAGTCTCTCCGCGGCCTTTCAGGGACCCGCTTCATCCTCGCTAAACTTAAATACGCTCTGAGAGGGTCGTTTCATTGTAAGGAACGATTTAGCATGGCGAATAAGCCGCACCTGAACCTGATAGTCACCGGCCACGTGGACAACGGCAAGTCCACGACCATGGGACACTTCCTGTTCGACCTAGGCGTCGTCGACCAGAGGATGATCGAGGAGTTCGCGAAGGAGTCGGAAAAGACCGGCGCGGGCGACTCTTTCAAGTACGCTTGGGTCCTGGACCAGCTGAAGGACGAGAGGGAGAGGGGTGTAACCATCGACCTGGCGTTCCAGAGGTTCGAGACTCCGAAGTACTTCTACACGCTCATCGACGCCCCCGGCCACAAAGACTTCATCAAGAACATGATCACTGGCGCCTCCGAAGCGGACGCGGCGGTGCTCGTCGTCTCTGCCAAGAAGGGCGAGGGTGACGCGGCGCTCGCAGCCGGCGGACAGGCGAGGGAGCACGCATTCTTGCTGAGGACCCTGGGTGTGACCCAGCTCGTGGTCTGCGTCAACAAGATGGACGACCAGACCGTGAAGTACGCTGAGCAGCGCTACAACGAGGCCAAGCAGGACATCGAGACCCTGCTGAAGACCGTGGGCTACAACGTGTCGAAGATACGCTTCATCCCTGTGTCCGGCTGGACCGGGGAGAACCTGATCAAGGCGTCGACCAACATGCCGTGGTACAAGGGGCCAACGCTCATGCAGGCACTGGACGAGTTCACGGAGCCGCCGAAGCCCATCGACAAGCCGCTCAGGCTCCCGGTGCAGGACGTCTACACAATCACGGGGGTCGGCACAGTCCCGGTCGGCAGGGTAGAGACGGGCAAGATCAAGGTCGGCGACGCCGTGTCAATCATGCCAGAGGGCCTGACCGCTGAAGTGAAGTCGATCGAGACCCACCACACCCAGATGCAGGAGGCGCTGGCGGGAGACAACATAGGGTTCAACCTGAGAGGGGTCGCCAAGGGCGACTTCCGCAGGGGCTCGGTCCTTGGGCCGTCCAACAACCCGCCCACCATCGCGAAAGAGTTCAAGGCGCAGATCATAGTGGTCTTCCACCCGACGGCCATTGCGGCTGGGTACACCCCGGTGCTCCACGCGCACACCGCCCAGGTGGCTGCGACCATCTCCGAACTGGTGGCCAAGATCGACCCGAGGACGGGTCAGCCCACCGAGGAGAAGCCGAAGACCCTCAAGACAGGAGACTCGGCCATAGTAAAGATCATGCCTCTGAGGCCCATCGTCCTCGAGACCTTCAAGGAGTTCTCGGAACTGGGCAGGTTCGCGCTCCGCGACAGCGGTTCGACGGTCGCGGCGGGAATCGTCCAGGAAATAACCCAGAAGGGTTCCGTCGAGAAAGTCGCCGCAAAGGCATAACCCCGAAGAGGCTCGTTTTCTATCTGCGACTCAGCGGAGCCTCCGCGGCGCCCTCCTGCAGCGGGGACTGACCAACCTAGCGTTAGGCCCAGCCTTTAATGCGGACGCCCTGAGGAGCCGCCCATTCGGGATCATCTCATGGACATGATTGAGACCGCGGGCCTCACAAAGAAGTTCGGCGACCTCACGGCGGTCGACGGCGTGTCGTTCAAGGTGGCCGAAGGCGAAGTCTTCGGCTTCCTCGGTCCCAACGGAGCGGGGAAGACCACGACCGTCCGGATGCTCTGCTGCCTCCTCTCAAAGACGTCCGGGGAGGCCCACATCGGCGGCTACGACGTGGCGAAGGACCACGACTCCCTGGAGATACGCCAGATGATCGGGGTCGTCCCGGACAACGTCGGGCTCTACGAGCCGCTAAGCGCCTACAAGAACCTCGACATCTACGGGCGGCTCTATGGGATGACGGAGGCGGGGAGGCGCCAGAACATCGAACGGTACCTGGGCATGCTGGGACTCTGGGAGAAGAGAGACGTGGCGGCGGGGGCGTTCTCAAAGGGTATGAAGCAGAAGCTCGCCATCGCGCGCGCCCTCATCCACGACCCCAAGGTCCTCTTCATGGACGAACCTACCGCGAACCTGGACCCGGAGTCTTCGAAGACCGTCAGGGACTTCATCCTCGACCTCAAGCAGGAGAAGAGGACGATCTTCCTGAACACCCACAACCTCGACGAAGCCCAGCGGGTCTGCGACAGGATTGCCATCCTGAACACCAAGCTCATGGCGACCGGGACCCCCGACGAGCTGGAGAACATGGTCGGAGGGAAGAAGGTGGTGGTGGAGCTCGCCCAGGCGAGCGACGCCGTCGTAGCGGCGTTGAAGAAGAAGTTCGCCGGCGTGGCGATAGTCTCCGACGGGGCTAAGCTCTCCGTTGCGTCCGCTGACCCCGACGGCCAGGTCCCAGACATAGTCGACGCGGTGGTCCGGGCCGGGGGACGCGTCCGCTTCGCCGGAGTGGAGGGGTCTTCGCTGGAGGCCACCTACCTGCAGCTGGTGAGGAAGGAAGGCTAGATGAGGTTCTCTCAAGCCTGGATAGTGGCCACGAAGGACTTCGCCACCTTCACGAAGAAGAGGAACATCATCTACACCGTTCTGATCGTCCCGCTGGTAGTCTCGGTCGCCCTGCCTGGGGTAGTCTGGTACGTCCAGCACAGGGTCAACGGAGCCGACGTCGGGGCCGCGGAGCTGACCATCCTCCTCCCCGCCTTCGTCTTCTTCTATCTCATTATCGCGGGGTTCATACCGACGACCATCGCTTCGTACAGCCTGGTCGGAGAGAAGATCGAGAAGAGCATGGAGCCGCTCCTGGCGACCCCCACCACCGACGGCGAGATCTTGTTCGGGAAGGGTCTTGCCGCCTTCGTCCCGCCCATGGGCGCGATCCTCGCCTCGTCGGTCCTCTTCATGGCCCTCATGGACACGTTCACCCGGGGCGCGCTCGGCTACTACTACTTCCCCAACTGGGACGCAGCGGCCCTCCTCTACCTGGCGGTCCCCCTGGCCGTCGTGATGAGCGTGGAGTGGAACGTGTTCGTCTCGTCGCGTGTCAGCGACGTGAGGATCGCGCAGCAGCTCGGGGCCATCATGATACTTCCCCTGGCCGGCCTGTACGTGGGCGGTGAGATCGGGCTGGTCCCCCTGGGGGACCTCAACACCACGCTCTATATCGCGGCGGCGCTGGCTATTGTCGACCTGCTCCTTCTGTCGGTCGTCAGGGAGACGTTCCAAAGGGACCAGATACTCACCAAGTGGAAGTAGGGGGATGAGCGCATGAACTGGAGAATGAAAGACAGGTTCCTGGCGATGGGGGCGATACTGTCGCTCCTCGGGCTCGGGCTGACGGCCATCCGGGGGGCGGGGGTAGGCTATGAGGGGATCCTCGGCGTGGGGATAGTCCTGCTGGTCCTCGGGGTGTTCTGGAAGAAGCCCGCGCCGCCGTCATCGGCCTGACCTGAGCGAGACCCCTCCCTCGGCCAACTCGAGGAGGCATTCGGGGCAGACGGGCTTCCTGAAGACCAGCCCGACCTTCTTCGATGGCGTGCACCCTTCGCACAGCACCATCCTGCACTTCGGGCACTGCCAGAGCCGGGGCCTGAAGGGGCCCCCCGCCTCCTTCCCGCACCTGGAACAGAAGCCGCGCATCCCCGGACGTCCAGCGGCCGACGCGCTATAACGACCAACGAGGAACGACTGTGCCACCGCTGCGACCGGCAGCGAAGCGGCTGCCGAGTGGGCGCGCCCCTGGGAACCGTTTTCTAGCCGAGGGTCCGCGTCTCCCCCGTTGGCGTTCCTTCGCGTGGTCGAGGTCCTCCCTCCGCTGTTCCGCATGTCGTCGAGGGACCTGCGAGGAGCGGATGCCGACGTCAGGCGGTTCACCTCCGACGTCAGGAAGTTCCGGAGGTACGCCGACATCGTCCTCGTGGCCAATGTGAAGGACCAGAAGGTCCTCAAGCTCGACACCGTCCACCTTGCTTCGACCCTGCAGGAAGCGCTGGGGGTCGCCTCTGCCCCGGTCATCGTGGTGAGGGACCAGAACAGGCCTCAGTTTCTCACGAGCGTCCTGACGGCGCTGCTGGGGGGCGCGGGCTCCGTAATGGTGGCCTGGGGGGACGACTATCCGGGCGGCACTGCCTCCAACGTCAGGGACTTCGAGTCCCTCGCCGGCGCCTTGGCCGAGGCGGCCAGTCTGCGCAGGGTGGCACGGCCGGACGCAACTCTCCTCGCACCTGTCAACGTCGAGCGCCTCTCCGAGCCGAGAGAGCTCGCCCTCGCCGAAAAGAGGCTCGCCGCGGGCGCGGACCTCCTCCTGGCGCAGCCCCCGACGACCGACGCCGAAGTGACCTTCGAGCGCCACCTGGCCCTCTTGGAGAAGGCCGGCCTGAGGGAGAAGGTGCTTCTGAACGTCTTCCCGTTCATGGGCCGGAGCGACGTCTCGCGCTACGAGAGGAAGTTCGGGTGGAGGCTCCCGGCCCGCCTCCATGACGCCGCCCGAGGGGGCCGCGCTCCGCTGCTGGAGGCAGAGCGAGCGGTCGTCCGCCGCATACGGAGGGAGCGCCTCCCCGGCGTCTACCTCTCAACCAGAGGAGACATCTCCCTCGCCAGGGACGTCCTGTCCTAGCCGCCCCACTGGGGAGTCTTTGCGCTTCACCGGTCCTGTCGATTCCATAATCGTTATATTGGCGCCCACAGAGCGCAGGCTGTTTCATGGCCAACGACAGAGCCATCGGCGGCGCCATATTCGGCGGTAGCATCATCGGAATAATCGTCTACGCGCTGCTACTATGGTACTGGGGCCCGCTCATCGTTGAGATCACGGCCTTCGTCGGCGTGTTCGTCCTCCTGGCGATCCTCGCATGGATAGGGTACACCATGGCGACGACTCCGCCGCCAGAGCCTATCACCGACATCCCGGAGATGAGTCCGGAGAAGCCGGCTTCAGAAGGCTCTGCGAAGAAGAGCTAGATTCCCGCGTCCTGCACCCAGTCCTTACCTGAAACGCTTCAGTAGCGAGCCTGAGAGTTCCCTGAACTTCGAGTCAAGGGCGTACACCACCCCGAAGTAGACCATGGCCCCGACCAGGACCAGCAGCAGCAGGTGCAGGCCATAGAAGACGGTGTCGAGCCCCTGGACCGCGACCACTGGGGCGGCCAGGTACAGCACCCCCGACATGACCCCCGCCCCGACCAGGTAGTACGCTACGCTGATCCCCGGGGTCAGCCGCGCCACCTTCCTCGCCCGCCTGACCTTGACCAGCATGAAGACGAGGGTCGCCGCCAGCTGGACCGCCGCCCAGGTCGCGACGTCCCCCTGGCTTCCAAACCCCGAGGCCGCGGCGTAGGTCAGCGCGACGGCCAGGAGGGCAAGGTATACCGCCCCATAGGTGATGTTCACGGCCGGCACGAAGAGGAGGTTGCTGCGCACCAGCTTCCTGAAGGTAGGGGTCTCGCCGGCGTCGACCTTCTCGGTCCCCATCAGCGTCTGGTCCAGGAGCTGGGAAACGTTGTAGAAGACGAACATCACCGCGAGGATCACGAGCCCGAGCGCCCCCGGGGTGTACAGCGGGCCGAAGAGCAGGAGGATGGGCTGGGCGAGGACGGCGCAGCCCGCGGCCATGGGTATCGCGAAGAGCATCGAGAACTCCAGGCCGACCGCGGGGAGCCGCGGGTCTCCGCCCCGGAGCAGGAGCGGGTAGAGGGCGAACACCAGGCTCGACGCGTAGGTCACTATGCTGGCTACGAAGAACGCGACCTGGTAGGTGCCGACCACCGAGGTCCCGTGCAGGACGGCGACGATGTACGTGTCGGCGACCGCCAGGGAGGTCGGGAGGTAGCTCACAGCCGGGAGCCAGGACAGCCTGAACCAGCGCTTAGCCTCCACCGGGTCGAACTTCTCCGACGCCGTGTTCCTCACCATGTAGGTGCTTATCACAGATTGGAAGAAGTAGGCCGTGAGCAGGCCGACGATCACCCCTTCGATGCCGAGCCGGAACACGTAGAGGGCGAAGTAGGCGACCGAGATCTTGGCGACCTCCGAGATCACCAGCGAGTAGCCGTACACCGATGGCCTGTAGCCGTTCACAATCCCGTTGGCCGTGGCCGACCAGTAGCTGAGGGGGACGAGCAGGGCGCCGAGGAGGAACGGGGTGAACGACGCGGCTATCCTCGAGTAGGTCACGAAGGTGAATGCGAAGTATATCACGAGCCCCGCGCCGCTCAGCAGGGCCCCGGTCGCCAGGGCTGTCCTCCCCACCATCCGCCCCCTCGCCACGTCCCTGGTCGCCCAGTAGGCGACGGTGCCGATGGGGTACGAGGCGAACGTGAGCACAGTTATGATGACCTCCCACACCCCGAACCCTGAAGGGTTCAGCCACCTGGCGGCCATCAGGGTGAACAGGAGCCCGGTGAAGGCGCTGACCAGGCGCCCGCCGAAGACGACCAGCCCTGTGGACCTCAGACCGAAGCTAGACAAGCCTGGACGCGATCCCCGCACCGTTCATGTCGTTCCTCCTGTCCTGTCCTCCGGCGTATTTTAGCTCGCGCGGAAGCCTTTACCTACCATCGGTCTGCGATGACGAACGTTGGGTCCGAATATCCTCCACGTCTGGAACACCGCCGGGGTCGCCAGCGTGATAGCCAAGTTCGTCGACAGGGGGTACGGCGCCCAGAGCACGGTCATAACCCGCGCCGCGGCGGACCGGGTCGGGCTCACCACCTACGGGACCGCCTACCCAGACGGCCCCGCCAGGTTCTTCGTCCGGGCACTCGGCATGGCCAGGGTGGCCGACGTGGTCCACGTCCACTCCCTAGACAGGGTCGTCCCCTGGATCAAGCGCCTGTACGGCAAGCCGGTGGTGATGCACTATCACGGGACGGACATCGAGGGGAGGTGGGAAGAAAAGAGGGCGAGGTGGTCGCGGGCGGACTACGTCGCCGTCTCGACCCCCAACCTGCTCGAGGGCGCGCCCCCAGGCGCGGTCCACGTCCCCAACCCGGTCGACACGGACATCTTCAGGCCGGGGCCTGGGGCCAGGGAGGCCGGCTCCGCGGTCTCCTTCCGCTACGGCATGGACGGAGACGCCGAGGCGGCGGCGAAGCGGCTCGGGCTTTCGCTGACCTGGCTCGACCGCTGGAGCGTGAAGCACGAGGACATGCCGGGGGTGCTCTCGAAGTACGCCTACTACATCGACATGCGCAAGCCGCCGGGGCGCATCCCGGCCCGCTCGGTGGGGAAGGCGGCCCTCGAGGCACTGGCCTGCGGCTGCTCGGTCGTCGACTGGACCGGCGGCGTCATCAGGGGCCTCCCTCCCGAGAACGAGCCCGTCGGAGTCGCAGCGAGATGGAACGGAGTCTATTCGGACGTCCTCAGGAAGGGGCGGCGAGCCGGCGATACAGACCGGTCAGCCTCGCCTCCATGACCTCCCAGCTGAATGAGGAGGCGAAGGCGCCATAGGACGCGGCCGACAGCCTGTCGTAGAGAGCCCTGTCCTCAGCGAGGCGGCGGATGGCGTCCCTCACTTCCGAGGCGCTCCTCCAGTCGACCACGAGCCCACACCCGAACCGCTCCACGATCTCGGCCTGGTAGCTCCCCGAAGGCACCAGCGACGGAACGGAGAGCGACATCGCCGTGAGGAGCTTCCCAGGCGTGGCGATCCTGGCGTTCCTGGTCTTCGGCTCGTACAGGGAGGGGATGAGGTCGGCCTTGCGTATCTCAGGCTCGAGGTCCCTCATCCCGAGCCACCCGAGGAACTTCACCGCGGGGTCCTTCGCGGCCCTCTCCCTGACCATGCCTTCCAAATCCCCCCTCCCTGCGAGCTTCAGGGTCACCCCGGCCAGCCCGTCCACCGCCTCCAGGAGTAGCTTCACGCCGCGCTCTTCGCCGAGGTTCCCGTAGTAGAGCACCGCGAGTCCGTCCCCCCTCCGCCTGGAGCGCCTGCCTTCCCCGATCGGGGGAGCGTTCATGATCACCTCCAGCCTCGCCTCGTCGAACCCCAGGCCCTTCAGATGAGTCACGAACCGGTCGTTGACCACGAGCACTGCGTCCGCCGCCGCCCTCGCGGTGCTGAGCGCGACGGCCTGGGTGGCCCTCGTCAGGGGGAAGAACCGGAGGAACGCCTCCGGGAGGTCGTGCATGTCGTAGACGAGCCTCGGCCTGCCGAGACTCGCCGATTTCGCGGCATACCCTGCCGGCAGGGTATCCACGTCGTGGCAGTGCACGACGTCGGCGCCTGAGAATACGAGGTGTGCAAGGCACCACAGGTAGAACAGCAGAAGCTTGGGCACCGTCAGGAAGGGGGTGCCGTGGCCCGCCCCTACCCTCATCCTCTTGATCACCACCCCGTCTGCGAAAGCCGAGTCGGACTTCGTCTCGAGCTCACGGTCCCAGGCGAGTATCGTCACCTTCCAGCCCCCCCTGGCGAGCGAGTGTGCCTCCTTGAGCGGACGCTGGTCGAAGGTCGCCGGGTTGGACAGCAGCATGAACACCCGGTCCCCCCTCCGGGAGCTTCGGGCCTTCAACTGGGGGCCTTTCCGGCCCTGGCCAGGAACTTCGAGACCGCCTTGACCACGTTTGCAGACGCGTTTCCGCTCCCGAAAATCCTCTTGGCGGCCCTGAACGCTGCAGGCCTCACCTTGTTGAGCTTCCCGTACCCCTGGGCGATCCGACGGCCTTCGGTCCCCACCAGGAAGGCGGCCCCCGCTTCCACGATCTCGCCCCATTCGGTATCGTCCCTGGTCAGGAGGACCGGCCTGCCGAGCCAGTACGCCTCTTTCTGGAGCCCCCCAGAGTCGGTTATCACGAACTTCGACCTCCCCGCCAGCGACAGCGTCTCCACGTAGGGGAGCGGCTCCAGGAGCGTGAAGTTCGGGCCAGGGGACACCCCGAACGACTTCAGCCGCTCTCTGGTCCTTGGGTGGACGCCGAATGCGACGGGGATCCCCAGGGCCCCCACCCCCTCGATGACCGACCTCAGGGTCGCCCGGTCGTCCACGGTCTCGGCCCTGTGCAGCGTCATGAAGGCGTATCCTCCGTCGTCCAAGCCGTACTTCGACGCGGCGTCCATCATCTCGAGCGACGGGATGAACTTCAGCAGCGAGTCGTACATCGTGTCCCCGACGTTGGTGACCGAACTCGCGAGCACCTTCTCCTCCCTCACGTTCCTGACGCACCCGGGGGTCGGGCAGAGGAGCGCCTGCGAAATGTGGTCGAGCACCCTCCTGTTCACCTCCTCAGCCATGCGGAAGTCGTTGGACCTGCACCCCGACTCCAGGTGCGCGAGGGGGACCCCGGCCTTCGAGCAGGCGATGCCCCCCGCGAGTGCGGAGTTGGTGTCCCCGGGGACCAGGGCGAGAACCGGTTTGCCGTCCGCGAACTGCGACCCCAGGCCACGGATTATGGCCGACACCTGCTCGTTGGGGGTCCCGCCGCCTACGTTGAGGTCCGACGACGGGTCCGGGAGGTCGAGCTCCTTGAAGAACTCCCTGTTCATCTCGTAGTCGTAGTGCTGGCCCGTGTTGACGATGTCGCAGTCGAACCCCGCGGCCGCGAAGGCGTGGTAGACCGGGGCGCTCTTGATTATCTGGGGCCTGGTCCCCAGGACTATCGTGACCTTCATCCTGGGGCCACCCCCGCCCGGGCGGAGCCGCAGAGCGCCAGCACCTTCCTGTGGAACTCGGCGTTCGCCGAGGCGACGAAGCTGAACCTGTGCTCCAAATCCAGCCTGACGTCAAGCTCTCTCCCGCCTCCGTCGGTGACTTCGGCTCCGGCCTCGCGCGCTATCAGGTTCGCGGCAGCGAAGTCTGTCACCCGCATCTTCCCCCTGAGGTCGACGAAGGCGTCCGTCTTCCCCTCCGCCATGTAGCAGAGCTCGAGCGCGTTGGCGCCGAGGTGCACCTGCCGCTTCACGCCATGGACGAGGGGCTCGAGCGCGGACACCATCCCCGGAGGGCTCCGGCTGAAGTCGACGCCGACAACCGCCTCCGAGGGGTCGACCTTCGCACTCGTCCGGATCCGCCTCCCGTTCTTGGTGGCTCCCTTCTCGCTCCTCGCGGCGTATACGTCCCCGGTGAAGAGGTCCCTCACGACCCCTACCACCGTGTCGTCGATCGAATCCCCGTCCACTATGGCCACCGACGTGCAATAGAAGGGGATCCCCCGCTCGAAGTTCGACGACCCGTCTATCGGGTCCACCACCGCGAGCACCCCGCCGTCATCCCGGCCCAGCGCCCCCGCCTCCTCGCTCAGTACGCCCACCCCCTCAACCTTGGCCAGGGCCCTCACGAGGATGTCTTCGGCGAGCTTGTCGGCCACTATCGTCCGGTCCCCGGCCGCCCCGGTCCCGACCGTCCTCCCGCGTCCGGGCCGCTTCGCCAGGGGGGCGACCCTCTTCCAGACCACCTCGGTCGCCGAGAGAAGGAGCCGCTCCCACTCAGCAGGGCTCACGCCATGATCACTTTGCGTCTCGCCAGGACTTCGAGGATGCTCGAGAGCGTGACGTCGACGTCGTGGTCAGTCTCAACGGCCTCGATGCTCCCCTCGTTGAGGTCCTGGTGGATCTCCTCGAGGGCAGGGTAGTACCGCGTCCTGAAGTACTCCGCGGTGTTCCTTTCTCTCTCGTCCTTGCCGAGCTGCCTGGTGCTTATCGTCTCCGTCCCTGCCCTCAGCAGGATGTACAGGTCCGGCCGCAGGGCTGGCTCCTCCAGTATCCTCCTGACCATGGCCACCATGAAAGGGTAGGCGTCGCTCTTCTTCAGCTCGTACCTTATCTTCGCGTAGGCGAGGTCGGAGAGGAGGTACCCCTCCGAGACAATGTTCCGGGTGCGGCGGAGCTTGGACACGACCGAGCTGTAGGTCATCGTGGCCCCGAGGAGGCTGAAGTCTGCGGCCGTGTCCGCCCTGTCTGCCACCGGGACCTCCATTGGGACGGCGTGGGCAGACTCCTGGAGCCTCATCCATCCCCTCCTCTCCAGCCCCTGGGCCAGCGATGTCTTCCCTGTCCCAGAGAACCCTTCGAGGACGATGAACGTCATATGCGCCATGCGCTCTCCGAGATGCGAATATAACCTGTCTTGCGCTACGGAATCGAAACGAAGGCCGCGTGGCTGAAGGCGATCAGATAGACGACGTAGGCCGCATACCCGATCCCGAGATACGCCACCGTCGGTACGCCGTACTTCACCTCCACCGAAGCGTCCGGGCTCCCCGACGCCTCCACTTCGTCCCGCGCCACGTTCACATCGCTGCTCACCTCTGTCCTCGTCCCCCCAGAGACCACCGCCTTGGGGATCCAGCGCTGCTCCTTCAGGAACTGGGCCATGGGAATCGTCTTCGTCCCTCGGGCGTTCCCGACCCCGAATTCGTACCCTATGTGCCCCAGGGCGACCACGGCCGCTGCGAGCAGCGGGAGCAGGGGCGAAAGCATGTACGGGTCGGCGGCCACCAGGGCTATGGCGATCCCGTCCGCCTGCCCGACGTACCCGAAGAAGGTGAACCCCAGGGCCACCCCGCCAATCAGGGCCAGCTTGACGAAGTAGAACCAGAAGTCGGGCACGGCGCCGACGTAGAACGAATAGAGGACGTATCCGAAACCTGCGACGGCCGGGAGCCACACCAGGTCGCTGACTGCGCGATCTCTCACGTCCTGGTACGCCGCCGCCGCGAAGGAGACCGCTATGAGTATCTGGGCGTACAACCGGGACACCTCACCGCGGGTTCGGATATAAGGAGCAGAGGGCCCCATCCGGCCCGGTCAGCGTTCGTCCACCTTCAGCTTCTGGCCGGCGAACAGCTTCTCGACCTTCTCGATCGTGTCTATCTCCGCCAGGCCCTTGTCCGTCCGAATCCTCTTGATCCTGGGGAACCTCAGCGCGAATCCGCCGTCGTGCCTTTCGCTCCTCTGGATGCTGTCGAAGGCGACCTCCACCACTATCTCTGGCTTCACCTGGCGCCGGTACCCAAAGTCTTTGACCGTGATCTCCTTCAGCCTGCGCGTCATGTCGTCGATCTCCTTGTCGGTGAGCCCGCTGTACGCCTTCCCCACAGTCTTCAGCGCGTCCCCGTCCCTCACCGCGAACGTGTAGTCGGAGATGACCCCCGCCCGCTTTCCGTGGCCGTACTCCGCGGCCACGATCACCACGTCCAAGGTGTCCAGCTCTTCCTTCAGCTTGGCCCACCCTGAGCCGCGCTTCCCCATGGCGTAGCCGCTGCCGGGGTCCTTGACGACCAGGCCCTCGTACCCCTGGTCCCTGCTCCTCCTGAAGGCGTCCTGGACCTCAGTCTCGGTGGTCACGTCGAAGGTCTCGGCCTGCCTGGCCTTCGACCCGGCGAGGACCGCCCCCAGGAGCCTCCTCCTTTCAGAAAGCGGGAGGTCGACCGTCTCCTTCCCGTCTTTGAGCAGGATGTCGAACGCGAAGTACACGACCGGGGCGTTCTTGGCTGCCTCTTCGAAGTCCTCCATCCTCCTGAGCCTCCGCTGGAGCAGCTGGAAGGGGAGGGGCCGCCCCCCGGCGAAGGGGACCGCCTCCCCGTCGAGTATGAAGTCCCCCCGGGCCTCCTCGAACGCCCCCACCACCTCGGGGAAGTTGGGCGTAATCTCCTCGAGCCGCCGGGAGTAGACCCTGACCTCTCTCCCTGACTTGTGGACCTGCGCCCTTATGCCGTCGTACTTGCACTCCGCGAATACCTTCTTGCCGAAATGGTCGGCGATCTCCTTCGCCGTGGCGAAAGGCTCGGCGAGCATGAAGTTCACCGGCCTGAACGGCTGGATCCTGGCTCCGGAAGCCTCGCCGGTCGCCGCCCTGTTTGCGAAGGTCCCGATGTCCCCGAGCACCATGTGCGCCCTCGCCGCCGCGTCCTTCGGGAGCCCGTAGGCGTCGGCTATCGCCTCCTCGAGGAGCCCCGACACCATCCCGGTCCTCATCTCGCCCGTAAGGACCTTGACGATGTACTTCCCTTCGAGCGGCGTCGCGGCCAGCATCAGAGACTTCACTATGGCGCGCTTGGCGGCCGCCGACCCCTGTCCCTTCGTCGAGCGGAGCCTGGCGAATGCGTCGTCGAGGGCCGCGAGGGTGAGCTCTTCGCTGAAGAGCTGCTGCTCCCTCTTCCTCCCCAGCAGTTCCTCCGCCACTTCGCCCAGGTCCCCGTGCCTCAGGTAGATCTTCGACACCTCCTGGCCGGACGCCCCGGTCACCTCCTTGAGCACTTCGAGGAGGGTCGAGTACCCGACCTGGGCCTCGTCCTTGCTCCCCCTCTCCGAGGATCTGCCAGACGCTATCCGGGCAGCGACCTCGGCGTCCCTGGGCTCGAGCCCCTTCAGGAACCCCGCGATGAGCCTCACCTTCTCTTTCTTGCTGGGGGTGCCTCTCACCTTCTCTAGCGTCTCGGCCAGTCCCAGCAGCGGGGCGCTCCCCTTCAACGGCCGAGCGGCGTCGCCATCACCAGGGCGGCCTCTCCGTCCTTGTAGTACGACTCCAGCCTCCCCGCCGAGTGATAGCCAAGCCTCTGATACAGGTTGATGGCCCCGTTGTTAGAGACGCGCACCTCGAGGTAAGACTCCGTGGCCCCCTTGGCCGCCATCGCCTCCTGGGCCTTCTGCATCAGGAGCGACCCCACCCCCCGCCCCCGGTGCTGCTCACTCACCGCGATGGAGACGATGTGGCCCTTCCTGGAGAGCCCCAGCCGCTTCAGGTGCGAGAAGCCGTACTCGATCCGGGTCATGACGTAGCCGACGACGCCCCCTCCGACCTCGGCCACCAGGAACGCCTCCGGGAACTCTGCTAGGATCTCGTAGTAGAAGTAGTCGGAGTAGTGCTCGGGGAGCGTCTCTTCGTTGATCTTTATGACAGTGGGGACGTCGTCGCGGTCGCAACCCCTGACAAGGTAGTCGCCCACCTTTCCCACGATGGCCTGCAACTTCCGCCGCGGAGGCCCCGGGGTGGATTAAATGTTGTTCGCCCCTGCGACAGCTTATTATCCGCCAACGGCCGCCTTGCTCTCGTTTGTCAGGCCAGCCCGCAGATGCCGAGCAGGTCGTCCGCAGGCTGTTCACAGTCAAGGAGTCCTTCGCCCTCCCGGACGGGGAGCTCGAGTTCCAGGTCGCCTATGGCGAAGGTTCGACGGAGAAGTTCGTCGAGCTGAAAGCCCAGCTCGGCCCCCTGGGCCTCAGGCCGGAGCTGACCGGCTCCGAGGGGGACTGCGTCCTGACCATCCGGAAGCAGGGCCCCCCCAAGAAGCTACCCAGGCTCCCGGCGTTCTTTGCGCTCTTCACCATGGCGGCCGTGGTCGTCTCGGCCCTCCTGCAGCAGGGGGTGTACCGGGAGCTGGTCCCGGCATGGCCCGACTACGTGACCTTCCTGGCCTTCGGGGTCGCAGTTGCGGTCGTACTGGGAACCCACGAGCTTGGCCAGAGGCTGATGGCCAGGGCTAGGGACGCCGGGCACGCCAGCACCTACGCGATCCCCGGGATCCCGTTCATCCCTCCCTTCCTCCCTTCGCTCGGCTTCGCCACCTCGCAGCGAGAGCCCGCTCTCAACAGGGACAGCCTCTTCGACACCATCATCGCGGGGCCGCTGGCGATGCTGGGGATGGCAGTGCTCCTTTTCGCCGTAGGGAACGTGACCGCCGTACAGTCGGGGGTGCCCTTCGCGAGCACGGGCCTGGGCAACACCACCATCACCATCAACCCCAACGCGATACAGCTGGCCATCGCAGCGATCCTGAGCCCCTTCGCGCACCCCATCGCCGCCGGCTACGTCGCCGTCTCCCCGATCCAGGACGCCTCCTACATCGGGTTCATACTCGCGTTCATTTCGCTGCTCCCCTTGGCGTCCTACGACGGCGGGTTCCTCGCCAACATCGCCTGGGGCCAGAGGGCCGTCAGGGTGGCGAGCTACCTTTCGATCCTGGCGCTGCTTGTCCTGGACACCTGGACCTACTGGACCATCGCGGTCATTGCGCTCCTGCTCGTCGGGAGGCCCAACCAGCTAAGGCTGGAGGACGAAGTGTCCCCGCTTTCCACGTCCAGGCAGTGGGTCCTCGTGGGCGCCATAGTGCTCGCCTTCCTGTGCCTGCCGATACCGCACAACATCGCGACGCTGCCGCTAGGCTGACTCGACGGCGCACTCCGCGGCCCGGGGGACGACGTTGATCTTCCCCGACCTCCCCACCCTGTTCAGGATCCTCCCCACTGCCTCCCCTGACCCCTTGGCGGTCGCGAACCCCAGCTTCGAGCTGGCGTAGGTCTCAGGAAGGCCCGAAAGGAGCAGGACGTCGTACTCCTCCTTCAGCTTGTTCAGGTAGAACACGTCTTCGATCCCCTCGACGTACCTCTCCCTCCTCCCTCCACCCATCCTCCCCGTCACCAGCATCTCGAGGGCGGTCGAGCCGACCCCTTCGGCGCACTCGGCTATGAGGAGCACCGACCCCGCCTTCCTCACCCCGTCGATCACGTTCCAGACGCCTCTGATCGCCGAGGACAGCGAGTCGTCGTACCCCCTGCCGCCGCTGCCGATGACGATCCCCCTCGCCTGTGGCATGGGCGACTTCGCGAAGGCGTTCTTGACGGCGTCGAAGGGCGCGTCCTCCATGGCGGTCCGGGGCTTCCCTCCCCGGGGGACGACGGTCACGAACTTCGAGGCGGGGATCCTGTCCGCCAGCCCCTCCATGGCCGAGTAGGCTTCCGTCTTCTGGAAGGGGCTCGGCTCCATCTCCTTCGCCAACCCCAGCGCCGCCTTGGCCCTGGCTATCCAGTTCAGGCAGGCCTCGGTCTTCGCGTCGACTATGCCGAAGAGCGGGTCGGGGCGCGCCGACCCCAGGAAGAGCTTCGCGCCGCCGTCGGTGAGCTCCGAGGAGTAGACGGGTTCGCCCCCTTCTCCAGGCGGAAGTGGGGGAGGCAGGGTGGTGACCCTCCCCTTCAGGTCAGGGACCGCCGCCTCCACCTTCTTCGGCGCAGCCGAAAAGATCGGCAGCCCCGGCCTCTCGCCCAGCGCGGGGAGGAGGACCTTCAGCACCTCCAGCGTCGCCGGGGTGGCGTCGCAGATGAACAACCTTCCAGAGCCCTTCGCCAGCTCGACCAGCCTGTCCACGTCGAGGGACCCCCCCTCCACCGGGGGCTCCGAGACCGCTCCCAGGTTCTCGGCCTGTATGGTGACCAGCGTCTCCACGCTTCCGTAGGGGATCCAGAGTTCGGGCATCCATTACGTTCCCTCGGAGTTAGTTTTTAAGCGCAAGACTTGTGCAGGGCACCCATGGCTTGGAGGAAGAGGAGCTCGCAGCTCAATGAAATGGCGGAAGGTCTAGTCAAGGTGGGTGCCCTGCAGTTCGGCACCTTCTCGCTCCCGGACGGCAAGGACAGCTCATACTACGTCAACCTCAGGGGCCTCCCCAGCTACCCCGGGGTCTACCGCCTCGCGGTCGACTCCCTTTCGGAGCTGATCTCGAAGAAGGTGCCGAAGGCGGACGCCATATGCGCGGTCCCAGTCGCAGGGGTGCTGCTCGGGTCCCCGGTCGCGGTCGAGCTGAAGAAGCCGCTCGTGTACACTCGGCTGGAGAAGCTGGACAACGAAAGGCTCGTGGAAGGAGAGGTCAGGCCCGGGTGGAACGTGGTGGTGGTCGGGGACCTGTCGACATCAGGGAGGACCGTGCTGACCGCAGCCCATGCGATCGAGGACGAAGGCGGCCACGTCAGCGCCGCGGTGGTCCTGATCGACCGGCTCGAAGGCGCAAGGGAGAAGCTCAGCAAGGAGGGGATCGCGCTGCACGCGGTCACAGACATGGTCGAGCTGGCGGACACGCTGTTCTCGATGGAATTGATCACCAAGGACAACCTGAAGGCGATCACAAGGTCCGTCGGCCGCCGGGCCGCCTGAGCAGGGCCGGACGAAGGGCCAGGGGAGTTCAAAGGCAAAGGGACGGCTCCAGCGCACGCTGGACACGCAGGCTCAGCCCGGATGACGTTTCGTATACAAATGGGGGAGAAGGAACCTCTCAGTACACCATGAGGTTCTTCTCTTCGAGGGTCACGTGCAGGTTGTTGACCGCTCTGTAGACTTCGCTCTCTTTCTTGGCTCCGGTGCAGACCAGCTTGCCCGATGCGAAGAGGAGTATCACAGTCTTGGGGTCTGCCATCCTGTGTATGAGGCCCGGGAACTGCTCGGGCTCGTACATGGACTTTGGCAGGACCCTGGCCGCCTCCTCCAGGTGGACCTTCCCGCCCAGGCTCGCAGACGCGACTATGTTCTGTATCTCGACCACCGCATTGTTCTTGATGGGGATCTTGCCCTTCTTGAGCTGCCTGACGACCTCCTCGACCGCCTTCCTTGCCTGCTCCTCCGACTTTGCGCCGGTGCAGACCATCTTCCCTGAGCTGAAGATGAGGGTCGCGGTCTTGGGGTTCCTCAGCCTGAACACGAGGCCGGGGAACTGGTCGGGGTGGTACTCGACTGTGACGAAGTTCTTGGTGATCAGGTTCAGGTCTACTGTCTGGTTGATGGACGCCGAAGCGACGACGTTCTCGATGCTGACTATGGCTTTCGTCTGAGGCATTTGGGTCGGGCGAATTCCCTGACTATATAAAGGGTATATAAAGCGGGAAGGGTTGAACGGGAAGTTCGTCGTCCGGCCGCAGGCGGGGAGGGCAGAGCCTGGGGCCCTCAATCGGACGCAATCCTTTTGGGTGCATCTCGCGTAGTGTTCTCAGGTACCCGACAAATGATCGCACGCGTCTGGCATGGGACAACGTCGAAGGAGAACCGGGCGGCCTACCTCATGTACCTGAAGAAGACCGGCCTAAAGGAGTTCGCAAAGTCAAGGGGAAACCTAGGCGCGTTCATACTTGTGAGGGACTCCGCCGAGCTGACCGAGTACATCGTGGTCTCGCTGTGGGAGTCGATGGCCGCCATCAAGGGGTTCGCCGGCGACGACGCGAAGAAGACGGTGTACTTCCCTCAGGACGAGAAGTTCCTGCTCAGGCTCGAGCCCAACGTCAAGCACTTCAAAGTGGCCGCGAAGCTCTGACC
>JAGWHE010000014.1 GCA_028866945.1 Nitrososphaerota archaeon
GGGTACGCCGTCGCGAAGACGAAGAAGGGGGACTTTGGGACGCTGATCTGCTACGACCAGTGGTACCCGGAGGCGGCGAGGGTGAACAGGCTGATGGGCGCCGACGTGATATTCTACCCCACGGCCATCGGCTGGGTCAGGGGGATCGAGCCGGTGGAGGGGGACTGGAAGCGTGCCTGGGAAGCCGTCCAGGTGGGGCACGCCATAGCGAACAGCGCTGTGGTGTGCGCGGTCAACAGGGTGGGGACCGAGGGGGACACTTCGTTCTGGGGGGGCTCCTTCGTCTGCGACCAGTTCGGGAAGCTGCTGTTCAGGGCGGGGGAGGAGGAGGGGGCCTTCACCGTCGACTGCGACCTCGGGCTCGGGAGGACGGTCGAGGAGGGGTGGGGGTTCATGCGGAACAGGCAGAAGTCGACCTACGGGCCGGTCGCGAAGTAGGGCCATGAAGGAGACGCCGTCGGCGCTGGGGTACCGGATGCCGGCAGAGTGGGAGAAGCACGGCGCCACCTGGCTGTCCTGGCCCAAGGACCCGAACACGTTCCCGCCCGAGATCCTCCCAAAGGTGGAGGAGGCCTACGCGAAGATGGTCGCCGCCCTGAGCCGGGATGAGGAAGTGAGGATCCTGGTCGACGACGATAAAGCGCGTGTCAGGGTCGAGTCGAAGCTCGGGAGGCCTGGGAGGGTGAAGTTCATCGTCCTGAAGACGGCCGACGTCTGGATGCGCGACTACGCCCCCACCTGCGTGAAGGGGAGTGACGTCGCCCTCGTCAAGTGGAGGTTCAATGCCTGGGGGAACAAGTACGACGACCTCCTCCCCGACGACGAGGCAGGGGCAGAGCTCGCTGCGCTGACCGGGCTGCGGACGTTCGCCCCCGGGGTCGTGCTCGAAGGCGGGTCCATCGACGCCAACGGCAGGGGGAGCCTCCTCACGACCGAGCAGTGCCTGCTGAACCCCAACAGGAACCCCTCGCTGGGGAAGGACGCCATCGAGGGCGTGCTCCGCGACAATCTGGGGGCGACCAACGTGATCTGGCTGAAGGACGGCATCGAAGGGGACGACACCGACGGGCACGTGGACGACATCGCGCGGTTCGTCGCCGACCGCACCGTCCTAGTCGCGACGGAGCAGGACAGGAGGGACCCCAACCGATCTGTCCTGGCCGAGGACAGGGCCCTGCTGAAGCGGGCGAATGACGAGCGGGGGCGGGACCTGGAGGTGGTCGACCTGCCGATGCCCCCGAGGATCGAGTCCGCCGACGGGAGGCTCCCAGCCAGCCATCTGAACTTCTACATCGGGAACGGCGCCGTGGTGGTCCCGACCTTCGGCGGGGACACGGACAAGGTCGCCCTCAGCACGATATCGAAGGCGTTCCCGAAGCGGGAAGTGGTCGGGATAGACTGCAGGGCCCTGGTGTACGGCCTGGGGACGCTGCACTGCGTGACCCAGCAGGTCCCTGCGCTCTAGGAAGGGCCGTCTAGCTGCGGGCCGCTGTCTCGGCCCTGACCCTGGACACGAAGTCGTCGGCCTTCACGCCGAAGGTCTGCTCCCCTGCCCGGGTCCTGACTGCGATGGTCTTGGCGTCCTCCTCCTTCTTGCCCACCACTATCATGTACGGGATCTTCTGGAGCTGGGCGTTCCGTATCTTCGCCCCCATGGTCCCGCTGGCGAAGTCCCCCTCGGCCCTCACCCCTCCGGCGACGAGGGCGCCGAGCACCCCCTTGGCGTAGGCGAGGTGCTCGTCGGAGAGCGGGATGACCTCCGCCTGGACGGGGGAGAGCCAGACGGGGAGGACCCCCCTATAGTGCTCCAGCATTATCCCCATGAACCGCTCGAGGGAGCCCAGGATGGCGCGGTGCAGCACCACCGGGGTGTGCTCCTTGCCGTCGGAGCCGGTGTAGGCGAGCTTGAACCGCTTGGGCATCTGCAGGTCCAGCTGGAAGGTCCCGCACTGCCACTCCCTGCCGAGGGAGTCGCGGATGTCCACGTCTATCTTGGGGGAGTAGAAGTTCCCCTCCTTGTCCTTGATCTCGTAGGCCCACCCCTTGGACTTCACGGCCCCGATCAGCGTGTTGGTGGCCCTCTCCCACTCCTCGTCGCTCCCCATGGAGTCGTCGGGACGCGTCGAGATCTTCACCTTGTACTTGAGCCCGAAGGTCGTGTACACCCTCTCCATCATAGAGAGGAGCTTGCCCATCTCCTCGCCGGCCTGCTCCTCGGTGGCTATGATGTGGGCGTCGTCCTGGGTGAGGGCCTTCACCCTGAAGAGCCCGCTGGCGACGCCGCTGAGCTCGTTCCTGAACAGGGGGTCGAAGGTGGCGTACCTCACGGGGAGCTCGCGAAAACTCCATTTTCTGGTCTTGTAAATCAGGAAGTGGGAGGGGCAGTTCATTGGCTTCATGCCCAGCTCCTCGTCCCCCAGGGCGGTGAGGAACATGTTGTCCTTGTAGTGGGCAGAGTGGCCGCTCACCTGCCAGAGGGCCGTGTTCGCAAGGCTCGGGGTGCTGACCTCCTGGTACCCGTCCCTCGCGAGCTCCTCCCGGAGATAGTCGACGAGGATGTTCCTGAGCCTGTAGCCCTTCTCGTGCAGGTACACCATCCCCGGAGAGACTTCTTGGAAGCTGAACAGGTCGAGGCGCTCCCCGATGATGCGGTGGTCGGTCTCCGGCAGGTTGGCGAAGTCGCTCCGCCTGAGCCTCGCCATCGCCTCGGCTTCGGTGAGCTCCCGCTTCGTCTTCGACCTGGGCGCCTGCTGCGCCGCGTTGGAGTAGCTCCTGGACATCTCCGCGAGGGGGTGCCCCTTCACCTTGATCTCCAGCGACTTGTTCCACCCGAAGGGGGCCCTGCGCACGTCCAGCCCGGCCGCCACCGCCTCCTTCTCCATGGCGAGCAGAAGCGCGAGCGCCTCGGCCGGGGGCGCCAGGTCCTGGCTCAGGTGGGCGAACGGGTAGAGCATGACCCGCTTCGTCCCCAGCTTCGCGAGGAACTCCTTCGACTCAGCCACGGCCCTGGCCGCGAGCCCGGCGTCGTCCCCGCGCTCGAAGGCGGTGAACAGCACCACGATGTCAGACTCCTTCACGGTCCTGGGCTCGATGTCCTCGGCCGCCCGGATCTCCTTCTTGATCGGGGTGTACTCGATGTGGTCAGCGTGCATCTGGAGTATCTTCATGCGGGCAGCCTACCACCGGGACCTTTCGAGGGACCTCGACTTCTTCGTCGCCTTCTTCCAGGCCTTGTAGTGGTCTCTGCAGAGGTAGACCCGCCTCCCCTCCCCCCCGATGGTGAGGCCGCTCCCTCCGGTGTCCTCCCTGCTGAGCGAGCGCTCCGCCGGGTTCTTGCACCCGACGACCCCGCAGCTCACTCCCTTGTCGACCCTGCCCATGGATGGCGACGCTGTGCCCCCTTAGTATATATAAAATCGGGACAGGAGGTATTCCATGCTCGACAGGCTGAGGTCGAGGCTTGGGTCCGCCCTCGCCTCCGTGGGGTCGCTCTTCGCGAGGCTGGAGCTCTCGCCCACGGCTTGGACCGCCGTCGGCCTGGCGGTGTCCTTCCTCGCCGCGTGGTCCTACTCGACCGGGGGGTACTCAGGGGAGCTTCTGGGCGGGGTGCTGATACTCGTGTCCGGGTGGTTCGACATAGTGGACGGGGCCGTGGCCCGGGTCACCGGGAGGACGTCGGCCAGGGGCGCGTTCCTCGACTCGACCATGGACAGGGTCGCCGAGGTCGCCCTCTTCGGCGGGGTCCTGCTCGGGGGGTACGCGTCCCCGGTGGCGGTCCTGCTCGCGCTTTCGTTCAGCCTCCTCGTGAGCTACACCAGGGCCAAGGGGGACGCCCTCGGGGTGAAGCTGGCCGGGGTCGGGATAGGGGAACGGAGCGAGAGGCTCCTGATACTGGCCGTATCCTCGCTGCTGGGCCTGGTGGGGTGGGGGGTGCTCCTCGTGATAGCCGTGGCCCTGTTCACCTTCGTCGAGAGGAGCTACACCGCCGTGGGCGCCCTGGGCGGGGATCGCACACCGAAGGATATTTCTAAGGAACCCGCCCCGGCTACGATCTAGTTTGGTCGACAAGCCCGGAAGGCGGAAGAAGCAGAGCTTCCTCCCGTGGACGAAGCTCGCCGCGGTGGCCGTGGCCGCGCTCGTGGTGGTCGGGGTGGGTTGGTTCGTCTACTGGGGCTACGTCTACGTCCCTCCGCCCGTGTACGCCCAGTTCAACACCAGCGACGGCTCATTCCAGGCGGTCCTCTACCCGTCCTGCGCCCCGCAGACGGTCTCCAACTTCGTGAGCCTGGCCAAGGCCGGGTTCTACAACGACCTGGTCTGGCACCGCATCGTCCCCACATTCGTGATACAGGCGGGCGACCCGCACTCCAGGGGCGGGTACAACGACACCAGGGTATCCTGGGGCCAGGGGTTCTCGAACACCACGGGCCTCACCTCGGCCGACCTCGCGGGCAACCACAACGTCCCCCTTGAAGTGAACCAATGCCCCGGCCTTGGGACCTACCAGGGGTACCTCGCCATGGCCAGGGAGGGGAACTTCACCTCCGGCCTCAACACGGGGAACAGCCAGTTCTTCGTGAACCTGTCGAACAGCTCGTCCAACATACAGATCAGCGGCCACTACACCGTCTTCGGGAAGGTCATCTCCGGCTGGGGCGTCGTGCAGGCCATAGCCAACTCCCCGCTCTGCCAGTCCCCCACCTGCCCCTCCGCCTGGCCGTCGGGCGAGCCGCTGCCGCCGGTGTTCATCACCAGCGTGGTCATCCTGAGCTCGATCAACTCGACGGCGAGCTCCCCGGGATACTGAGCGGTCCGGGCGCCGGGGCAACCTATACATGCCCCAGGGGCTCAGGCCGTCCCCGTTGCCAAACACCCTCTTCCCCACGTCCGTGGTAGGCAGCCTCCCCCGGCCCGAGTGGCTCCTGGAGGCGATCGCGAAGTTCGAGGCGGGCGAGCTGCCCGAGTCGCAGCTGAAGGAGTACTACGACGAGGCGGTGGTCCTCGCCATCAAGCAGCAGGAGACGACAGGGGTCGACGAGGTCTCCGACGGCGAGCAGAGGCGGTTCTCGTTCCTGGCGTTCGTGGCCGAGCGTATCCCTTCGTTCAAGCTGATCCCCACCACCGAGCTGATGACGAAGGAGGCGGAGCAGTACGTGAAGTCCATGAACCTCCACGTCGGGGTGATCAGCAACCCCATCATCGTCGGGAAGATCAAGCGGACCGCGCCCCTGGTCGCCGGGGAGGTCGCCTTTGCCAAGAGATACACGGACAAGCCGGTGATGGCGCCGCTGATAGGGCCCCTCACCCTCCTCATCAACTCCTGGAACAGGGACAGGTCGGGGAGTTTCTACAAGACCCCCGAGGACGCCTTCGGGGACCTGACGGCGATGCTCAGGGAGGAGATACTCGCCCTGAAGGAGGCGGGCGCTAGCTTCGTCCAGCTCGACGAGCCGGCCGTGGGGAACTTCGTCGACTTCCGCTACACGAGGTGGCTCCTGGCCCTCAACGGCTGGAAGCTGGGCGACCTCGGCGAGCTCCACAAGATCGCGGCCGAGCTGATCAACAGGACCGTGAAGGGGGTGTCGGGGATCGAAGTGGGGGTCCACATCTGCCGCGGGAACTGGCGCTCCGACGAGCAGCACTACTCCGACGGGGGGTACGAGAAGATGATAGACGAGATACTCGAGATGAAAGTCAGGAGGCTCGTCCTCGAGTACGCGACGAAGAGGGCGGGGACCTACAAGGTGTTCAGGGAGCACCCCTGGCACGGGGAGATCGGGCTCGGGGTCATCGACGTGAAAGACCCCCGGGTGGAGACCCCCCAGGAGATCGTGAAGCGGGTCGAGGAGGCGAGCAGGGTCTTCGGGGAGGAGAACATCGTGCTGAACCCTGACTGCGGGTTCGCTTCAGGGAGGCCCTGGCCGGTGGTGAACCGCCAGATCGCCTATGCGAAGCTGTCGGCCCAGACCGCCGCGGCGAAGATGCTCAGGAAGAAGCACGCCTAGAAAGCCGGCTCGGAGCCATCGGGGGGCCGCGACACACCCTGCCTCTGCGGCTATTCGGGCAGGGACGCGCGAGCAAGGAGCCCGGGCCATAGTCTGCCGAGACCGGTGTGACTGGGCGTTGCGAGGATGCGGGATTACTGAGCTTGCCCTGGACGCTTACCAGCTGCGCCTTTCGCTCTTGGCCCTGACTTTGACGATGCCGTAGTGGACCGCGCAGCTCACACAGTAGTAACGGACAGTCGTTGGTGAAGCGATGTACGCTCCGGCTGCCCTGAGCTCCCTGGCGAGGGTTGGCTCGACGAGGCTCGTCCTCGTGGTGACCTTCTTCGCCTTGTCCCTGGGGACGGAGGCTCCGCAGTTGCTGCAGTAGATGGTGTCGCTGCGTCCCTTACCTCCCTTCGAACGTCCACGACTCTTCCTCTTCTTGGACAAGCTTCTCTTTCGGCCTCGAATGCTGACTGTTCTTAAAGATATACCGGGCCGGCGCTATTCCTTCTTGTAAGGGAGGGCCAGGGCGGCCGGCGGCCTCAGGCGCTTGGAGGCGATGCCGAGGACGACCACGGTCACGATGTAGGGCAGGGTGGTGAGAAGGTACCCCTGGGTCGAAGACACAGCCAGGACCGGCCTGAGGGCCTCGGTCACCCCGAAGAGTATGCTGACGGCGAGCACGTAGGGGGGCTTCCACCCACCTGCGATTACGGCGGCCAGGGCTATGAAAGCGGGGAAGATCGCCTGGGCGTAGTCAGGGACGAAGTTGGGGTTGAAGTCGACCGTGAGGAAGGCGCCCCCCAGCCCCAGGAGGATGCCGCCGATGGCGGTGGCCGTGATCCTTACCCAGGCGACGTCGACACCGGCCGCCTCGGCCGCCTTGGGGTTCTCGCCCACGGCCCTGATGTGGAGCCCGAGCTTCGTCCTCCCCAGGAACAGGTAGACCAGGACAGGGAGGACGAACATGGTTGCCATCAGCGGGCTGATGCTGACGTGGAGGTTCTGGGCGAGGCCGGTGATGGAGAACAGGGGCGCCAGCTGGTGCCCGTTGGGAGTCCCGTCCAGGGCGTAGTACCTCTGGAGGAAGACGGCCGTGATCCCGACGGCGAAGATGTTGATCCCGATGCCGGCTATGACCTGGTCCACGTGTATCTTGGTGGAGAGGTAGGCGAAGACGAAGTTCAGCCCCGCCCCGGTGGCCATGGCTGCCAGCAGCCCCATGTAGGGGGACGCGTTTCCCAGGGTCGGGCCGAAGGCGAGGTTGGTGGCCGCGGCCGCGAAGGCGGGGATCGCCATCCCCCCGTAGATCCCGATGTTCAATATGCCAGACTTCTCGGTGACCAGCTCCCCCTGGGCCGCTATGCCGATGGGGACGGCGTTCTGGAGCCCGAAGACCGCCAGGAGGATCAGCCAGGTCAGGTCCATTTCTTCTTCCTCCTGAATGACAGGATCATCCTGCTGAGCTGAGGGGCGGCCATGAAGAGGATTATTATCCCCTGCATCGCCCACACGACGTAGATGCTCTGGTAGGCGAAGGGCATCCCGGCCGCGAGGATCGAGAAGAACACGGCGGAGAAGATGGACGCTATCGGGTCGTTGACGGCCACCAGGGCCACGGCGATCCCTGCGAAGCCGAACCCGCCGAACCAGCCGCTCGCGAAACCGTCCTGGTAGCAGGCGACGGTCCCGCAGCCGTGGCCGACGCTCATCACCGCCCCCGCGCCGGCGAGCCCGGCGATGCCCCCGCCGATGAGCATGGCGATCACCTTCGTCGTCCTGGGATTGATCCCCTTGGACTCGGCGGGCCTGGACCCGAGCCCCGTCGCCCTGATCTTGTACCCCAGGGTCGTCCTGTTAAGGAAGAAGGCCGTCCCCAGGGCGACGGCGATCGCGATGAATATCATCACCGACGTCGTGAAGTACGGGAGGGTCGGGAGGGTCGCGGCCGCCGGGAAGTCGACCTCGTTGTAGTAGCCCGGCACGTGGGCCCTCGGTATCAGGACGTAGTAGAGCAGGAATGTCGCCAGGTTGGCGGCGATGAAGTTCATCATGATGGTGGTGACGATGGCGGACGCGTTCCTATACGCCTCCAGGAGCCCCGAGATCGCCGACCAGGCGGCTCCGGCGAGGGTCGCGAGGACCATGGCCGCGACAGGCCACAGCACCATCGGGAGCGGGACGAACTCCACCAGGAGCGCGGCCGTGACCCCCCCGAGTATCGCCTGCCCCTGGCCGCCGATGTTCCAGATGCCGGCCTTCCCCGGGAGGAGGAACGCCAGCGAGAGGAGGATGTAGGCGTACATGTAGTTGAGGACCGAGGACTGGCCGAACTGGGTGGTCAGCGCCCCCTCGAACAGGGCGGAGAAGATGGCGACTGGGTCTTCTCCGAAGACGACCATCACGACTGAGGCGACCAGGAGCCCCAGCCCGAGGGCCACCAGGGAAGGGACGGCGGACCGCAGGACCCGCTTCAGCCAGTGGCGCCCGGTCTCGCTCACGACGCCGCTATTCCCCCGAGCAGCCTGCCGAGCTCGCCTATGCTCGCACCGCGCTGGAGCTCCCCGATGAACTTCCCCTCGTAGAGGACGAGTATCCTGTCGCTGAGGTCGAGGATCTCGTCGAAGTCGGCGCTCACCAGGAGCACCCCCCTCCCGGCGTTCCGGGAGTCGACCAGCAGGGACTGGATGTACTCCGTGCTGGCCACGTCGAGCCCCCTGGTCGGCTGGTGCGCTATCAGCAGGTGCGGCTGCCCCGCGAGCTCCCTCCCCACTATGATCTTCTGCTGGTTCCCGCCCGAAAGGTTCCTGGCCTTGACGTCGATGCCGGAGGTCGAGACGCTGAACGACTGGACGATCTTCCTGGCAAAGTCCCTTATCCTCTTCGGGACCATCACCCCGCGCTTCGAGAAGTCTGTGCGCTCCGTCGACCCCAGCACCACGTTCTCGGCGATCGAGAAGTCGAGTATCAGGCCGTTCAGGGCCCTGTCCTCGGGGACGTGCCCCACCGAGAGCTTCAGGACCTCGGAGGTGTGGAGCTTGTTGATGAGCTTCTCCTTCAGGCGGATGGTCCCCCCGGTGGGCTTCATCAGCCCCATTATGCACTCCACCAGCTCGGTCTGGCCGTTCCCCTCCACCCCGGCGACGCCCACGATCTCACCGGCCCCCACTGCGAAGGAGAGCCCGTTGAGCGCCTCGGTCTTGTGCTTCGACGCCGCCTTCAGGTCCTCGACCTTGAGTAGCGTCTCCCCGGGCTTGTAGGGCCCGAAGTTGAACTTCCTCTGGACCTGGCGCCCCACCATGGCGTTGGCCAGGATGTCGAAGTTGGCGTCCTTGGTTTCGAGGGAGGCGACCACCTTCCCCCGCCTCATGATCGTGATCCTGTTGGTGATCGCCATGACCTCCTTCAGCTTGTGCGTGATGAAGATCACCGTGGACCCGGCCTTGGTCATCCTCCTGATGGACTTGAAAAGCTCCTCCGCCTCCAGGGGGGTGAGGACGGCCGTCGGCTCGTCGAGGATCAGTATCTTCGCCCCGCGGTGGAGGGCCTTCAGGATCTCGACCCGCTGCTTGAACCCGGTGGGCAGGTCTTCGGCCAGGGTGTCGAGGCCGATGTCGAGCCCCACCTGCTTGACGAGCTCGGTCACCTGCCGCCTGGCGTCCTTCACGTCGATGACCCCCATGTTCGAGGGCTCCGAGCCGAGGATTATGTTCTCCATCACTGTCAAGTTGGGGACGAGTGTGAACGCCTGGTGGACCATCCCGAGGCCCATGCCTATGGCGTCGGCGGAGTTCCTGATGTGGACCTTCTTCCCCTGCATCTCGATGGTCCCCTCGTCCATGGTGTAGAGCCCGTAGAGTATGTTCATCAGGGTGCTCTTCCCCGCGCCGTTCTCGCCTAGGACCCCCATCACCTCCCCCTGGCCGACGACCAGGTCCACGCCGTCGAGGGCGACGACGCCGGGGAAGGTCTTCCTAATTCCAAGCATCCGAAGCATTGGTTCTGTCATGGTTCCCACAAAAAGGAAGGGTAGGTGAGGAACCCTCACCTATTCCTAGTGAAGAAGTGACGAGTAGCCTGTGTCTGTGTAGATCTCAGGGACGGTGATGGAACCGTTGAGGATTCCCTTCTCCATCTGAGACATTACGAGCTTCGCGTTTGCAGTGAGGAACTGGCTGGTGTACTGGAAGCTGGTCGGACCCACCGCGTGCTGCGCATAGCCGAGGAGGAGGACTCCCCTGACATGACAGGCCGAGGCCCCGTCGGTGCCGCAGAGCTGGGTCGTTCCGTCGAAGAACGATGGAGCGAACTTGGTTGGGTTGTTCCACACGCCGCTGTAGTTGCCCTTCACGACCCAGGACGCCACGTCGAAGACGCCCTTGTCGACCGCCTTGATCTCAGAGGTCAGGATGAAGGACGGCGGGGTCAGGTTGGAAGCTGTCTTGTTCTGCTGGGCTGCTGAGAAGAACTGCTGGGTGCCGTAGTAGTCCTGGTTTGCGTCAACGCCGATCGCCCACACCGGTGGTGCGGTCGAGTTTGACCAGCCCCAGCCCTGCTGCTGGTCGTGCTGGCCTATGGCGTTGAAGGTGCCGATCCCGGTGCCGCCCGCGGCCGTGAAGATGACCTTGTCGCCCCTGGCGATCATGGCCTGGCCGTTGGTGAAGCCGCCGCTGGGGTCAGCGAACCCGTTGAACCCGCTGGAGTCGTAGACCTCGTCCAGTGAGTTGTTCCAGGAGGTGCCCGTGGCGTGGGTCAGGTAGTTGTCTGCCCACTGGACACCGTACTTGTACCCGTTCCAGAACTTGTAGATGATGCCGATGGACACGCCGCCGAGGAAGCCGACCTTGCCGGTCGGACCTGCCATGGCTGCGGCCAGCGCGCCGACTATGGCGCTGCCTACATGCTCCTGGTACTTGATGGCTATCACGTTCGTGACGTTGTAGATGTCACCGTCAACCTGGGCGAACTTCTGGTTGGGATACTGGGCTGAGTACTGGGCGATGGCCTGGTCGTCGTCGAACCCTACCCCAACGATGAGGTTGAGGTGGTCGTTGATCAGGGTCGCGAAGAGAGCGGGGATGTCGTTCGTCGACGTCGCCACTTCGTACTTGTAGTCGACGCCCAGGGTCTGGTTCGCCTGGATCATGCCTGCGTAGGCAAGGTCGTTGAAGCCGCGGTCCCCGAGGCCTCCGACGTCGAAGACGACGCCGATGGACATGCCCTTACCAGGCAGAGTTGTGGTCGTGGTGGTCGTTGTGGTCGTGGTGGTTGTTGTCGAAGCAGGCGAGTAGTAGGCGATGTAATAGTAGGCTCCTGCAGCGATGACCAGGAGGACGACTACTATTGCGACGCCTGCGCCTGTACTTATTGCCTTTCTTGATTGAACGTCCAAAATGCTTTCTCGTCTCCGGCTTTGGCCGTTGGTTATTTAAACGGGAAGACCCTCCTATCCACGGCCGGCGAAAATTTCGGCATAGTGTTCTTAAGACGACCACCCTCGCGGGGCCGCGATTGAATATCCTGGTGGCTGGTTTCATCACCATCGACTCGATCCAGCTCCCGGTCCGCCAGATCACTTCAGTGGGGGGGCCCCCTTCATACGCCGGCCTCGTCTGCGCCAGGTTCGGGCACTCGGTGACCCCTCTCACCAAGGTCGGCAACGACTTCCCCGACGAGCAGTCGGTCTGGCTCGCCAGGAACGGGCTGGTCCTCAGGGGGTCGGACAGGAGCGCGACGAGGCCGACGACGAGGTTCAGGATAGCTGGAGGCACCGGCGAAAGGTCGCTTCAGCTGGCGACCAGGTGCGAAGACCTCTCGGCATCCCAGATGGTCCCGGACACCAGGTACGACGCATCGCTGGTCAGCCCGGTGGCCGGCGAGGTGTCGGCGGCCCTCCTCACCGAGATATCGGCCAGGTCGAACTTCACATTCCTCGACCCTCAGGGGTTCATCCGCGCCTTCGACAAGGACGGTAAGGTCTCCGCCGCGCCCCTGAAGGACAGAAGCATCCTGGCGAAGGTGGACGCCATCAAGATGGACAAGGTGGAGGCCGAGATGCTCACGGGGAAGAGCGACCCCAAGGAGGCGCTCGCCCGGGTGGCGGCCGTGGGGGTGCGAAGGGGGATCGTGACCCACGGAGGGGAGCCATGCCACGTCCTCGATGGGAGCCACGTCTACAAGGTCGACGTGCCAAAGTCGCCGGTCCTCGACACCACCGGGGCCGGGGACATACTCAGCGGGTCCACGCTGTCGTGGTACCTGAAGACCAGGGACTTCCTGCGCAGCGCCTGCTTCGGTATCGCGGCCTCGTCCCTGTCCCTCCACATGATAGCCCTCGCGAAGGTGGACCTGCCGATGAGCGTCGACGAGACCGCCCAGAGGCTCTTCGCTATGGCGAGTCCGGTCGCCGCGCTCTGAGTCCCCTCAGAAGGCGCATCTTCCCCTCCAGCTCGTCCCGGGTGGGGCTACCACGCGTGTCCGCGCTGGCGGCCTTGAGGGCCCCGGCCAGGTTCCCCCAGCGGGCGGCCTCCTCCGGGGAGAGCCCGAAGAGCGAGTAGCAGGCGTAGGCCGCCAGGAAGGCGTCCCCTGAGCCCGTGCTGTTGACCGCCTCCAGCCCCAGGTCGGCAAGGTCCACAGGCGGGACCTTCGTGACTTCGTCCGCCCGCCCGACGAGGCACCCCTCGGGGCCGAGGGTGGCGACCACCGTCACCCCTTCGTAGCGCCGGATGAGGGACTCGACGCAGTCGCCCGGGTCGCTCCGGCCACTGAGCTTCGAAAGCTCGCTCCTGTCCACCACGAGGTCGTCGGTCAGCGAAAGTATCTCGGAGAGCCGCTCGCCGGGCCCCGTTCCCCTGACCCCGGGGCTGTAGATGATCCTCGAGCGCCTGGATGCGGCCTCGGCAGCCGCCGCTGCCGCCGGGAGCGGGACGTCCATTATCACCACGACCGGGGCGGCCGAGATCATCGAGGAAGAGGCTGCGGAGCGGACGTGGGCCGCGCTGTAGGCGTCGTTGGCGCCGAAGTGCGTGTGTATCGCCTTCCTGCCGGAGCCGTCGACGACGACGTAGGCCCGGCCCGAGGCCGACCCCCGCACCACCTGGACCGCGTCGGTCCTCACCCCCTCGACGGCCAGGCTCTCGAGCAGGGGGCCCTTCACCTGGTCGGCGCCCAGCGCCCCCAGGAACGCCACCGCCGACCCTCCCAGGATCCTGGCGGCCGCGACCGCGGTGTTTGCCCCCTTCCCCCCGGGGAACTCCTCCACCCGCTGGACTGGGACCTCCTCCCCTGGAGAGGCGAAATCGCGCTCGAAGACGGTGGTGTCCCAGTTGATGGCACCGAGGACCGCGACCTGAAGGGCCGGGCGCGCAACCCCGAGGGCCATGTAGGGTCTAGTAGGAACGGCCGTAGAGCGCGAAGGTGGGTGCGTCCCTGCCGCAGGCGGCGCAGGAGCCTTTCGATGGGGCCTGGCCCAGGGGGACGTTCAGGACCTTCCCACCGGCCGCCTCCTTCAGCTTCGTCTCGCACGCGGCGTCGCCGCACCAGCGCACCCGCAGGAGTCCCCCCTTCTCGGAGAGGATCTTCTTCAGCTCGTCGAGGGACCCGGCGTCGCGGGTGCTCGCGGCGAGGAAGTCCGACGCCCGCTTGAACAGGTTCGCCTGGATGGCCTCCAGCTCCTTCGAAGCCTCCGCCCCGATGTCGGCGAGCTTCACTGCCCTCTTCGCCCCGGTGTCGCGCCTTACCAGTACCGCCTGGCCCCCCTTCATGTCCCTGGGGCCGAACTCGACCCTGAGCGGGACCCCCTTGAGCTCCCACTCGTTGAACTTCCTCCCCGGGGTCAGGTTGTCCCTGTCGTCGAGGCGGGCCCTGAAGGCGGTTAGGTGCCCCATCAGCTTCCTCGCCTCCGCGAGGACGGCCTCTTTGCTTTCGTCGTTCACGATCGGGACCACCACGACCTGGACGGCCGCCAGCTTCGGGGGGACCACGGCGCCCTTGTCGTCGCTGTGGGTCGCCAGCATCACCCCGATCTCCCGGGTCGTTATGGCCCAGGTGTTCTGGTAGGCGTACTGCTTGTTCCCCTTGTCGTCGATGAACATGATGTTGAACGCCTTCGCGAAGTTCTGGCCGTCCGAGTGCCAGTCGGGACCCTGGATGGCCTTGCCGTCTGGGAGGAGGTGCTCGATGCTGTAGGTCCCCTCGGCGCCGGCGAATGTCTCCGACTTCGACTTCCGCCCCAGGTAGCCGGGGATGGCGAGGTACTCCTCGGTGATCTTCCTGTAGATCTCCATGATCCTTCCGCGCTCGGCGTCGGCCTCCTCCCTGGTCGCGAAGAGCGAGTGCCCCTCGTTCCAGAGGAACTCCCTCGACCTGAGGATGAAGGCCGGGTTCTTGAACTCCCAGCGGACGACGTTGTTCCACTGGTTGAGCCTCATGGGGAGGTCCCGCCAGGACCTGATCCAGCGGCTCACCACTTCGTACATCATGGACTCGGACGTCGGTCGGATGGCCAGCCTCTCCTCCATCTTCGAGTTCCCGGCTTCGGTGACCCACGCCACTTCGGGCGCGAACCCCTCCACGTGCTCGGCCTCCTTCTTCAGGAGCCGCTCGGGGATGAACAGCGGGAAGTAGGTGTTCTCCACCCCGTCCTTCTTGAAGAGGGCGTCGGTCTCCCTCTGGATGCACTCCCAGATGGCGTACCCCAGCGGCCTGTAGACGACGCACCCGGAGACGGGGCTGTAGTCGGCTATCTCCGACTTCAGTATGACCTGGGTGTACCACTCGTCGAAGTTCTCCGACTTCTTTGCCGTGATGCCTTCCTGGGTCCCGGACATGCCTCTTTCACTCTCCGCCGAGCGCGCTTAATGAACGTGCCCCCGCAACGCGGCGCCCATAGACCTGAAGGGGCCGAGCCTGTCGGGGTTGCGGGCGAACTCGAAGGCCGCCAGGACGAGGTAGGCCGCGGTCACCTCGAGCCTTACCTCGGGGACGAAGAACTGGACGAGGAAGAGTCCGAGGAGTGCGGACGCGTCGAACTTCCCGAGCTTGAGGTCGAGCAGGCAGACGACGCCGTAGAGGGACTGGGCGGCGGTGAGGAGGATCTCCTCGACCTGGAGGGGCGAGAGGTGGATGCTCCCGAACCCGCCCAGGGCGATATCGTAGACCACGGGGATGGTCGCCACCAGGATGGTCCACTGGTTGAGCTTCGAAGAGATCAGGCTCGAGAGGGCCATGGGCGCCTTGCCGGTCGTCGCCGCCCAGTAGAACACGGTCACAGCCTCGGGGAGCTCGGTCAGGACAGGGGTGAGCCACTGGATCAGCAGGTACTGGGTGCTCCCACCGAGCTTGAGGGTAGAGGCGAGGGCGAGGAAGTTGGCGATGAACGGCTCCGAGCCGAAGGCGATCGCCACCCCGCCGATGGCGACGAAGAAGACGATGGCCAGGACCTTGAAGGGCCCCCTGAGCCCGGAGACCGCCTTCGACGGGCCCTCAAGCTCCTCCGCAAGCTCCCCGGACCTGGCGGGCATCCTCCCGGCGGCATAGACGTAGACGGCGAAGATCGAGAGGTAGACCACGGCGTCCTCGGGGCCGAGGGTCCCCTTGACCGCTATCACGAAGGAGTAGAGGGTGGCCACGGCCAGGAACGCAACCCCCGGCCCCTGGCCCTGCTCGAGCACCAGGGACGCGGAAGGCCGCCCCGCCCGCCTGGAGGAGACCCAGTTGAGGACGAAGACCACCGGCCAGCCGAGGCCGAGGAGTATCCTGTTGGCGCCTGTCATCGAGGCCGTGGCGAAGTGGAGGAGCGTGGAGTCGGTGGCCCCCTTGTACGCGAGCACCACTTCGACCGAGTACTCCGGGAGGACGTTGACCACCGCGAGGACGGCGAGCGCCAGCGCCTGCGACACTATGAACTGCAGAGACTCAGTCCCCCAGGCCAGGGCGAACCCGGCGGAGGCGATGGCGAGCCCCGTGGAGAGGACCACCGCCCAGGGGTCGTCGGCCGCCACCCCCAGGAAGATGGTGGCCACGAAGGGGACCAGGCAGAGCAGCAGGATGAGGATCTGGACCCTGTCCCCCCGGGTGAAAGTGGACAGCAACTTCTATCCCGACAGGGGTTCGGAAGCGGTGCTTTTGTCCCTGACTGGGGCCAGACCCGCGGACGGGCGGGGGCCTACTGGGGCTGTTCCTGCTTCTCGGGGGACTGCCTGCGCGGTGGGAGCAGATAGACCACCAGGCCCAGGACCAGGAGGACGAAACCCAGGCCGAGGCCCAGGACCAGCTGGCGCCGCCCTATCTCGTAGATCGAGGCGGGGACGAGGAGGAGCGCGATTATCCCGATGACCTTCCTGTCGGCCAGCGACGCGGGCTTGAACTGGGCGGTCACGAGGTAGCTCAGCAGCACCATCGCCGCCGGGAAGACCAGCCCGTACCTCCCCACCATGAAGTCGTCGGCCGCCCCGGTCACGTTGATGAACCCGTTGGCGTAGAACGCGGATATCAGCACCAGCACCAGGCTCGCGATGGCCACCGACTGGAGCGTGTTGCCCAGGGATGCGAGCTTGGCCTTCCTCTGGCCCTGCTCGGTCCCCCTCATGTCGAGGACGATGGCGAGCATGATCGCGACGGAACCGGCCACGAACACGTACGGGTCCCTGGTGACCGTGAGGTACACCGAGGACGGGAGCGTCAGAGAGATCCCGGCCCTGACCCAGAGGTAGAGGCCGTAGACCCCGCTCAGGGCGAAGGGGACGAGGTAAAGTAGTGCGGAGGCGTCTCCGTATCTCTCACTGCTGCTCATCGGTCGGGCGACGCGACTCTGCAGGGGTTAAAACCGTTTCCGATTGGTGAGACGGCGGAAGCGTGCTCCTGCCGAAGGTGAGGTAGGCGGTGTGCCCCACCATTATGTTGGAGGGGCGCGTCATCCCCACCCTGGCCTCCAGGTGCCTGAGCAGTATCTCCAGGGACTCGACCGCCACGAACCCCTCCTCCTTCATCTTGGCGACGAGCTTCTCCGCCTGGTTGGTGGTCGGGGTCACGGCTGCCATGGGCGCCGACGGCTTCATGGCCTCCCTCATGCTGTGGACCACCTCCCAGGGGTCCCCGACGTCGAGTATGGCCGCGTCGACCCCCTTCTCCTCGAAGCCGAGCCTCGCGTCTCCGACCTTGAACGTCACGTACTTCGAGAGCCCTAGCTTCTCGATGTTCTTCCTGGCCACCTCCTGGTGCTCGGGCCGGATGTCGTAGGTGTATACCATTCCGGTCGGCTGCACGAGGTACGCCATCAGGGCGGTGGTCGCGCCGCTGCCGGTCCCGGTCTCGACCACGCGCGACCCGGAGCGGACGCCGAGCTTCACGACCATGAGCCCCAGGTCCTTCGGGTAGATCACCTGCGTCTTCCTCGCCAGCTTCATGACGAGGTCCTCGATGGTCGGCTCCAGGATCACGAGCTCGTCCCCCATGGTGGTCGTCACCGTCACCCCGAACTCCCGGCCGACGAGGGCAGACATGTCGAGGATCCCCAGGTGGGTGTGGAGCTTCGGCGTGTCCTTGGGCTTTACCAGCCACCGGCGCCTCCGGTCCCTGTAGACCAGGACATAGGAGTCCTCGGCGATCTTGTCCATGGGGCGCGCCCGGGGTGGAGTTCTATTTGATTGTGCTGAAGGAGCCTAGGCTCTCCACCAGTCGTAGCGGAGGAAGTCGATGGTCTTCCTCTCCTTGTCGGAGATCGCGATGATGAACTGCTTCCTGACGGTGGTGGCGAGCCGGCCGGACCTCACCATGGAGGTTGCCGTCATCTTCGATTCGGGGGAGACCACCTGGACGATGTAGGGTGCGTGGTCTATCCCCGGGCCGTGCTCGTAGACCGCGAAGTCGGAGCCGAACTTGATCCCCGGCGTGACGACGAAGCCGTCCTCCCTGAGCTTCCTGTAGACCTGGAACTTCTCGGCGAAGTCGGTGTACGACGACTCGCATACCTCCTGGAGCTTCTTCGGAGGGATGTCCTTCCCCGACTGGTCTTCGACTTCGATGACCTTCTTCGTGGCGAGGTAGTACCCCTCCATCAGGTCGAGTATCAGCGGCGCGTCGAACTCAAAGTCCTTGGGCTTCGGGATGCCCAGAGGCTTGCCGTAGTAGCCCTCCTTGAAGAGGCGCCGCGAGTCCTCGATGTCCCAGACGACGATCCTGTTCTCGAAGAGCCTGCCCCTGGCCCGCTGCTTGGGCATGGTCTACATTCCCAGCGCTAGGATGGTGCTGGCGTTGGCCGCGTCGAGCATGGCGTCGGCGCAGTTCTCGATCGACTCCACGACTTCCTTGACCGTGATCAGCTCTTTGACGTTGGTGGCGGTCTTCATCACCGTCGCGACGGCCTCCCTGTAGGCGTCGTCCACGGAGCTCTCGATCTGCTGGACCTGGGCGGACATCTGCATCGACTGGTCGGGGTTGAGCGACAGCGCCCTGATGCTCTCGTTGAGCTTCGAGATCCCGTCGATCAGCAGGCCGAGGAGCTGGATGATGAACTCCCTGTACTTCTTGTTCTTGGCCGATGCCCTCTGCAGCTGTGACATCTTGAACGCGACCCCGTTGATGTGCCCGAAAATCTCCTCGACGGCGAAGGCGCCCCTGAGGATGTCTTCCCTGTTGACGAGCAGCGTCCCGACCTGGGAGAGCTCCCGGATCAGCGCGCTCCTGAGCGTTATGACGTCGTCCGCGGCCTGGTTGACCCTCTCGAGAGTCGAAGACACGTGGGCCTTATCCCCCTTGCCTATGGCGTCGAACTCCTCGAGCAGCACCCTGGCGGCGTCGAGGACCCTCCGCATCTCGTCCTGAAGGACGACGATGGTCCTGCGCCTCGCCTGGATCTCCCCTTCTTGGACTGACAAATGATTCGCTCGCTCCAACCCTTTCCGAGGATTGGATTTAAGACTCCCTAAGCATGAAATATTTTGGATTCTTGGAGATTAGGGCGACGTTTCTTAAAGGAACTTCAAGTTTCTTCCGCAGAGAGACGGGGGCGGGAGGTGTGGATGGGAAGACGGCGGTGGCGCCGGTGCGCGATAGCGGGGGGCGGGCTCAGGCGGAGCGCTCTCCCGGCCCAGCGGTGACCGGGGCAGCGCAGGCCCCGGCCGGGGGCGAGGGGTCCCCCACGGTGAGGGGGATGTACCACCTGTTCCTCGGGAACCTGGCCTTCACCCTCCTGCTGGCGGTCACCGCCATAATCGTGGGGCGGGTGCTCGGCCCGTCGGGGTACGGACTCTACACGGTGGCGCTGATCGTCCCCCCCTTCCTGTTCACTGCCGTCAGGCTCGGGCTCGACTCGGCCGCGACGAGGTTCGCCGCGAGGCTGAGCTCCGAGGGGAAGGGAGCCGAGGCGGTCTCCTTCGTCCACGCGATGGCGGTCTTCGGGACTGTGGTCGCCGCGGCTGCGGCCGTCGGATTCCTGGGGCTGTCGGGGTGGATAGCCAACACCGTGGTGGATCGGCCCGAGCTGGGCGGGGTCGTGATCCCCATCGCCCTGGTCTCCGTCCTGGGGCAGGCGGCCTACAACATCACGGACCTGGGGATGACAGGGCTCGGGAGGTTCGGGAGGTCGGCGCTCCTGCAGGCGCTCCAGGGGGCGGTCAAGCTCGGGGCCTCGGTCGGGCTCGTGCTGTTGGGGTACGGGGTCGCCGGGGCCGTGGCCGGGTACACCGCCTCGTTCGTCGTCTCCGGGGGGATCGGGCTCGGCTACGTCGCATGGCTGGCCAGAGGGAAGCTCCCGGTGGGGGCGATGGCGGCCGTGGGGATGGGGGTGCGGTACGCCTTCCCCATCTGCGTCGCCGCGCTGGTGTCGGGGTTCGTCACCCCGGCGCTCTACACCGTCATGGCGCTGACCGGCTCCAACACCCAGATCGGAGGGTACGCCGAGGCCGGGATGTTCAACAGCCTCATGGCCCTGCTCACCTACCCCATCACCACCACCCTCTTCCCGCTGTTCAGCGCGAACACCCTCGACCGCGGGAGCCTGGGCCGGACCTACCAGAAGGCGGTGGCGTACACCGCCCTGTTGGTCACCCCGGTCGCGGCATTCGTAATGGTCTTCGCCGGCCCGCTCATGGTGACTATCTTCGGAGGCGCCTTCGCGTTCGCATCGCCGTACCTGGCGCTGTTCGCGGCGACGAACCTCCTGGCGGGGGCCGGGAGCCTCGCCTGGAGCGCGCTGCTCAACGGCGTCGGGCGGACAAGGGACGCGCTCTGGACCTCGGCCCTCGGGTCGGCCGTCTCGGTGGCGACCGGGGCCGTCCTGGTAGGGGCGGTGGGTGCGCCGGGGGCCATAGTCGGGCTCACCGCCGGGGGCGCAGTCTCCCTGGGGGTCAGCACCCGGATGGTCGGGAGGGAGCTCGGCGTCTGGCCCAGGGGCGGAAGGCTCTGGAGGTTCTATGCGGCGTCCGGCGCGTCCGCGGCGCTCAGCTGGCCCGCCAGCTGGCTCGTCCCCGTCCCCGCACTGGCGCTCGGGTGCGGGGCGGTCCTGTTCGTCCTACTGCTCATCCCGCTCCTCGCCCTGCTGTCGGCCCTCGACGGCGCCGAGGTCAGGGAGCTCAGGGGCTTCCTGGGGTTCTCCCCGGCCATCCTCCGGGCGTTCGGGGTGGCGGTCCGGTACTACGAGGCCTCCTCGAGGGCGTTCCGCCGGGGACGCGCGCAGCCGGGCTGACCCGGCCCGGGGACCGGACGGATCAGGGGGCGCCGGCGCCGGGCCCGATGGAAGGGGGGCCCCCGCATGACCGTCGCTGTTCCCAGCGGGGGAGAGCGCAGTTCTCGAAATTTGGGAATGATGTATCCATGATTTATAGCGCATTTTTGGTGATTTTCGAAGTGTGCCTTGGCTTCGCAAACGAGGATTGAGGCGACTGCCGGAGACTCTGCCCTAGACAAGGGCATGGTACGGAACAGGGCTGGTGGCGTACCAAGAAGGATCTCCCAGGGAAGGCCGATGCTGCTGCCGGAGATGGAGGAGGCGGCGATGGACGCCCTGCGGAACGACAAGTTCCTCAGGGGCGAGAACGTGGTGAAGTTCGAGGAAGAGTTCGCGAGGTTCGTGGGGACAGACTTCGCCGTGTCCGTCAGCTCGGGGACCAACGCGCTCCAGTTCATCATGGTTGCCCTCGACCTGTCGGGGAAGCGGACGGTCACCACCCCCACTTCGTTCATCGCGACGGCCAACGCCGTGGTCCAGGCGGGGGGGACCCCGGTGTTCGCGGACGTCGACGGGTCGGACTTCTGCCTCGACCCTTCCATGGCCGAGGAGGCGCTGCGCGGGGGCGCGGCCGGGCTCCTGCCGGTGCACATCTACGGGCACCCCGCCGACATGGACGCCTTCGGGGAGCTGTCCGTCCGCTACGGCGTCCCGGTCGTCGAGGACGCCTGCCAGGCGCATGGCGCGGTCTACAAGGGGAAGCGGGCGGGGGCGCTCGGCACGGCGGCCGCATTCTCGTTCTACCCGAGCAAGAACATGACGGTGCTCGGAGACGGCGGCATGGTGACCACTGACGACGAGAAGGTCGCGGAGAGGGTCTCGAAGCTCAGGGACGGGGGGAGGTCGTCGTGGTACGAGCACGACGTCCTGGGGTACACCTCGAGGCTCAGCTCGGTCAGCGCCGCCATCGGCCGCGTGCAGCTCCGGCATCTCGGGGAGTGGAACATGAGGCGGCGGGCCGTCGCGGCGGCGTACCGCCGCGGCCTGAAGGACCTCCCGGGGGTGAAGCTCCCTCCGGACGGAGGCGGGGGCCGCGAGCCGGTCTATCACCAGTTCGTGATCAGGACCCAGGACCGCGGCTGGCTCCAGGAGCGCCTCGGAGCGAACGGGGTGGAGACGGCGATACACTACCCCATCCCCATCCACCTGCAGCCTCTGTACGTGCGGCTCTTCGGCTACGGGCCGGGCGCCTACCCGGCGAGCGAGGGGCTGGCGAAGGAGGTCCTCAGCCTCCCCATGCACCCGCTGCTCTCCGACGAAGACGTGGAGTACGTCTGCGAGCTGATCCGCCGCTTTTCAGGGGGAGGCGCCTAGTGGCGCCCATCCGGGTCGCGGTACTGGGGGCCGGCTACTGGGGGACGAAGCTCTGCCGCGAGTACGCCGGGATCGAAGGCTCGACCAGAGAAGCCTCGCTCTCGATGGTGGTGGACTCCTCCGAGGCCGCCCTGGAGGCGGTCCGGGCCCAGGTCGGACGTGCCGGAAGGGTGTTCAGCCGGGACTATCAGAACGCGCTGCGCGACCGCAGCGTCGACGTCGTGCACGTCGCCCTCCCCAGCCCGCTCCACTACGAGGTCGCCCGGTCTGCCCTGGAGGGGGGGAAGCACGTGCTGCTGGAGAAGCCGATGGCACTTTCGTCGCGGGAAGCCTACAAGCTGGCGTCCCTCGCGGAAGAGCAGGGGCTGATGCTCCAGGTCGGCCACATCTTCAGATTCAACGCCGCCCTCCGCATGGTGAGGCAGATGCTCCACCGAGGCCGGATCGGGAGGGTGTACTACGCCACGCTCGAGTGGACCACCGACGACATCCCGAGCGGGGAGAGAGACATCGTGTTCGACCTCGCGCCACACCCCATCGACGTCCTGAACTACCTCCTCGACGAGTGGCCCTACGGGGTCGACGCGGTCGGGGGGTCCTACCGGCGGAACAGGGAGGTCCTCGAGGAGGTGGCCTTCGTGAACCTCGAGTTCCCGGACCGGGTGGTGGCCAACGTGTACCTCAGCTGGATCCAGCACGACGGGAAGAACAGGCTTGTCCGCATCGTCGGCAGCGAGGGGACGGTGATCTGCGACGCCCTGAACCAGGTCGTGACCATGTACACCTCCAGGGGGACGTCCGACATACCCCAGGCGCTCTTCCCGAAGCTCGGGCTCAACAACGGCGACGGCGGCTGGCACGGCAAGCTGGAAGACGACCCACCGGGCCCCAACAACACCATCAGGGACATGGAGCTCCACTTCATCGACGCCGTGAGGGGGAGGGCGCCCTAGGTGCTTCGTCTCGCACGCACCATCACTTCGTGTTCGCCCTGCATGAGAACTCGCCTTCCTTTGGCGTCTCGGCGGTTATACGAATTCTGCCTAACCGCTTCGGAGAAGGCAGCCCTTCAGAAGCCGCCCCGCCCGACGAAGGGCGCGGGGCGCCCGGTCGCAGGGCTCACTCTCTGGCGGGACGTCCGGACTGGGAGCGCCACTTCAGGTACTCTCGGACCCCATTGGACAGCTTGATCTTCGCGGCGAACCCCAGCACCCGCTTTGCCTTGGCGACGTCCGCGAACGAGTGCCTGACCTCCCCCGGCCTGGGGGTCACCCTCGAGACCTTCAGGTCACGCCGGCCGCTGGCAGCGATGAAAAGCTCCGCGAGGTCGGATATCGAAGTGGGAGTGCCCGTGCCGATGTTGAATGTCTCGCCGTCGGCTCGCTCGCTCGTTGCGCCCAGCATGATCGCCCTGACGGCGTCCGCCACGTGCAGGAAATCGCGCGTCTGGCGCCCGTCCCCGTAGATGGTCAGAGGGCTGCCCGCCTCGACGCTCTTCGCGAACTCGGACATGACCGCGCCGTAGGCGCCACCCATCCGCGGGCCGTAGACGTTCATGAACCTGAGGACGACCGTCGGGAGGCCGTAGGAGGCCCGGTACGCCTGGCAGTACGCCTCGCAGGAGGCCTTGGAGGCGGCGTAGGGCGAGAGGGGGCGAAGAGGCATGGCCTCGGAGACTGGGGGAGATGCGTCCCCGTAGACCGAGGCGGACGACGCCAAGACGAAACGGCCCACCCCGCCCTTCGCGCAGGCCCTAAGGAGCCGCAGGGTCCTGTTGACGTTCACATCGTGGACGGCCTCGGGGGACCTTACGGAGTCGGCGACCCCCACCCTGGCGGCGAGGTGCACCACCGCGTCCGCCCGGCGGACCGCCTTCGACAGCGAGGGCCCGGCCGCGAAGTCCCCCTTCAGGAACTCGAAGCCGGCAACCTTGGCATGCGCCGCCAGATTCCCCGTAGACCCTGTCGAGAGGTCGTCGACCACCGTGACCCGGTGGCCCTCGGCCGACAGGGCGTCCACGAGGTGGCTGCCGATGAAACCCGCTCCCCCGGTGACGAGGACTTTCAAGGGGTCCACGGCCGGCGGGCCCTACTTCTTGCTCTTCTCGTCCGTCTGAGACTCGCTTACCTGGCTGCGCAGATTCGTCAGCAGGCCGGTGAACTCCATGGGGAAGATGTACTTGGTCGACGGCGACGCCCCCAGCGCCTTCAGCGTGTCGAGGTACTGGAGCACCATGGTCTTCGAATCGATCCCCTTGGCGGCCCCGAATATCTGGCTGAGCGCACCTGCGTAGCCTTCGGCCCGGAGTATCTGCGCCTGCTTGTCCCCCTCGGCCCGGAGGATGTTCGACTTCTTCTCACCCTCGGCGACAAGGATGGACGCCTCCCTCTTGCCGTCCGCTTCGGTGACCGTGGCCCTTCTCGTCCTCTCGGCGGACATCTGGCGGACCATCGCCTCCTGGACGTCCTGGGGCGGCCTGATCTCCCTGATCTCGACGTTGGTGACTTTGATCCCCCACCTCTCGGTGACCTCGTCCAGCTTCGTCCTCAGCACCTGGTTGATCTGCTCCCTCTTCGCCAGGAGCTCGTCCAGCGGGATGTCCCCGACCACTGCCCTGAGCGTGGTGGTGGCGATGCCTATGGAAGCACCTTCGAAGTTCTGGACCTGCACGATGCTCTGGGTGGCTTCGATGACCTTGTAGTAGATCAGGAAGTCGATGTCCGTGGGGGCGTTGTCCTTGGTGATGCATGTCTGGTGCGGGACCTCGAGGAACCTCTCCCTGAGGTCGACCTTGCTCATCCTGTTGATGATCGGGAAGATGAATACGACTCCGGGGCCCCGGGCGCCGATGAGCCTGCCGAGCCTGAAGACGACGAGCCTCTCGTACTCCCGGATGATCTTGACCGTGGCCGCGATGAGGGCGAGTACTATGATGACGACTATGCCGTAGATGGCGTAGTTGATGAGCTCCCCGACTGTCTGGAGCTGGATCGGACCTAGGAGACTCAAACTTCTCGCTTCTCGATGATGAGAGTGTTGCCTTGGACTCCTTTAACCCTTACCGCGTCTCCGCGCTTGAGGTCCTGGTCCGAGGTGACGCTCCACTCTTCGGACGCTATCTCCGCCACCCCCTTCCCCCCCTTCGTGAGGTCGGACTCCATTGTCCCCTCCCTCCCTACCAGGGCGGTCGGTTCGTTGACCTTGGGGCGCTTCTTGAGCGCATCCCGGATGGAGCGGAGGTACAGGCTCCCGATGACGATGGCTGCGCCCAGGGCGACTATCAGCCCGTAGGTGATGTCCGGGATTCCGGAGAAGTTCACGGCCGGGAGGGGGTTTGTGCCCTGATTAGAGGGTGACGCGGGCGGGAACTGATAGACGAGCAGGAACCCGAGGACGAATATGACGACCCCCAGCAGCGCGCTGATCCCGTGCTGGATCTTCACCTCCAGGAAGATGAACGCGGCGCCGACGATCATCAATAGGATGGCCAGCGGGGAGGCGCCGAAAACGCCCAGGCCGAAGAGCGCGACCGCTATCACAACCACCCCCGCGACGGAGAGGATGAGCGTCGGGTGGTAGATGTCTGCCAGGACGGCGAACACCCCCAGGAGGAAGAGGAGGCTCGACACGTTGGGGTCGCTGAGGACGGAGATCAGGGTCGACCTGACGCCCGGGGTGTTGATCGGCGTCGATGCTGGGACCCCGAGGTAGGCGAGAGCGCCCTGCAGGGTCGTATTGTTGGTGACAGCGTCGACGACGTGGTGCCCCAGGGCGGACGGGCAGGGGATCGCCGCCGAGGCAGGGGTGCTGCAGTAGGAGACCCCCTTCGTGACCATGAGAGCGGTGGCGGTGGCGTTGCGGCCGTGCGCGGCGGTGAGGGTCTGCATGTAGGACGCGAAGGCGTTGATGTCCTTCGTCAGCGTGGTGTTCTCCTCGCCGGTGGGGATCCCGGAGACGATGGGCGTTGCCGAGCCGATGGTCGTACCGGGCGCCATCACTATCCGGTTCGACGCCTCGGCGATGTAGGACCCGGCGGAGAAGGCGAAGGCCCCCTCGGGGGCAACCAGGGTCGTGAAGTTACCGCCCCACTGCTGGTAGGCCTCGATGGAGGTGATCATGGACTGCATGCTTGCCCCGTCGCCGCCGTCGGTGGTCAGCACGAAGACGATGTTGGCCGCGCAGAGGGACTCTGCGTTGCTGACTGTGGTCGCCATGAAGTCGGCGGAGCCGGGGTCGATGGCTGCGTTGAGGGACGCCACGTAGTAGCCTGACTTCGGTCCGACGCAGACGCTCTGAGAGTGGACGGGCGCCATCTGGGCCGCGAAAGCCACGAGAAGCGCGACGGCGAGGACGGCCCTGAGATACCTCATACCTGGGGCGAGGGGGCCCGTGCTCACATAAATACTATTGACCGAACAGCGGTGTGGCCGTTCAGGTGAAGCACAAGGTCACGGTGGTGGACCACCCGATGGTGAAGGAGCAGCTGTCGCTGGTGCGCGACAGGGGGACGAACCAGGTGGCTTTCAGGAAGGCGATCTACAGGCTCGGAAGGTACATGGCCTATGAGTTCCTCAGGACCCTGGATACCGAGGAGTTCACCGTGGAGACCCCCCTCGGGGCCGCCAAGGGCGGGAGGGTGAAGGGGAACGACAAGGTCGTGATAATACTCGTGCTGAGGGCTGCGATTCCCTTCGTCGAGGGGATGTACAAGAATTTCCCCATGGCCAGGACCGGGGTGATCAGCGCATGGAGGGGGCCCGGGCCGGACTTCCCCATAGAGGTCAACTACGCCAAGATACCGCAGATACACAGAGACGACGTCGTCGTCATCGCCGACCCGATGCTTGCGACAGGGCATACCCTGCTCGAGGTCGCGAAGAGGGTGTCGAAGCAGGGGAAGCCGAAGCGGCTGGTCTTCTTCTCGGTGATAGCGACGCGGCAGGGGATCGACCACGTCGCGAAGTCCTTCCCCCGGGCCGAGTTCTACACCTGCGCCATCGACCCCGGCCTCAACGAGCACGGGTACATCGTGCCGGGGCTGGGAGACGCCGGGGACCGCTCGTTCGGGGCGCCGCGCTAGGTCGCCGAACTGTTTTCTACCCCGGAATCAGGGCGGACAGACGTGATCCTCTTCAGGGACGCGGTCTGGAACCTGGTGACGGGCGTCTTCCTCCTCGGTGTGCTCCTTTACGCCTACCGGCTGCACGCCGCATTCAAGGGCGGGGCCATCAGGCGCGCCTACACGTACATGCTCGTCGCGCTCGCGGTCATGTGCGCGTCCTTCCTGGGGAAGGTCCCCCTCAACCTCTACGGCACGGTCGACCCCCTCGCTTCGTACGGCATCACTTACACCAACTTCGGGGTCCTGGTTGGCGCGGTCTTCCTCCTGCTCTCGGTGAGGGAGCTCGCGAAGTTCTGGAGATCCCCCGGCGCCTAGCCTAGGGGCCTATCTTCTTCGTCTGGCGGTTGTACATCGCCACGATCTCCTCGACGCTGGTGGCGTCCTCTGGGCTCTTGTCGTCCCTGAGCTTGCCTGTGAACTTGGGGAACCGCAGGGATATGCCGGCCCCCGGCCTGACCCTCCCCATGGCCGCGGTGTGGATCGGCGAGAGGGTCAGCTCCGCGGCGATGATCTCGATGACGAGGTGCGGCCTGAACCAGACGTCGGGGACCATCTCTGACTCGACCCCGGGAGGCTTCACGTGGCTCTCGAAGGGCTTCAGGAGCGCGGGGAGCTTCCGCAGGTCCTCGTCGGAGAACCCTGTGCCGACCTTGGCCACGCTCGTGTAGATCGACCTCTTGCCGTCGAAAGTGCCGAGGAGGTAGGTCCCGTAGTTCCCCGCCCGCCTCCCTCGCCCGTGGAACCCCCCGATTATGACGAGGTCTATGGTGTCGGTCAGCTCGCTCCTGTACTCGCGCTTCAGCTTGATCCAGGCGAACTCCCTCGCCCCCGCCCTGTAGGTCGAAGCCGGGTCCTTGACGACGAGCCCCTCGCACCCGTTCGCTATCGCCTCCTCCATGAATCCCTCGATGTCCGCCGGCGCCGAAGTAGTCTTCGCCGGGACGAGGCGGGTCCTGTCGGTCTGCTCAACCGCCTGCTCCAGCCGCTTCCTCCGCACGGTGTACGGCTTCCCGGTGAGGTCCGACTGGCCGGCCAGGAGCATGTCGAAGAAGTTCAGCGCGACGGGGTAGTCGGCGATGGCCTGCTCGATGCCGTGCTTGCGCCTCCGGTGCATCAGCTCCTGGAAGGGCAGGTACTCGCCGGTGTCCTCATTGATCGCCACCACCTCCGCCTCGAGTATGGCCCTCTTCGCGGAGACGTGCTTCCTGACGAGGTCCCCCGCGTCGGGGTAGTGCGAGGTGATGACCTCGAGCCGCCGCGAGAAGAGCCTGACGTCGTCCCCCACCCTGTGTATCTGAAGCCGCTCGCCGTCGAGCTTGTACTCGGCCGTCACCGGCTTGTCCCCCATCTTCCTGACGATGTCGGCAGCGGAGCTGAGGCGCTCGGCGAGCATCGGCCTGATGGGGACGCCGACCTGGACCGCTATCTCGCCTATCCCCTTGGGCCCCTTCGATGCCGCGGTCTCGACCACGTGCCCCAGGTCCGGGTGGACGTTGTACGCGCGCTCTGCGTCTCCCCTTGCCTCCTTGCCGCCGAGGAATGCGGTGGCGGCGGCGTCGAGCACTGTGTAGTCGGCCACCCCCAGCCTCAGCTGGCCGGTGACCGTCCTCATGATGAACTTGGCTTCGAGTGGGGAGCCGTCGTTGAGCAGGGAGACCAGCTCCTTGAGCTTCGCATCCACCGAGCCGGAGCCGGACTGCTTCGCTATCCGGAGCAGCGTCTCGTACACCCTCCTCAGGGTGAGGCCCTCGCTGAATAGGGTCCCCTGGTTCCTATTCGAGAGCAGGTCCTCGGCCGCGGTTCCCAGGTCCCCGTGCTTGACGTAGGTGGCATAGACCTTCTCCTGGGAGAGCCCCGATGCCGACGCAAGCGCCCTGAGGGCCAGCTTCTCGGCGAGGCCCAGCTCGACCCCCTCGTAGTCCGGGCGGAGCTTCCCCTGGGTCAGGTAGACCAGCTGCGCCAGCTCCGCCTTCGGGGCGGCCTTCAGGAGCTCGGCGAGGACCTTGGTCATCTCGTTCCTGCCGGAGATCCCCTCGAGCTGCGCGTACTTGGAAGCCACTTCGGAGTAGTTCAACCGTGGACTTTCCGCCTCCCAGCCGTCTAATCTCCCTTACGGTGTGGCGCCCGCCTCCGCGGAAAGGCTTAATTGCGCAGCGACGGGGTCGGGCCTGAATTCCATGGGCGGAGTCAAGAAGAAATCGATGGCGTCGATGGAGAAGTCGCAGGACTCGACGGAGACGGCGCAGGAAGGGGCGGCGCCCGCCAAGGGGAAGAAGACGAAGGAGAAGTCGGGTCCCCAGCAGAGGAAGCAGCTTTCGTTCCTCGTTCCGAAGATGACCGACGCGGAATTCCTGAAGGCGCTGACCCCCCTGAAGGCGATTACAGTTTTCACGGCGTCCAAGGCCCTCGGGGTGAACGCCTCGATCGCTTCTGGCGTGATAAGGGACCTCGAGTCGAAGAAGGTGCTGACCAGGGTCGGCGGCTTCAGCGGCCACGGGGTCTGGTCGACTAAAAACTAGACCCGTCTACTGCTTCGGCGCGGATATCCTGACGACGTCCCCAGGCCTTACCGAATCGAAAAGCTCGATCCCTGACTCCACCTTCCCCAGGGGGTTCAGCGGCCGGTCGCTCCTGGCGCTCCC
>JAGWHE010000015.1 GCA_028866945.1 Nitrososphaerota archaeon
CCAGTGCTCCCGTAGGTGCAGCCGCCGCAGGTGTTGTGGACCGTGATGGTCCCGGCGCTCGTGATGTTGCCGTAGTTCTCTATCCCGTGGCTGTGGTCCGCCGTTGTCTCGACCGCGAATGTGCCGTCCTCGTCCTGGTCGACGCTGCCGATGTTGACCATCCCGGTCGTCTCGAACCCGCTGTTCGCTATCGTGAGGTTGCCTGAGTTGGCAATGGCGCCCAGGTTGACGAGGCCTACCCCTCCCGAGGCCCCCCCTGCCAGCGCCAGTATGGTCCCGTGGTTGGTGATTGAGCCTCCGTCCTCGTTGTGGAACACGGCGCTGAAGCTGTTCGTCCCGGTGGTGATGGTGCCCGTGTTGTTGACCGCGCCGTAGTTCTCGACCCAGCCGGTGTTCGCTAGGCTCCCGGCGTTGGCGAGCTCCCCGAGGTTGTAGAGGTACCCGGCGGTATCCAGGACCCCGGTGCTGCCGATGGCGATGCGCCCGGTGGCGTTGTTGTTGATGGCGGCGTGGTTGTCCACGCCCACGCTGTCCGTCCCGCTGTTCTCGACGGTGATCAGCCCGGTGTTGTTGAGAGACGTGCTCCCGCCGTTGTAGACCCCGGTGCTGCCGTTGCCGCTGTTCTGGACGGCGAGGGTCCCTGCGACCACGAACGGGAAGCCGCTCTGGCTGTAGATGCCGTAGCTGTTCGTGCCGCTGTTGGCGACGGTGAGGTTCCCGGAGGTCGTGAACGGGGCGTAGATGTACACCCCGAAGCTGCTGTCGCCGCTGTTCCGCACGTCGAAGGTGCCGTTGCCCGATATCGAGCCGTAGCTGAATATGCCGTAGCTCGTCCCGCCGCTGTTCTCAATGGTGATGGTGCCCGAGTTGGAGAGGGTGGTGAAGCCCCCGCCGCACTGGTTGTAGTAGTAGTCCTCGATGCCGCTGCTCCCGAACCCGCTGTTCGAGACGGTGATGCTGCCGCCGGGCGTGTTGGCTATGGAGCAGTAGTTGACGAAGTCGCCGCCGGGGAGGATGCTCAGCGTCCCCCCGTTGTTGAAGCTGAGGTAGTTCTCTACCCTCCCGCCGTCGGTGAGAACACCGTCGTTGGTGAAGAGGTACGCGTTGTTGAGGGACCCGCCGGAGGCGATGGCGATGGTGCCCCCTCCGTTGTAGAACACCCCGTAGTTCGACAGCCCCCCGGGCGAGGCGATGGTGCCGGAGTTGGTGAAGGTGCCGTCGTTGCCCACGTAGGCCGCGCCGGTGATGGTGCCGGTGTTGGTGAAGGTGCCAACGTTCTCGAAGCTCTCGGTGCCGCCGAAGTTCATGGTGCCTGAGTTGGCGGCCGTCCCCTCGTTCACGAAGAATCCGTCGCTGGCCCTGGCGTTGAACGTGCCGTAGTTGTAGAACGTCCCGAGGACCGTGAACCTGTTCGTGGTGTTGATGGTCCCGTGGTTGGTGACCGTCACCGTGGACGAGGTGATCTCGAACAGGACGGATAGCGCGAGCGTGACCTTCGCCGGGACGTCGAAGCTGACCGCGGTGTCGTGATATGCAGACGACGAGACAGTGCAGGTGGGGGCCTTGCCGCTCGCCCACACGCCGCCGATGGCCGCGCAGACCTTCGCGTTCAACACGGGGAGCTTGGAGGGCGGCTTTGCGGCCGTCGAGGTTTCTGGAGCGCAGTAGAGTGTCAGAGAAGATGCGATAAGGAGACCGATCAGTGCAAAACCAATCGTTTTCATCGTACCTCGAAAGCCCACTTCGAGAGATTTACCCTAACGGCCGATTCCCAACCCTGAGAACCACAGTAAAAGGCCCGAACCACTTCGGGAGCCGTCGGGGCTCCGCGGACCGGTACTCTGAGGTTCGCCTGCGCCTGTCCTGCTGGCAGTCAGTCACTGTTGGTTCGGCGGCGGGCGCCCGCGGAGCACGAACCCAAGTATCAGGACGATCAGCCCTACCACGAACAGGCCGCCCCCACCGAGGAGCAGCAGCCCTCCGTAGGCCAGGGCCCCGATGCTCGACTGGGCGGAGGCGTACTGGACCGAAAGCGTGGCCGTCTGGTTGTTGTGAATGACTATGGGTGCCGAGCTGGTCCCTAGCGTGACGAAGACCGCTACGAACACTTTCTCGCCGCTGGTCGACCCCGTCTTGGCGATGGGCGCGGTCCCGCCCGAAGTCACCTGGAGGGGCGCGCTCGCGTTGTTGGTGTAGTCGACTATCGTGGCCTCGCCCATCTTTGTGGCGCCGATGGTCGCGTTGGTCCCCGGCGCGAGCACGACGGTCGTCTTCTGCGAAGTGACCGCCAGGTTCCCCAGCCCTGACTGCTCAACGAGCAGGTAAAGCCCGCCTGCGACCGCTGCTACCCCGATGAGGAGGATGACGGCGCCGGCGATGACCATCCCTCTGCGCATAGAGGCAGATTACGCCTCCCCATGTTTAAGCCTTCTATTCATGCCCAGGGTTGCGCTTCGCTTTGGACCTCGCAACGAGCATGAGATACGCCAGAATCACAGTAAGTAGCATCGGGAAGATCCCGAAGGGGAGGTCCGGTACGGCGCCCGAGCCGACGGTGAATTCGTTGAAGGCCGAGACCGAGGTTATGGCCGGAGTGGTGTTGATGACGACCAGTATAGCTCCGGTGAAGACCCCATTGGCGCTAGCGACGTAGGGATAGCACGTGGAGAGCGAAACCAAGTCTGTGCGGCTCGTGACCTGGTCGGTCGTCGTGGAGTTCGCCACCTGAGCAATCTCTGCCGAGCCGGTGTTAGCTCCAGGCATCTCGAACTGGATGTATGCAGTGCTCCCCTTTGCGAAAGAACTTGTGGAGGTGGCCGAGCACGCCGAGTCCCCGTAGACATTCACGATGTAGATGGGGAGCGCAGTGAAGACCGCGCTCGTCTCAGTGGAGGTGCCTCCGGGCGTAGGACTTGCAGTCGAGACGATGATTACGGCCGTGAAGGTCCCAGACGAGATGAGCGCGTATGCCTGGCACGAAGCGGTCGCCGACTGTCCGGTGTAGAATCCCGGAACCAGGTCAGTCAGGCTGCTCGTCCCGCTGATTATCCTGGCGTAATAGCCCACCGTGTTTCCCGTTACCCCCGGCACGAAGTAGCTCACATAGGCCGTCCCGTGCTGCTGAAAGCTGGCGGTCGCCAGGGAGCAGCTTGGGTCAGAGTACGTCCCCGCGGTCTGGGCGAATGCGACGTAGAACGCCCCGAAAGTGATCAGGACCACCAGCGCGATGGTCAGGATGCGCGCGAGCGGCCGTAGTTGGCTCCTTCGGGCGCCGGGGCCGGCAGCCGGGCTGGCGGACACCAGCGAGCTAGGCGAACCGAACGACGCAACCTTCCGCGGGCCCTGAAAGGGGCGCGCTTCCAACCCTAATGCGGCGCTCAAACCCATCATAAACGCTTCTAGCAGTGCCTAACCTGTTAGGGAGTCCTACCAGAGCGGCAGAGGCATCGCCCCTCCGCCTTCGCCTCTTCGTATCGCCAGCCTTCGGATGTCCTTTCGCTCATCCTGATGCTGATTAAGGAGCGCCCTGCGAGGGGCGGCACCCCATGGCCCGGCTCCCTGTCTCATCCGAGACCTTCCTCTGGGCCGTGGGGCTCGCCTCCATCTACGCTGTGCTGTCCTTCCTCTGGAGCGCCCTCGGGTTCCTCTCCCCAGTCCCACCCATCCACCTCCACGAGTACGCCTTCCCGGCCCTGGTGACCGAAGTCGGGGGCCACGTCCTCTTCGGGCTTCTTGCCGCGCTCCCCACCATGGACATGGGCCTCGTGCTCTTGGCGGGGGGTGAGAGCGTCCTAATCGACTCCGACCACCTCCTCGCTGCCCTGGGCTATCCCGTCGAGGGGAGGCTGGCGCACTCGGCCTTCTTCGCCCTCTTCGCCGCTTTGGCGCTCGCCTACCTGGCGAGGCGGAGCGGCAGGCGTGGGAGAGGGGTCTTCTTCGTCACACTATCGTCGGTGGCCGCCCACTTGAGCTACGACGTCTTCGCAGGGAACGGCTTCTTCTACATCGCAGCCCCGCTGTCCTTCGCCAGTTACGAGTTCCCGCTCTGGACTTGGCTGCCGCTCCTCCTGATCGGGGTCGCGCTCGGATCCCTCGGGCGCCTCCGTGCGCGGCGCCGGGTTTCGGGCGCCCCGACCAGCGATAAGCCAGCGCCCCCTGCCGGCCGGAATATTCTAACACCCGTTAAATAACCAGCCTCCGGACGAACCAGCGCGAATCTGTCCGTGACATTTTCTGAGAAGCCGGTGCTGGTCTTCTGGGAGACGACGAAGGCGTGCCCCCTCTCCTGCGTCCACTGCAGGGCCTCCGCCATCCTTGGGCCCGTGCCCGGGGAGTTGACCACCGAGGAGGGGATGCGCGTGATTGACCAGGTCAAGTCCTTCGGCACCCCACCGCCTGTCCTGGTCTTCACCGGCGGGGACCCGCTGATGCGGGCCGACCTCCCCCGGCTGCTCGCATACGCCAAGCGCTTGGGGGTCCCCTTCGCCGTTTCTCCCGCTGTCAGCAGGAACCTCACGGATGGCGTCCTGGCTGACCTACGCGACATGGGTGCCTCGTCCATATCGATCAGCCTGGACGGGGCGGGCGCCGAGACCCACGACTCGATAAGGCGGGTCGCCGGGACCTTCGAGCTGAGCCTCGACAGGGTCAGGACAGCCACCGACCTTGGAGTGAACGTCCAGGTCAACACGGCGGTCATGAAGGCGAACCTCCGAGAGCTCCCGGCGATGCTCGACCTGGTCAGGGGGCTGGGGGTGGAGATATGGGAGCTCTTCTTCCTGATACAGGTGGGGAGGGGGTCCGGGGTCGCCGACCTGACGCCAGCGGAGTACGAGAGCGCCTGCAACTTCGCCTACGACGCTTCGCGGCGGGGGGTGGTGGTCAGGTGCGTCGAAGCGCCTTTCATCCGGAGGGTGGCTAGCAGAAGGAGCGCGGCAGGCGACTACTGGCGGGACGAGGGATACCTTGCGATGAGCAGGGGCCTCGGCGGAGCGGCGGGCGGGCTGGCGCCGTCCACCCTTGGTCCGCGGGGGACGCTGGACGGGGACGGAATCATCTTCGTCGGACACGACGGGACGATTAACCCTGGAGGCCTGCTCCCGGTACCGCTCGGCAACGTGAAGGACGACGACCTTGCCGCGGTCTACAGGACGGACCCGCTCCTGAATAAGATCAGGGGGCGGGAGTTCAGCGGGCCCTGCGGGCGATGCAGCTACTCCGGCGTCTGCGGGGGGAGCAGGGCCAGGGCCTACGCCTACAGCGGGGACCCCCTCGGCTCCGACCCCGCGTGCCTCCTGTCAGGGGCATCCGCCTGACGGTGAGCCGATGTCCCTTCTCTTCGTGCTCGTCCTCTGGGTGCACCTCTTCTCGGCGATCGTGCTCATTGGCGGCTCCTTCTTCATCTGGCTCGTGGTCTGGCCCGCGTCCTACAAGATAGCGGCGGGGGAGGCCGACCGGACGAAGCTCGTCGGGGTGATAGCGAAGCGGTTCGCGTACTTCACCCACGGCGCCGTGGCGGCCCTCGTCCTGAGCGGGGTGTACCTCGCGGGGCCCTACCTCGAGGCGCCTGCGCTCCTCTTCTCGACCCCCTGGGGGGAGGTGCTGCTGGCCAAGGTGGTCCTGGTGGCGTCGGCCGTCTCACTGATGTACGCCAACAACATCTACCACGGCAGGAAGATAATGCGCCTGGCGGCCGAGGGGCGCCTCGACGACGTGAAGAGGGTGAGGAGGCTGACCCACATCGCGTCGTACGTGACCCTCGGGCTGCTCCTGGCTATCACTGTGCTCGGCGCCGTCCTTGTGGGCTCCTAGCCGGCGCCGCTTCTCGTGCTTAGGCGATTCGGCGTGCGTACCGCCTGACCTATTTTGCGAACGAGCGGGTGCGCCCCAGTTCCCGGGCATGCGTCTCCCACGATCCATTTATGTTTGACGACATTTAAATATACGGCCATCAAAATACATCGTCATGGCTACGAAGACCATAACGGTCAACGTCCGTGCTGACGTGGAGGAGAAGTTCAGGAGGGTGGCCGCCTCGAAGCACGGCAAGAAGAAAGGATACCTGGGGCGGGCCCTGACCGAGGCGATGGAGGCGTGGGCCGACCAGGAGGAGGCTTCGGGGGCCACCGCCCAGACTCTGCGCATGCTCCGGGACGGGCTCGACCTTGGCGGGCTGAGATACGGTCACAGGGACGAGCTGCATGACAGATAGCACCTTCGTGGACACCAACATACTCGCCTACGCCTTCGACACAAGCGAGCCGGCAAAGCGGCAGGTCTGCAAGGAACTGGTGGAAGGCGCGTTCAGGGGGGCGCACGTCTGCGCCGTCTCGAACCAGGTGCTCGCGGAGCTCTACGTCGTCCTCACCCAGAAGATCGCGAAGCCGCTGGACAGGGCACGCGCCGGTACCATCGTAAGGGGGTTCGCGGACTCGCAGGCTTGGACGAAACTGAACTACGATTCGGCCACGGTGTCAAGGGCGATGACCACGGCGGCTGGCGCCCCGAACCACTTCTGGGACTTGCTGATCGCCGAAACGATGAAGGAGGGTGGCCTCAGGCGGATATTCACCGAGAACGTCAGAGACTTCCGGGGGATGCCGTGGATCGAAGCGGTGAACCCGCTTGTGGATCGATCGTCAGTGCCGACCGGGAGGAAGCGAAAGGCCATCGCGCGCGTCGACGGGGTCCCAGATCCCAGTCCGTAGGCTTGGCCCGGACTGTGCACGCTGCGAAGGATACTTTACGGCCAAGGTCTGTTCCCGGAGAAGTCCCGCACATTCCTCGTGAGCACCGCGTGGCCGCTCTCCACGGCGAAGCCAGCTATCATCGCGTCCTCCGGTTCGATGGCGCTCCCTTCCCTGGCACTTCTTGGCGAGCTGCGCGGCCACGCTGTTCTCGGCCCCCATATTTCGCGCGTGTGCGCGTTCGGGGTCCAAGCCTTCCTGGGGTCCGTCCCGCCCCTGCACCGCCGGCTCCGCTTCCGCCCACAGCCGCTCGAAGAACGACCTGAACGCCTCCGAGAGCCCCGGGTCGTCGAAGACGATGTAGTTGTCCCCGGCCGAGTCCAAGGACTGGGACGTCTCGTCGAACTTCGCCCCCAGCACGGTGACGGCCCTGTCGACTATGGTGAACCTGAGGCGGGCGCCGGACAGGTGCCTCAGCTCCACCGAGTTCGCCAGGCGCCTGGCGAAGCGTCTGTTCTCAGGGCTCACCTCGCAGATCATGCGCACGCCGACCCCCCTCCCCTTCGCCGCCCTGTACTCTTCGTCCAGCCCGGATATCACCGTCCTGGCAACTCCCCCCGGGGAGACTATCAGTATCTCAGACCTGGCCCCCCGCGCCATCGCCGCCATCTCGCTGTAGTACTTCCGCCTCCCCCTCACGAACCTGTACGCCCCCTCCCCGTCGCCCCGCGCCGCCTCCCGCCGGCCAGGCTCGGCGCGCTTCGCCCTGTCGATCCTCGAGAAGACGCTCTTCAGCTCCTCCCGGAGCTCGGTCACCCTCTTCTCCTGCCTCCGGAGCAGCAGCGACGACGCCGCCGAGGGCTCGACCGCCGCGTAGCGCTTCGGGGAGTCGAGGTACGTCTCCAGGAGCCCGGCCCCGTCGAGGTCGCGGAGCTTCCTGTAGACTTCGACCCTGTGCAGCCCCAGGTCCCTGGTTATCGACCGCACCGGAGACGGCCCCCGCATCGCGAGGTACACGTAGACCCGGGCCTGGTTGAGGGTCAGCCCGCACGCGATTAGCCCCGCCGCGAGCCCGTCCACAGACTTCGCCCATGCGCCGCGGAAGGTGATGCCGGAAGACTTGTGGGACAGCGACGCTCGCCAGACTCTGGCGGCCGCCGGCCCCGGTCGCTTATCGTACTTTCCCGCTTCAGCTCCGTGCGGGCATCTGTAGGTGACGCCATGTGTTTGTCCCCGGTTTAAACACGGGACGGAGTCCGCGCCTCATCGATGATGTGGTGGATTGACGCAGCCGCTGGTTGTAGCAGCGGCCAAGCTCCCGGCGCCGGGCGGGCAAATGCTTTCTCAACCTGCGACGTACGCCTGCCCGAGCTGGTGGCCCGGAGGCTGCGATAGGCCGATGACTCGCTCCGACCTCCTGTTCCTCTCCGGCGCCTCGGTCACGGCGGCCGCCGGGGTGATGGTAATGACGTCTGTGATGGCCGCCGCGCCGGCGCTGTTCTACGCCGCCTTCCCCCTGGGAGCCCTGGGCTTGGTGGCCGCGGCCGCAGGCTACATGAAGGAGGACGCGCTGATGCGGCACGGCGACGGCCTGGAGTCATCCTCCGGGTTCTTCCAGGCCACACGGCGGGCGACCTCCAGGGCGCCAGGGCCCGAAGGCGCCCGGGACGACCACCAAAGGCGGAAGGGGAGTTGACCCCGTCCGGCGCTGCCTCTGAGAGACTCCCAGGTAGGTGAAACCCTTGGCCGAGCAGACCGACAAAGAAGCCCCTGCGGAAGCCAAACCTTCAGCCACTTCGCTCCCGAACCCACCGCCTCTCCCGCTCAGGGCCCCACAGGCCGCCGTCCTCTCGCCGTCCCCTTCCCGGCAGCCGAAGGCAGGTCGCAGGGGGTTCCTCAAGGGTGTGCTCGCCCTCGGCGCCTTCCTCACCGTGGTCACCTTCGTCCCCTGGGGGCAATACCTCTCCTCCTCCGTAACCCACGCCGGGGCCTACACCAGGCAGAAGGTAGTGGCAGACATCAACCCGCTCAACGGCTCCGGCTCCGGGAAGACTGTGAACGTCAGCGACCTGACCACCTTCCCCCCCAACGGGAGCTGGCTCATCACCTACCCTACGTCAGGGGACCTGACCCTGGACTCGCAGAACCCTGACACCTTCGTGAAGTGGCAGCTGATCAGGCTCCCTGAGCAGCTGAAAGGCGGGAGCAAGGACGCCAGCGCGTTCGTCGCCTTCAGCAAGGTCTGCGTCCACCTCTGGTGCAGCCCCAACTACGACCCGGAGAAGACGACCCTCCCTGCGAACGAGAGCTACCAGTGCCCCTGCCACGGGAGCATCTACAGGGTCCCCGACGGGCTGTCCGTCGCGGGCCCGGCGTCGCTCCAGTCCCCTCCCAACAACGCCATCCCGCTCCTCACGCTGTCGGCCGACGCGGCGGGCGACCTCTACGTCGAGCCCCCTGTCTTCGACGTCAACCACAACGGAGTCGTCGGGTATGGGAGGTACGTCCCCGGCGTGACCGAGCCCCTGACTCCGGCCGACGAGCCGTACAAGCAGGGGTCCCCCTATACCACCATAGACGCCAAGTTCAACCCCGGATGAGCACGCAGGCCGGACCGGCTGGCGCCCTACAGCCCGGCATACGCCAGCGCGCCGAGCGTCGATGCGACGACGGAGTACTGCACCGAGACCGGGGCTGTCCTGTAGTTCAGCATGGCCATAGACGAGGAGTTCCCGGACAGGGTCACGGAGGCCGAGACGAACAGGGTCTGCCCGCCGGCGGTCCCCGTCCTCGTCACCGGGATAGCCCCGCCCGACGTCACCTGGACGGCGGCGCTTACGTTGTCGGAGCATCCCACTATGGTGGTCTCGCCCGTCTGGGTCGACCCGATGGCCGAGCTCGCACCCGGAGCCAGCACGACCGTGGTTTCCGGCGCAGATGGGGCTATGTTCGCAGGACCCGACCTGTCCACAAGGAGGTAGAAGCCGGCTCCCAGGGCTGCGATGCCTAGCAGGAGGATGACGGCCCCGGCTATGACCACGCGCTTTCGCATGAAGCAGATCATCGTCCCCCGCCGTTTAAGCGTCCAACCGGGGCCGCTTGGCGCGGGCAGAGCAGCGAGCCCGGAGGCGTCCCGTTACCCCGTGACGGCCGACGCACCGGGGATGGCTATCCTCTTCGCCCGGAGGTGCCTGAGGTTTTCGAGGGCGACCTCTCTCAGCCCGAAGTCGTCGAGGAAGGCGTTCACAATCTTCCAGTCTACCTTTCCGACCCCCCTGACGAACCGGGAGAGCCTGGCGGCGTTGAACGGGGTGATCCTCTCCGGGGGGCGGAAGGAGAGCCTGGTCGCCACCACCGCCTCGGGGACCATGACCTGGAGCCGCATCCCCCAACGCTCCCTGAAGGTCAGGTAGGGGGTCAGCCTCCGGGCGTCGAAGCCGAGGAAGGTCTGGAACAGCTCCACCACCAGGGGGGTCCCGTCGGCGTGCCTGAGGTAGAAGTGCCCCACGGGGTAGTCCCTCCCTTCGTAGTCGAAGACCCCGAAGTCGTACTCCGGGCGACCCAGGGCCCCGCGGACGAGCTCCAGCACCCTCGGGCTCACCCCGGGGACGACCAGGTCCAGGTCCTTGCTCGGGAGCGCCCTCTCCATCCAGACGCTCATCGCCTGAGAGCCGAAGACGACGAAGTCGTTCGCTTCGCTCTCCGAGAGCGCGGAGGCTATCTTGGCCAGGGCGGCCGCCCAGACGCTCGCTGGCGCCCGGTCCCCTCGGGCCATCACTTCACCCCCAGCTGCTTCCCGACGACGTCGAGGAGCACGTCGGGAGAGAAGAGAGTCCACTTCGGTTCATAGAGCGTCCCGCCCCTCCTCAGGGGAGGGAGGGCACGTCTGACCAGATAGAGCGTCTTCACATCGCGGGCCGGGACCCTGGGCGCATAGAAGAGGGACCGCAGCTCGGCAAGGAGCTCGGCCACCTCCGCCTCGACCCCGCGCGCCCTCGCCCTGCGGAGGAGGTACTCCTCGTCCAGTCTGTTCGAGACAGCCAGGGCGGCTGAATATGTCAGGGAGAGCGCCTTGGCGTCTGCCCCTCTCGCCCCCGCCAGGGCGTCGACCAGCGCGTCCTCCGCAGAACAGTAGAGGACTCCCGCGTCCAGCGTCCCCCTGGCGACCCCCTCCAAGTCAAGCTTCACCCGAACCAGTTCCTCGCTTCCCAGGTCCCAGGCCACCCCGAGACGCGACACCGCCCCCTCCCCGGCCTGGGCGAAGGGGCCTTTGGAGGTCAGGGCGTAGACCTGCCTCGGCCTGACGTTGGAGCGCGAAGGCTCAATCCTGACGCGCACCGACCCCGCCGCGACGAGAAGGTCCAGGTACGACCTCAGCGACCTGTGATTCGCGATGGTTCTGTCCGCCCTCAGGTGACCAAGGATGTCGTTGAACGAAGGGCCGTGGGCGGAGTGGAGGGCGCCGACGGCGTCGATGACGCTCTGCAGGACGCGGACGCTGGCGGGTCTCCGCCGCGACTTGTCCAACTGGCTATGCACCTATGTACCGATGTACATAGGACATTAATAAATCGTGCGTCTTCATGGAAGAGGGGTCACTCGCCTGCTGCGGTCATCAGGTCGATCTTGGTGATTATCCCCTGTATCTTCTCGTCCGACTCGACCAGCACCGCCGGGAGGTACTTGAAGAGGGAGAAGAGCGCGTCCACCGGGGTGTCCTTGCCCACCACCGCGAAGACCGGCTCGACGTGCTCCTTGACCCTCTCGTCAAGGACCTTCTGGGGTTCGGCCGCCGCCGCCAGGAGGTCCATCGCATGGCTGTCTGTGAGCGTCCCGACCATCCTTTCCCCTGAGAAGACGGGGACCTGCGAGAACCCCTTCTTCTTCATCAGGGCCGCGCACTCCCTTATGGTCGCCTCCTCCTGCACCCCCACGACGGGCGACGACATCACGTCCGCCGCCGTCCTTACCCGCCCCCTGTTCCCGGCGCTCAGCGCCTTCGAGATCGCGGCCAGGGTGCTGTAGGTGGGGTCCACCGAGCCCGCCTCTATCTTCGCTACTATCGACTGACTCACCCCGGCGGCCTTGGCCAGCCTCCCCTGGGTGTACCCCATCTGCACCCGTATCTTCTTCAGCTGGCGGGGCTCGACGAGGCTCGATGACATTATTCCTACGCGAATATTCTACGCAACAACCTATTTAACGCATTTCCAGCGGCCGGAGACCCATGCCCCACCACCACCTGTTTACATCCGAAAGCGTCGCCGAAGGACACCCAGACAAAGTGGCGGACCAGATCTCCGACTCCATCCTGGACGAGGTCCTCAGGCAGGACAAGAAGGCCCGGGTCGACGCCGAGACCCTGATCATGCAGGGGACTGTCATCGTCACCGGCCAGGTCACCACGACAGCCTACGTCAACGTAAAGCAGGTTGTCCGGGACGTACTGAAGGACATCGGGTTCAACAACGCGAAGGACGGCCTCGACTGGGAGACCTGCGGCGTCCTCACCTCCATCGAGGAGCAGTCCCCCGACATCGCCAGGGGGGTCAACAAGCCCATCGAGGAGATAGGCGCCGGAGACCAGGGGCTAGTCTTCGGGTACGCGACGACCGAGACTCCGCAGCTCATGCCCCTCCCCATCACCCTCGCCCACGGCATCGTCAGGCGGCTGGCGGACGTCAGGCACCAGGGGATAGTCCCGCACCTCAGGCCGGACGGCAAGTCGCAGGTTACGGTGGAGTACGACGACGGGAAGCCCCAGCGCGTGGACGCGGTGGTGGTTGCGGCCCAGCACAACGAGAAGGTGAAGGAAGAGGAGGTGAGGACGGACGTGATAGAGAAGGTGGTGAAGCAGGTCATCCCCAGGGGCCTCCTCGACAGCCAGACCAAGTTCATCGTCAACGGGACAGGGCGATTCGTGATAGGCGGGACCCTGGCGGACTCCGGGCTCACTGGGCGCAAGATAATAGTCGACACCTATGGAGGGGTCGCGTCTCACGGAGGAGGGTGCTTTTCCGGGAAAGATCCCACCAAGGTCGACCGCTCCGGGAGCTACATGGCGAGGTACATCGCCAAGAACATCGTGGCCGCGAAGCTCGCCCAGAAGTGCCAGGTGCAGATAGCCTACGCCATCGGGGTGGTGAAGCCTGTCTCCTTCATGGTGGACACCTTCGGGACGGGGAAGGCGTCAGACGAGAAGATCACCGAAGCCGCCAGCAAGGTCTTCGACATGAGGCCGGGGATCATCATCCGCGACCTCGACCTCCTCAGGCCCATCTACAGGAAGACGGCATGCTACGGCCACTTCGGCAGGGAGGACCCTGATTTCACCTGGGAGAAGACCGACAGGGCCGACGCCCTGAGGAAGAAGCTCGCTTGACCCAGGCCTTCACCACCACCGTGGTGGGTTCCTTCTCCCGGCCGAGGGAGCTCATCGACGCGACGAAGGCGCACTCCAAGGGGGAGCTGTCAGACGAGGCGTTCGAGGCCCAGCTGGAGAAGGCGACCAGGGACACCATCAGGGGGGAGGAGGAGGCGGGGCTGGACGTCATCACCGACGGCGAGCAGAGGAGGAGCAGCTTCGTCGGCTTCGTCGGGGACAAGATACCCGGGTTCAAGGTCATGCACATCACCGAGCTCAACCCCGACGCCATGGAGATACTCAAGCGGAACAAGGTCCAGCTCACCTACATGCGCGCCGTGGTCACCGAGGAGCTGAAGGACGCCGTCATCGCCAGGGACGAGTTCGAGAAGGCTAGGAGGTACTCGAAGAAGCCGTTCAAGGTCACCCTCCCGGCTCCGTACCTCGTCATGTGGGAGAGCTGGCACAAGAAGCACTCGAAGGAGGCCTACCCCGCCCCCGAGGACTTCGGCTACGCCTACGCGAAGTTCCTCAGGAAGGAGGTCCTGAGGCTCAGGGACGCCGGAGTGTCCTTCGTCCAGATAGACGAGCCGATGCTCGGGGACCTCACCGAGGCCGGGGACAAGCCCGACAGGTACAGGCAGGTATTCTACGAGCTCTACGGCCAGGGGTACAGGGGGTTCAAGGAGGAGCTGAAACTCGCGGTCGACATGCTGAACGAAGTAGTCAAAGGGGTCAGCGGGGTGAAGATAGGGGTCCACATGGACCGCTGGCCCAACAAGGACTCGCCCTACTTCGACCTGGGGTACGAGCGCTTCCTTCCGGAGCTCCTCGAGGTGAAGACGAGCCAGTGGGTCCTGGAGTACACTTCTCAGGGGACGGGGGACCCGGCGAAGCTGGTCAGGGCCTTCCCCGACGGCGTGGAGATCGGCCTAGGGGTGGTAAGCGTCCAGAACTACGAGGTCGAGACCCCGGAGCAGGTGGTCGCCCGGGCGGAGAGGGTCGTCGGGAGCATCGAGCCCGAGAGGATCTGGCTCAACCCCGACTGCGGGTTCGCGCCCGGGATGTTCAGGACCTTCCCCCGGGAGATAGCCTTCGCCAAGCTGAAGTCTATGACCGAGGCGGCGGGCATACTGCGCAAGAAGCATGCGTGACATGGGAGCAGGCGCCTATCTCGGCTCGGCCCGGGGGATGTCCAGGCCGTCGAAGTGCCTGTCGAAGCTCACTATCTCCTCCGCTCCCAGCTTCCTGGCGACGAAGTACTGCAGGGCGTCGTCGAAGCCCAGTCCCACCTCGTCTTTCAGGATCGACGCGGCGGACTCGTCGGAAAGGCTGGTGTCGTAGACGAGGAGCCCGGCGCTCTGTTCGACGTTCCTGAGGAACGGGGCGATGCCGACCTTCGCCCTGTCCAATAGCGCTTCCACCGAATGGAGCGAGAAGTGGGTCACGACTGCGTCCTCTTCGCCGCTGGAGACCCTGGCCAGGAACGCCGAGGACGAAGCGGCTCCCTTCTTCCCGAGGAGGAGCTCAAGAAAGACGTTGGTGTCGATCAGCTTCAATCGAGGTCGTCCCAGGCGTGGTGCTGCAGCCAGACGGAGTCCTTGTCAGACTTGAGAACCCCCTCGAGCTTGGCCCAGTCCGCCCGCCCTGACGCGGAGTACCTCCGCATCGCCTCCTCCATGGCCTTCTTCATCGCGCCCTTCTTGTACCCGTACCGTTCCATCGCCCTCTTGCGGAACCGGGTGGCCAGGGCCTCGTCGACTTCGACCTTGATAGTTTCTGGCATATGTCCCGTATGGACTTATGTCCGGAGCCTATTTAACGGCTCCGCCGGTGTCGGGAGGTCGCCGCCCTGCCTCTGAAAGCAAGGCTGGGGTCCCGCCCGATCATCTACGAGATAGTCCCCCCGAGGCGGGACACTTCGAGGTACCACTCCGAGCTCAGGGGGGTGGACGACGTCCTGCACGACAGGAGGATCGACGCGGTGAACGTCCCCGAGCTGACGAGGCGGCACGAAGGGAAGCAGGTCCGGTACTCCCCTGTCACCATCCCCCCGGAGGAGTACGCGCTGATGATCAAGGAGTACAAGGAGGCGATAGTCAACGTGATAGCCCCCAGGCTCCCGGCGAGCGAGTTCCTTCGGAGGGGGAGGCGGATACTCCGCGACTACGGGATACCTAACCTGGTCGTCGTGGGGAAAGAGAGGCACGGGGACGACCTCCCCGGCCCCGGGGTGCTCGAGGCGTTGGAGGCGCTCAGCCTCGAGAAGGGGCAGCACTCGGCCCTGGGCGGCATCTGCATATTCGACCGGGCGTCGGCACACGGCGGCGGGTACGGCTCCACCCGGGGCCGGCTGACCGAGCCCATGCGGGTGGCGGCCAAGGCGGATGCGGGGTGCGACTTCGTCACGTCGCAGATCACATTCGACGCCGGGCCGGCGCTCGGATTCCTGACCTCCTACCAGCGGCTGTGCGAGGCCTCAGGGGCAAAGCCCGCCACCGTCTTCATCAGTCTGGCCACAATCCCATCGCCGAGCATACTCGCGCTGATAGAGTCGCTGGACGTAGTGGTGCCCCGCGATGTGAGGGCGGCCCTGGGCCGCGGTCCCGGCATGGGCAGGGCGTCGGTGGACATCTCCGCCCGCGTCTTCCTGGAGATACTCGCCGGGGCCGAAAAGCAAGGAGTCGGAATCCCGCTGGGGCTCCAGGTGGAACAGGTGGGCGTCAACAGCGGCGCCCTCGCGCTTGAACTGCTGGACCAGGTCGCCCCCTCCTTCGCTTAGACTGTCGGCGAGGCCTCGAGCCCAGACGTGCGGCCCATATCGCGAGGACGAGCGTGCCCCTCCCCTTCGCAACTCTGAGCGACCGCTGTTGATTCCTGCGTATATACACAGGTTGAGCCAGACTCTGCGAGTCAGGTCGCGCGACCCTTTATCCCGAACGCCGGCGGGGACCCGGCTGTGAGCCTGCGCGTCGGCCTGGCCCTCGGAGACAGGAGGTCGTTCGCGGCCCGGGTCCTCGCCCTGTCGGCCCTCGTCGCGCTGGTGGCCGCCTCGTTCGCGCTGAGGGACCTGGTGTCTGAGGCGGCTCCCTCGTCTTCGGGGGGCGGGGCGCAGCTCCTGGTCTCCGCTTTCCTGTCCGAGGTCGGCTCGCTGATCGACGCCTGGCTCGTCCCCGTCTGGCTACTGACCGCGGCCGGGGCGTTCGTCGTCTCAGTCGACTCTGCGAGGTCCTTCCGCGGGACTTCGGCGCTCCTGGGCGAGCTCGGCGGCGAGGGCGCGGCTGCGGCCGCTGTCCTGGCTCTGCGCGCCCTGCTCCTTTCGGCCGTGGCTTTCGTGCTCGGCTTGTCTCTGGGCGTCGTCGCCTCCCAGGTTGTCTTCCGGGCCCTCCTAGTCCTGCTGGGCGCCCCCTACTACGTCCCGGCCCTCACCCCCCTGTCGCTGGCGATCGCAGCCGCGCTCGCCTTCTCCGCCATGCTCGCGGGGTCCGGCGCCTCCGCCCTGCTCGACGCGCGCAGGAGGTCGGGATAGACGCTCAGGCGGCTGACCAGGCTGCGCTCCCTGGCGGGGCTGCTGACCCTGGTGTTCCTCCTCTCGGCGGCCATGGCGTCCACCTCGATGCTCATCTCAGGGTCTGCGGGGGCCTTCCTTTCGGGGCCCGGGCCGGCGCCCGACGTGGTGATACTCTCCGGCGGCGGGCGGGTTCCAGAGACCGGCTCCGTCGACCTCTCAGCAGTCCAGAACGCCACCAGGGTGCCCGGGGTGACGGCAGCCAGCCCCGAGGTCTACGCGCCGGTGGAGCTCATGGGGCGGGTGGCCGTAGTCCGAGGGGTGAACATGTCAGACTTCGCGGGCGTCCAGGGGGTGAGCTTCGTCGGCGGGGCCAACGCGACGCTGGACGGTTCGACTGTGTTCGCCGGGAGCGAGCTCGCCGTCGCCCTGGGGGTAGGGGCGGGGTCGACGCTCACGCTGGTGGGCGTGATGGCGAACTACTCCTCTACCGTGAGGGTGGCGGCGGTCGTCAACGCAGGGCCCCCATACGGCTCCGAGCTCATATCGACCATCCAGCTCGCCCAGGCGCTCCGGGGCCTCTCCTCGTCCCAGGTCACCTTCGAACGGCTGAAGGTCGACCCGGCGGTCTTCAACGAGACCGCGCTCATACGGGCCGTCGGGGGGGCCCGGCCCTCCTCCGCACCGTCCGGGACCAACCCCCTCATCCAGCAGCTCCAGCTCGCCCCGACCGCGACCCTGGTCTCGATCTTCCCCGCCGGCGCGCCCGCCGCTTCGCTCTCCACCGTCCTCGGCAGGGGGGTGGGGGTCGTGCAGGCGACCTTCGAGTCGCTCGAGGCCGTGGTGCTGCTTGCGTCGCTCCTTGCGGTCTACTTCGCAGCGTCGTACTGGCTCGAGTCCGTGGGGCCGACGGCCGCGACCCTCGGGGCCCTCGGCATGGGCGGGGGGAGGGAGTTGAGATGGTACCTGACTTCGGCGGTCCCCGGGTCGCTGGGGGCTGGGGCGCTGGGATATGTCTCGGCCTACGCAGGGCTCTATCTTCTCGCAGGGGGCGGGAGCCTGTCCTTCTTCTTCCAGCCCATACTGATACCCTTCGACCCATCGTCCCTCGCCGTCGCCTGCCTCGGCCCCGCGACGGCAGTCGCCGCCTCCATAGGGGTCAGCGTCGGCGCGAAGAGGGGGAGGCTCTAGCCCGGGGATGCACACCAAAAGTCTTTAGCAAGCCTATGGGGAAACCCGTCTCCATGCCCAAGGAAAAGGACGTCCTTGTCTATGAGAGGGAGAAGGGGCAGAAGCTCTTCCTTGTCGGTGCCACCCTTTCCCACAGGGTGGGCGCACTCGCCGACGTGGGCTCCCGCCTTGGAAGGGAGAAGCTCTCGGTCCTGTCGGGGTTCATCAGCACGCCGGACGAGCAGGGGGGCAGCAGGTTCAGCTTCTACGCCGTCGCGACCGAGGGGAGGCCGTCCGCTTCGGAGGTAAGGCGCGCGCTGGAGGGCTCGGAGTTCGTAAAATCGGTGGAAGTCGAAGAGGCGCACAGGGGGATACTGGTGGACTCCCTGAACTTCCCGCTGAGGTGGAACTCGGGGGACCGGGCCATCGTCATCCGCACTTCGTTCTTCAGTGTGATGGAGGAGTCGATGAGGGCCCTCCTCGCATCGGGGGCGGGGGTCATCCTCTACCAGATGGGGTTCGACCACGGGCGCCCGTCATGGGTGAACCTGTTGCGCGAGATGAGCGTCGAAGACGACAAGGACCTGGAAGAGATGCTTTCGATCTACGCGGCCGTCGGGTGGGGGAGGCCGGAGGTCCTGTCCTTCGACAGGCGTTCGAAGAAGGCGGCGTTCAGAGTCTGGGACAACTTCGAACCCGAGTCGAGGGCCGAAGTACGCTCCTCCGGGTGCCAGTTCATCCGGGGGCACATGGCAGGGCTCTTCTCGGTCCTCTTCGACGTCGGCGAGGCGAAGCTGAATGAGACCCAGTGCATCTCCAATGGAGCGGCGGCGTGCGAGTTCTCGGCCAGCGCCTGAAGCGCCAATCGTGTTGAAATCACCCCCTGAATGCGCCAGCGCTGGCACGATGACCTCCAGCAGGGCCGTGACAGTGGCCGTTTTCGTCGTCGTTTTCATCTCGTTCGCGCTCAGGGCCTACCCGTACGTCTCGAGCGGGGTCCCCTACCACACCGACACCTACCCGCAGCTCGCCAACGTGCGGAACCTGGTCGCCAACTCTCCCGTCCCTCTGTCCCCCGGGAACGGCTTCGACAGCTACAACATACTCTGGCCCGCAGACACCCTGTTCTACGCTGTCTCGTCGGTGCTCCTCGGGGGCGTGCCCATCGCCGTGATGCCTCTCCTGGGGCCGCTGGCGGCCAGCACCGCCGCCCTGCTCTTCTACGCCCTGCTCAGGTCCTTCGACATCGAGTGGCGTGCGTCGCTGGTCGGGACCCTCCTCTTCGCCGTCGCCGGGGGGACCGTGATGATCTCCACCGGGGTGACCAAGGAGGCCTTCGCGATACCCCTGCTCTTCCTCACGGTGCTCCTGATGAACGGGTGGCTGAGGCGGGGGAGCAGGGCCGGGCTCGCATTGTCCGTGGGCGCGTTCGGGGCCCTGCTCGCCGCCCACAGCCTCGGCAGCGTGGTGGGGCTGCTGCTCTGCTCTTACCTCGCGTTCGCCTACATCGTATCCCCCGGGCGGCCGGGGCGGCGCGTCGCAGTGACCGTGGGAGTGCTTGCCCTCTTCTCCGCCATGTCGTACCTGTACTTCTACGTCTACGCCGTCTCCTCCCTCCCCTACGACCTGCAGCCGTCGGACCTGGTCGCGGTGTTCGGGTACGAGGCCCTCCTCACCGCCCCCGTCTGGCTCTCGGCCGCCTTCCGCCTCGGCCTGCGCCGTTGGACTGGCGCCTGGATCGGGGCCATCGCCCTCGCCGTGGGCGTCCTCTTCGCTTCGGCCGTCGCCTACCACCCGCTGCTAGACTCGCCCGTCGCCTCCCCCTATGTCCTGGCGCTCCTCGTCCCCTACGTCGCGGTGGCGTTCCTCGCTGCCTTCGGGATTTCAAGGGCGAAGCAAGGCGCCTCCCTGACGGGCCCTGTCTTCGCGGCGGTCTGGACCCTTGGAATGTTGGGCATAGTCGCGTTCTCCGCCTTCGGCACCCCCGGGGCGGTGGGGACGACGCTGCGCATCTTCGACTTCGTCTACCCCGGGGTGGCGGTGCTGGGGGGGCTGGCGCTCTCGGGGGTCATGGCCTCGGGGAAGCTCGGCGGAGGGGTTGGCGCCCTGGCTCTGGGCGCCCTGGTCGTCGCGTCCGCCTTCGTCGTCCCCTACTCGGCGTACTGGTCGGGCCCACTCGGGGGGAGCCAGCGGGTGTACACCCAGGCTGAAGTGGCAGCCCTCTCTTGGACCGGCTCTGCCCCGGCCAACGCCAGCGTCTACGCCGACGCCAGGTACGTCTACCTCGCCTCCTACTACACCGGGCGGGCCATAGACCTGGGGGGAGGGTACCTCTTCCTCGCTGGGATTAGCAACTTCACGGGCGGGTGCCTGATATTGGACGGCCTTGTCGCTCAGATCGGGTACGTCGGCGGGACCTACGGGCTCCCGGTCAACATGACCCTGGTCAGGGGCCTCCCGGCCTGGCCTTCGCTCGGGACGGTCTACTCGGACGGCTCCGTGACGACGTTCTGCCGCCCCTGACCGGACCTTTTCCCGGCGCCGCCGCTTTCGAAAGCATACCCTTGAGCGTCTCGAGGGAATCTGCGACCAGCCCTCTCTGCGCCGCCGCTTCCACGTAGCCCCAGTCCATGGTGTCAGAGTACGCCCTGGCGAGGAGGTATGCCTGCTCGACGTCGGTCGGGACCCCCCCGAACTTGGCAGACATCAGCCGCTTCAGGACGAGGTCCTCGACCCCCAGTATCGTCGCAGGGCCGTACTCCGTGGTGAAGGTGGCGAGCTTCTCGGCGGAGCCGCTGAGCTCCCCTCCGACCATGTCGACGGCGAGGCCCAGTTCGTCGTTGACCCAGGAGCGAAGGCCTCCGCCGAGCGCGAACCGCCAGGACCGGAGGACGGCTTCGAGCTCCCTCGCCGGGTACACGATGTCCATGTCCCCGGTCCGAAGGGTGCCGTCCATGTAGACTTCGATGGCCGAACCCCCGGTGAGGACTGGCCTCTTCCCCTTCGGAAGCTCCGCCGTGAGCAGGGCCATGAACCTCACCTTCCGCTCGGTGGGGTCGCCGGTCCCGAGTACGGCCCTCCGGACGGTGCTATAGGCGGGCATAGCTCCTCGCCGACGTCCGCACGTACTTCGCGTTGAACCTCTTCCTCCCCAGCGCCGCCAGGGTGTCGAGCTCCCCCTCCAGTCGGGTCGGCTTCGTCGGCCCCCCCTCGCCCCCGGGGGCCTCGTATGCCGGGACCCGCGCCAGGCCCATCCTGAACCTCTTCGTCCTCGCCCCCCTGGACGCCCATTCGCCGTAGCTCAGCATCCTCGAACCGTACCTTCGTGCCAGCCTCCGGAGGTCTCCGTCGACCAGCTCGTACCCGACCCCTCGGCCCTCCCCGTGGGCTTTCACGACCCCCAGCCTCGCCAGCCTCTTCATCTCGCCATAGACCTTCGCCACGTTGACCCCGTTCTCCTTGGCGAGCATGTAGGCAGTCGGGGCTCCCGCCTGGACCGCCAGCGACGCCACTATCTTCGCCCTGGTCTCGCTACCGAGGAGCTCCCCCAGATCGGTCATGGGTGCGTCGGCGGGATGCGAAGATAAAAGCATATCCTTTAAGGATAATAAAACTGTGGGTCGGCGACCCTCTCCGGCGCGCGTCCCCGGGCCCCCGAGGCTCCGGCGGCATATAGAAAGCAGAAGAATGGCCCCTGCGGTCAGACCTGAGTTTGGACTACGCCCTCCTCCTGCTCGAGGTGCTCGGCTGGGCGGCAGGAACCCTGCTCTTCGCGCTCGCTGCCTACTCGGCCGCCCTGCTGGCTCTGGGAGGGGGCCCCCCCGTCGCGGACGCGGTTCCCAGGGCTCTCTCACCGAAGGTCACTGTGCTGATCTCCGCCCTCCGCCCCTCACCGGGGCTCGACGACACGCTGCGCAGGGCCGCGGCGGTCGACTATGCCGAGGCTGAGCTCATACTCGCCCTCGGGAGCGGGGACGGCGAAGGACCGACATACGGAGCGGGTCTTGCCAGGCCGCCGCGCGTCTTCGTTTCCGACGAACCCAGGGGGAAGGCCCACATGATGAACATGGCTGTGCGAGAAGCGAAAGGCGAGCTCGTGCTCATGCTCGACGAAGACTCTCTCGTCGACCCCGGTTGCGTCAGGGAGACGCTCCCTCTCGTCCAGGGAGAGCACGTGTGGGCTGTTGTAGGCGTGCCCTACCCCTCCAACGCCGACGCGGGTGTGATACAGCGGACCCTTGGGCTCGAGGCCGCGGCGTGGACCAGGACCGCGCGTGCCAAGGACAGGCTAGGCCTCTTCCTCCCAGCCACCGGATTCTTCGCTCTGATCGACAAGGGGTCCCTTCCCGAAGGAGAAGCCTGGGACGAAGGTGCCCTGGCAGAGGACGCTGACCTGTCTCTCAGGCAGGAGGCGAGGGGGCTTAGGACCAGGCTCTCCGGGGCGAAGGTAGGCATCGAGGCCCCGGTCTCGCTCGGGGCACTTGCGAGGCAGAGGCTCCGCTGGTACAAGGGGATGTTCGACGCGCTCTGGAAGAACCGGGGGGTGGTCGTCAGGCTCCCCTTCCGCAAGGCCCTGGACGCTGTGATGTCGCTCCTGGCGCCGCTTTCGCCCGCCGGGTTCGTAATTCTCTTGCTCCTCGCCCCCGTCTGGCCGCTGCTCCTGGGGCCGGTCCTGCTGGGGGTGCTGGCCGTCTACCTCGTCTCCGCCTGGGTCTCGGCCTCGAAGCTGACGAAGGGGCGCCTGGGTGTGGTATTGTTCTCCGTCCCCTACGCCGTCCTGCAGGGGGTGGTGGCCCTTGGGGCCCTGTCCGCCTTCCTCCTACACGTCAGGGTGAGGTGGCAGAGGACGCCGAAGTCCGGGGACACCGCGAAACCGCAGCTGCGCAACGCTTTTACATGAGCACACCCGCTTCGCCCCTGGGAATATCCTAACATGGTGCTATAGTCATGCTCGACCAGGGTATCGTCGAATCGATCCGGGAAATGGAGAGCGGCACCCATGCCGTACTGATCTACGACACGCAGGAGCACAAGCGCGAAGTCCTCCTGCGCCACTTGAGAGAAGGTGTGGGGAGGGAGGGCCTCGTCTACGCGTACTATGGCATCGACGAAGTCTCACTGGCAGAACAGATGAAGGGCGCCGGGATCGACGTCGAGCTGCTTCAGGCGGCCGGGGACCTGACAATCAAGCCTTCGGAGGAGGTGTACCTCAAGGGCGGGGTGATGGACGTCGGAGGGGTGATACGGGGGTTCGCAGACCTGGCCTACGGGTACAGGAGGAACGGCAAGGAAGGCATCAGGGCCGGGGCGGACATGTCGCCGATCCTGAAGGCCGACAGGGGGCCGGACGTGGTGGCCTACGAGGAGAGGCTGGGGCGGAAGTTCACGTTCCCCGGCAAGGGCATCTGCGCCTACGACCTGATCGCCCTCCACAACTCGGGTGAGCTGCAGCACCTCATGCCCATCTTCATGGCTCACGCGATGGTGATCCTCGCCGGGCCGGGCGGATATGCTGTAAGACGGCCGGACGAGGTGGAGAGGGACGGGCTGGCAGGGGTGCTGCGCCACGTGATCCCGACGCGGAGTGACGACTCTAGGCGACCGGCGGGCTTTCGCCTGACTTCATCACGGTAAGGACGAGCCCCTTCACCAACGTCAGCAGCGGAGCGACCATGAACAACAGCATCAGCGTCGACACCCCGATGGACACGCTCCCGGAAGCCGCGTACTGCAGCCCCTGCGGAATCGTCAGTCCGATGGTCCCTCCCTGGAACGCCAGGTAGACGTAGGCGAGGAGCGCCAGGCCGAGCACCATGAGTATGGGGCCGTAGACCTTGGTCCCCCTCAGCAGGAAGCCCAGGAAGACCAGCGCCGCCACCACCGCCCCCACCGCCGGGAGGCTCGGGTTGATCAGCGCGTTGACTATGCTCTCCACCGCCGCGGCGTTGGCCGTCCCTGCCGCCTGCTTGGCGAAGCTCCCCGCTGCGGATGGGAGATATGCCAGGAAGAGCGCGGCGAGACTCCCGAAAACTACCGCCAGGACGACCCTGAGCGCCAGCTTCCCTCCGCTCATCTCGACGCCGAGGAGCCTAGGCACTTACCGTTACCTCCGTGGTGACCGTCCCCCAGGCCGTCTGTATCGTAAGGTGGAGCACAAAGCTCGTGTTGCCGGCAGCGCTGTTCGCCACGAACCCGGAGAGCGTCCCAGGGAACGCGGTCCCTGGGGTGACCGGGCCGATTGTCAGCTGCGATATGGTGCCCACATTGTTTCCCAGGCTGTCGGTGATGTACCCGCTCGCGGTCCCGCTGACCGTAAGGAAGGAAGAACCGTCGGTGAACGTTATCGGGGCAGAGATCGCCGAATAGGTCGCGTTGTCAGGCGCCACCGTCACGGTCCCCACTGCCAGGGACTTCACCGGGGCACCCCAGCTGACAGCCACCGACTTTGTCAGCGTGAACGAGACCCCTGACGAAGCCCCGGTGACCTGGGCGCGGTAGTTCAGGGTCACGTCGTTGAACAGCAGCGTCTGGAGCCCGCTCGTCGGGACCTTGACGTAGACTATCATGGCGTTGGAGAAGCTAGCGCCTGGGGCCGCCTGGACCGCCAGGGTCCCTGTCCCAACGAGGGCGCCGCTGGTTGAGTTGAAGAGCTCGGCGTTGAGGTTGGTGGAGACGGCGATGGTGGCCGAGTTGTCGGTGAACGAGACAGGTACCGACACCTGGAACGCCGTCGAGTTGTACGGGGAGACCTGCGGTGCCCCCACCGTCAGCCCTGAGAGGGGTGCGCCCCAGTGGTAGGTTATGGGCTGAGAAATCGAGAAAGCGCTCCCGCCGCTGGGGAGGCTGAAGACCGCGGTGTACGAAAGCGTCTGGTCGGTGGTGATAAGCGACTGCAGCTGGCTCTGGGGGAGGGTCACGAAGAGGTCCACGTTCTGGCTGAAGGACGTGTTGGGGGGGACGTTCAGGGTGACCGAGCCGCTCCCGACCTGCGTTCCACTCGAGTTCATCACTGCAATCTTTCCGTTGCCGGACACGGTGTAGTACGCGTTGTCGTTGTTGAACGACACCGGGACGACCACCTGTATGGTCGTCGAGTTATACTGCGAGAACGTGGGGGTCCCCTCAGTCAGCCCTGAGACAGGCGCGCCCCACTTCAGCTGGGCGCTCACGGAGCCGCTGACCGCTATGAACGGGGGCTCGTTGGCGTCGAGGGTGGCGCTGACGGTGAGGTTCTGGCTGGTGGTGGCGAGGTCGTGGAGCGCCGTCGGCGAAAGCTTCGAGGTGTCGAGGACCAGGGTCGCGTTGAAGCTCGACGTCTGCCCTGGGTTGATTGTCAGCGGACCCAGGGTACCGTTGATGAGCCTGTTGCCTGCCGCGTCGGCCACGTTCATTTTGACGTCGATGCCGGAGAGGGCGAAGTATCCCCTGTTAGTCACAGTCACGGGGAGGGAGATCGTCGTAACCCCGTTGGCGGTGGTCGAGATGGGGGAGCCGGCCGTGAACGTCGTGGCCGTCGAGACCCCTCCCAGAGCGATCAGCGCCAGCATGGCCAGGGCGGAGATGGCCGCGATAAGTATCAGCACGTTCAGGACGAGCACTACTCTAGAACGTCGCAACACTTCTTGCCGTTTCAAGTTGGTTATATCAACGTTCCATCGCGCCCCCATCGCCTTAAAGCCCCGGAGGCCCCGGTCGGCCTCCAGATGGACGACCCCGTCCTTTCTCTGACCGACGTCTGGAAGTCCTACTCGGAGGACGACCACGTGCTGAAAGGGGTCAGCCTCCGGGTCGGGAAGGGGGAGTTCGTCGGCATCTACGGCCGCTCGGGGTCGGGCAAGTCCACCCTCCTGCGGCTCATGGGGCTCTTAGACAGGCCGACCAGGGGGTCGGTGCAGTTCGCCGGGGCCGACGTCTCCGCGGTCTCGTCGTCGGAAGCCGCGAGGATCAGGCGGGAGAAGCTCGGCTACGTCTTCCAGGGGTTCAACCTGATACCGCACGTCACGGCCCTGGAGAACATCGAGGTCCCCATGTGGCTCTGCGGGGTCAGGGGGGACGAGCGGAGGGAGCGGGCCCTGGCCGACCTGAAGCGGTTCGGCCTCGAGCGCCTCGCCGGCCGGTACCCCATGGAGATGAGCCACGGGGAGCAGCAGCGCGTGGCCGCCGTCAGGGCGATGGTGACGAGGCCGAGCCTTATACTCGCCGACGAGCCCACGTCGTCCCTGGACGACGACAACGCCAAGGTCCTCCTGGACCTCGTCTCAGCCTTCAACAGGGACCTGGGGACCACGGTGGTCATGGTGTCGACGAGCGCCGACGAGGCGAAGGCAGGGTCTAAGGTCTACAGGCTTTCCAGCGGCACACTGTCGCCCGGCTAGGCCCTACTGGGGCTTCTTCGGCTGCTTCCTTACCTTGAAGCTGTGGGTGTCCGACGCCTGCTCGTAGATGGTCGCGTCGGCTGCGAGGCGCTGCCCGGCGAGCGCCTCGAGCATGCCAACTATCATCCCTGTCAGGAACCTGCTGAGCCCCCCGCTCACGCTTTCCGTCTTCGGGGCGGGGAGAGACGTCAGCTTGACCTCGTACCCCTCGGGCACCTCGGTGATCTCGGCCCTCGCCCACCCCTGGGCCCTGATCCAGTCGGTGATGTTCGCGAGGTCCCAGCTCGCCCCGACCCGCTTCCTGTACCCATCCATCTCCTCGAGGGTCGCCATCGAGTAGGCCCTCCCCTGCTCGTATGCCATCACCTCGCCGGCCGAACCGAATATCTCCACCAGCCTCCCCTCGACCTGGCTGAAGGCGTTCGCGCCCACCACCAGGACCCTCCCGGAATGCACCGCGGACATGGGGAACATGAACCGCTCGTGCATCATCCCGTTCATCGGCGCCACCCTAACGTCCTTGACGAACGGGAGCTCGGAGAGCTTCTTCTTCAGCTCCGCAGGGGTGACCTTGGCCTTCCCCATCTCGCAGATGAAGGCGTTGACGAAGTGCTTCTTCGACTCGTCCACCTGCCCGTGGGAAGAGAGGAAGTTCACCCCGTTCTGGGAGAGGACGGAGGCGATCTTGCTGAGGACCCCGACGGAGTCATCCCCGGACACGAGGACCTCGAATATGTCATCGCCAAGCGGTCTGGTGGACATTAGATAACGCGGGAGAAAATCCAACCGATTTTGCGCAAAATCTACCAGCCTTTAACGTTTGTTTGACGGGTCAGTGCCTGAGCAGCACCCTCGCCCATATGGGGAGGAACGCCTTGTCGGGGAAGTACACGAGGAAGAACCCGAATACCATGACGAGGTAGACCGCCAGGAGCCACTTCGGGAACCACTTCTTCGACATCCAGTAGGAGGCCCCCAGCGACATCGCCGGGACCGCGGGGATGACGTAGAACGGGTATGTCACCCGCCCGCCCAGGAAGATGAAGATGTAGGGGACGTAGGTCCAGGCGAAGAAGATCAGGGCGAAGGCCGCGAACTTCAGCGAGGGCGACGGGGCGGCGTCGTTCGGAGGAGGGACCGGGCTCACGGAGGCGTCCGCCCCTGGGGCGGGCTCCGCCCTGGGCGCCCTGCGGCTCCGCCAGAAGGCTGCGAGGTTCCAGACCATGAGGGGGAGCCAGATGAAGGTCGTCCAGGTGACCATCAGGTTGGTGACGCCGTAGTACCAGAGGGTCGGGTACGAGACACTCCCCACGATCTCAGACGCCCCGAAGTAGGCGATCGGGCTGTAGTAGAGCAGCCAGTCGAAGGGGGTGATGTGCCCGCCGAAGAGCCCCGCCGTCCACCCACACCCCCAGGGGCATCCGGCGTTGAGGCTGGACCCGTAGGAGATGACGTACCCTATCTGCTGCGTGAAGAGGGTCCCCGCCTGGGCCGCCAGGGTCGAGTCGTACGCCTGGAGGCCGACCGCGAAGACGATCCCTACGACGAGGGTCACCTTCAGTGCTTCGTAGAGCCTCGCCCATCTGTCTCCTTCTCCGAGGAAGAGG
>JAGWHE010000016.1 GCA_028866945.1 Nitrososphaerota archaeon
GTCCCCTAGCTTCCCGAACAGGGGGGAGACGGCGCTCCCTACGATGAGGAACGCCGAGGTGATCCAGGACACGGCGCTGACCGTGGTCGAGAAGTAGGCCTGGATGTCCAGGATCCCCGGCAGGATCATCGTCTCGACGTAGTTCAGGAGAAGGGCAACCCCGACCATCGCCAGGAGCGCCCTGAGCTGGTGGCTCGTGGTCCCAGTCTGCACACCCGCCTGCATGGCGCCCACTGGCTGAGATTGCATCTTTCGCACGCCCTTCGACTCGGCGTTATAAACTGCCCTGAGCTTTTGGGGCCGTCAGCCTGACCGACCTCACGGGATGATTCGCTTGCCGAACAGCGAGAGTGCGAGCTCCACTGCGAGCTCTGCGGTGTGGTTCGACGTGTCGAGTATGGGGTTCACTTCGACGAACTCCGCCGACGTGACCATTTCCGAGTCGGAGAGCATCTCCATGGCAAGGTGGGCCTCCCTGTAGGTGATCCCTCCTCTCACCGGGGTGCCTGTGCCTGGAGCATCCCTGGGGTCCACGACGTCCACGTCGAAGCTCAGATGCACGTTGTCGACGCCAGACCCTGCTATCTTGATCGCCTCGCTGATCACCTTCCTCATCCCGAGCTCATCGACGTCCTTCATGGTGAAGACCGTCATCTTGGACTTTGATATGGCGTCGGCCTCCTGGGGGTCGAAGCTCCTCCCGCCGATCAGCACCGTGTTCTTCTCGACAGCTTTCGGGGACACCCCGCCCAGCTTCGACAGCTTCGGGTGGCCGTATCCGAGGATCGCGGCGAGCGCCATCCCATGGATGTTGCCGCTTGGCGTGGTCTTCACCGTATTGAAATCGCCGTGGGCGTCGAGCCAGATTATGCCCTGGCGCGGGTCCGAGCGGGCGAGCCCGGCGAGGGCGCCTATCGACGCGCTCTGATCCCCCCCGAGGACGAGCGGGAAGTAACCCCGGCCGACGGCATCGAAGACCTTGCCAGCTAGCGCCTCGCACTGCCGGACGACGTCTTGGAGATACCTTGCGCTCCTGTCTCCCACGGCTGCGGTGGCCATGTCAGCCGCGGCGATATTGCCGAAGTCCCTGACCGAGTGACCCAGCCCCCCGAGGCCCTCCTCGAGCTTGGCGATTCTGATGGCACTCGGCCCCATGTCCACGCCCCGCCTCTGCTGCCCTAGGTCAACAGGGGCGCCAATAATTCCGACCTTCATCCCCAGGTCTTGCCCTCGAGGTGCTATTAACGGCCTATGGGCGCTGCGCCGCCTGGGAACCTTTAATCCGCCTGCGGCGAAGGAACCCACGGCGTGAAGACGATCGGCAGGGATGAGCTCGCATCGAAACTCGGCACTCCGGGAGTCACCATAGTCAACGTCCTGGCGGCCGTAGCCTACGAGAAGATACACATCAGGGGCTCGATCTCCATCCCGCGCAACGAGCTGGAGGGAGGGAAGTGGCGCGGGCTCGACCCCTCAAAGGAGATAGTCGTCCATTGCTCCAGCTACGAATGCGGCGCCTCCAGGGCGGCAGCCGACTTCCTCGAATCGAAGGGGTTCAACGCGAAAGCCTACGAGGGCGGAATGAGGGAGTGGGCCGAGGCAGGACTCCCGACCGAAGGGGCCATCTCGGCGAAGCAGTTCCTCGAGGAGAGATATGGTAAGCCGGTGCCTGCTCCGGCCGGGCCCCGTTCCTCAGCATAAATAACGCGGCCGTCGCCCGTGCCGACGTGCGCCAGTCCCAGATAGCCGGGGCCCTGATGGTAGTCTTGGGCGCCCTCATCCTGATACTCCTCGCCAGCTTCGTGGTCAGCATCATCGTTGTAATCCTAGAGCTTCTAGCGGTGATCATTGGCATCATCCTCATCCTGGGAGGAATCGCCATGCTCATGTTCGGCGGTAGCTTTTGGGGTCGGGGCCCAAGATGGGCGCCTGCCCCGACGGCTTGACGCCAACTGCGTAAATATCCACGGCAAGTGCCCCGCCCCGAATGCTGGCCATAGAGGTTGACGGACTCAAGAAGCGGTACGGCGACCTCCAGGCCGTCGACGGCATCTCCTTCTCGGTGAACAAGGGGGAGGTCTTCTCCCTGCTCGGTCCCAACGGGGCCGGGAAGACCACCACAATAGAGATCCTGGAAGGGCTCAGGGAGAAGGACCACGGCGCTGCGAAGGTCCTCGGGCTTGACCCGTGGACTTCAGGCTACGAGTTGCACAAGATGATCGGGGTCATACCGCAGGGCTTCAAGTTCCTCGACTACCCAACCCCCAGGGAGGCCGTGGTGTACTACGCCACCCTCTTCAGGGCGAAGGTCGACCCTGACGAGCTGCTGAAGAGGGTGATACTCGACGAAGCCGCCAACATCTGGTTCCAGAACCTGTCAGGCGGGCAGAAGCAGAAGCTCGGGATGGCGCTCTCATTGGTCAACGACCCGCAGGTAGTCTTCCTTGACGAGCCGACCACGGGGCTTGACCCCCAAGCGCGCAGGGCGGTCTGGGAGGTCATCAGGAAGCTCAAGGCAGAAGGGAGGACGGTCATGCTCACTACCCACTATCTGGAAGAAGCAGAGGAGCTGGCTGACAGGGTCGCCATCATGGACCACGGGCGGATCGTCGCCTTGGGAACTGTCGCTGATATCGAATCGAAGTTCGGGTCCGGCCAGAGGATGACCGTCAGGGCCAAGGACGACCTCCTCAGATACCTGAAGGACAACACCAGGCTGGAAGTCAAGGGGGACGGGAGGGCGGTCACCGTCTTCCTCAGGGACAAGGCCGACGCCATGGTGGCCATGGGGGCGATCGAGGAGTCGGGTGCCGAGTGGGACGACCTGACAGTGAGGAGAGACAGGCTCGAGGACGTCTTCCTGCGCCTGGTCGGCGAGTCGGGCACCGAGGAGAAGGGGAGCGACTAGCCGTGGCATTCAGCGGTAGAAGGATGCTCGCGGAGTTGAGAGTCTACGCCAAGGGTAACCTAAGGAGCAGAGAGGGTTTCTTCTTCACCCTTGTCTTTCCCATCATCCTGATTCTACTCTTCGGAGCGATCTTCTCGAGCGGGGGCGCCAGTCAGGTCAGGGTGTACGCCCAGAACTTCGACAACGGCCCCGCCGGGGCAATCTTCCTCAGCGAACTTAACAGCACCTCGCACAACTGCAGCCCGTCCTATAACAGCGGACTCTGCCTGGTAATGGTCCAGAACAGCCAAAACCTCTCGCAGTACCTGTCATCGAAGTCGTCTTCTGACGGGATCATCATCCCCTCAGGTTTCAGCCAGGCCTATGCCACGAAGCAGCCCATCAACGTGACCGTGTACGGCAACCCCGCATCGACCAGCAGCGCCATCGTCTCCGGCATCACCAGGGAGTTCGTCAGCTCCTTCAACTCCTACGGGGTCAACGGAACCGCGAATCTAGGGGTGACCCCGCAGACGGCGGTCTCGTCTTCGTACAAGTACATCGACTTCCTGGTGCCCGGGCTCATCGGCTTCGCGGCGCTCACGAGCCCCATGTTCGCAATCACGAACCTGAGCTCGACCTATAGGCGCGACAAGGTGTTCAAGCTCCTTTCCCTCACGCCCCTCACCAAGACCGAGTGGCTGCTGTCGAAGATCATCTGGTACATCGGGACCACCTGCGTCTCCTTCATACTCATGTCAGCCGTCGGGGAGTTCGTCTTCGGCGCCCACATCGCCCTGAACTGGGGCATAGCTGTCTTCCTGGTCTTGGGCCCGTTCTTCTTCGTCTCGCTGGGGATGCTGGTCGGGACAGTGTCGAACAGCCCGGAGTCGGCGGCGGTCGTGGGGAACTTGGTGACGTTCCCAATGATGTTCCTCTCGGGGACCTTCTTCCCAGTGCAGTCGATGCCTATGTATCTGCAGGCTGTCGCCCACGTGCTGCCGCTGTACTACCTCATCGACGGCCTGGTCAACGTGATGATCTACGGCAACTTCGCCTCCGCCTACTTCGATATGGGGTTGATGCTCGTGATCTCAGTCGTCACCTTCGCCCTGGCCGTCAGGTTCTTCCGCTGGCGCGAGGACTAGGCCTTCCCTTCGGCGCCAAGACCGTACCTCTTCGCCGCCTGGGACTGCAGACCCCTGATCTCCTTGATCTGCTTGGCCATCCTCCTTCCGAACGCCAGGTCCCTCAGGCCCGCGTAGAGCCACAGGAGCGAGACCGCCAGGCTGACTGCTCCCGCCACTACTAGACCCGGGTCGACAAGGTTGACGGTCTGGGTCGTTATCCCAAGCCAGTAGGGGAAGACCACGAGCTGGAGGAAGTAGCTGGCCGCAAAGTATGCCCCCGCCACCGTCGCTATGGCAGCGAGCAGCGTGACCTTCTTCCCGCCCCTCTCCATGTGCTGGATGAACTCCTCCTGAATCTCTATCATGGAGACATCGAGGTCCCTCTCTTCCGACATGCCTTGGTTCAGCGCCTCCGGGGCTTATAACGCATGCTCACAACTTGTCTACTCCATGGCTGAGAAGAGCATCTTCAGGCTCTGATCGAGGTGGGCCAGGACCTCCATCCCCCTCAGGGTGATTGCGTACCTTTCGTGCCCCTCGACCTGCTCGATCCGGACCAGGCCGCGGCCGGTCAGGAGCCCCAGGTACTCGGGGAGCCTGTCATAGGGGACGTTGGCGACCCGCGCCAGTCTGGTAGGGATTCGCGGCCCTGACGCCAGAGCCCGGAGCAGTTCCCAGCAGATGACCGTGGTGTCCCTATTTTTCAACCGCCCTCAGCACGAACCGGGATGATATGAACAAGTTGAGCTCACAACTTGTGTGCTCAACATGTGCGTCAGTCCCTTAAGCAAAACCACCCCGCACAGGTACGTTGAACGAAGCGAAGAATTCGGGCTGGATCGGCTACGCCCTCGACAGGGCGCTGGGGCGCGTCGGAGTAGGGGGGCTCGGGGACCGCGTGCTCCTCCTCGGCAGGGAGTCGGGATCTCTCTCGACGCTCTTCGCCTATGCCTGCGCGGAGGCTGGCGCCAGGCTGGCGGTCCTTGACGTCGATGGCTCGGTCTCCGCCGCGGTCCATGGATACTTCAGGTACTTCGACTACCGTTCCATGCTCTACGAAGCGTTTCACCTCGAGGGGGACGACGCCAAGCACGGCCAGCTGGTCGCGTCGGCCTACGCCGCCGCCCTAGACCTCACCTCCGAGGAGGAGGCCATCCTCTCCGCGGCCCTTCAGAAGCTCTCGGAGCAGAACGACCTTGCGACCCCCTCAGCCCTCTACGACGTCGTGGGGGCCATCGAGGGGTTCAGGGGCTTCTACGTGGACAAATTGAAGGGGAGGGTCGGCGCGCTGAGGCACCTCGACACGACTCGGGTCGACGGCTTCGGCGAGCTGATGCGCGGGGGGTGCCTCGTGAGCTTCGCGTCCGCTCCGTATGCCTTGGCATCCGAACTCGCCGCCGGCCTCTACGTCGCGAAGGTCCTCCACCTCCTCGACTCTTCGTCCGACCGCCCCGACGCGCTCCTCATCACCGGAGCCCACCGCCTCTTCAGGAACCTCTCCCGCTTCCAGCACGCGGGGAGGCTCATGGTGCACCTGTTGGAGGCGCAGCTCCCCCTCGTCCTCTCCTCTCCGGTGCCCGCCCTACTGAACGACAGCGTAATGGAGTCGATGCCGGTCAGGGTGTACTCCAGCGAGGCCTGGAACGCCCGCAAGACCTGGAGGCAGGCCGCTGCCCTCGCCCACTCCTATGTCGCGTGCGACGACAGGTCCGGAAACGCCACGGCCTTCGTCCCGCGCTTCATCAGGCCAAGGCCGTCTTCCGGCGGGACAGCGCTTCGCCGCCCGACCGCCAGAGCCAGCCCTGAGCTCACCAGGACCATCCTCGAAGAGATATCGAGGTTCGACGCCGCGAACCGCCAGTCCATCATCTCCTACCTCTCTCCGCAGTTCCTTGCAGCGGACGTCGGTGCCGAGGTCGACAGGCTCCACTCGGAAGGGCATCTGGTCATGGAGCCCAAGCAGGACGGGAGCGGCCCGAAGGTCCTGGCTTACACGGTGACCGAGTCGGGCAGGCGGCTGCTCAGCGAGCTGAGCCAGTGATGGAGCACCTGAAGACCGACTGCGCCGCCGTGGACGCGCTTACCGACGGCGGCCTGGCGACCGGGACCATAACTCAGATATTCGGAGAGAAGGCCCTCGGGAAGAGCATCATCTCCTTCCAGGCCTGTTGTTCGGTCGCCGCATCCGGCGGGAGCGCCATCATACTGGACACCGAGCAGTCCTATTCCAGCTACCTCGTCCCCTACTGGCGCGACAGGATGACGAAGCGCTTCGCCAAAGACTTCAACGTTGCAGAAGTGAAGCTGGCGAGGGCCCCCAAGGTCTCGGCGAAGCGGAAGCCTGTGACCAGAGGGCAGCTCATCACGGCGGTCGACGCCGCCCTGAGCCACCCCGGGGTGTCGTACACCGACGCCCACCTGAGCGCCGTTGCCGACATCTTCTCTCCCGACTTCTCCGTTGAGCTCCCGCCCCCGGGACCCTCGGTCCTCATCTTCCAGACCCCGGAGGTGGTGGATCTGCTGAACCTCCATGGCATAGACGCGGCCAGGGAGGTCTCGAGCGGCGGGCGGGTGGAGCTGAAGATGAGGCAGACGCCGACCTATCAGTCCGCGCTCCACCACATCATCCGCGAGACGGGGGCGAAGCTCCTGGTCTACGACTCCATCTCCGCCCCTTTCAAGTCCGCCTTCCCCAGCACCCAGGACCTGCCCGCCCGGAGCGCGGGGCTCGCCATGCTCCTTGCCCACGCCCAGAGGCTCTGCGTCGAGTTCGGAATCGCGGTCCTCGTCACCAGCCACGTGTCCATCGACCCCATCAACCCCTGGGACAGGATCCCCTACGGCGGGGTGATCCTGGGCCACGACGCCAAGTTCTCGCTAGAGCTCACGAAGTCAACGGCTTCGAGGAACAAGGACAGGGGACCCGAAGCGGTCAACCCAGACGACAGAGAGGTGAGCACCAAAGCGTTCTGGGCCGCGAGGCACCCGGCCTTGGAGGAGTACACCCGTTTCGCCTACGCCCGCCAGGACGGGGAAGGGTTCCACTGATGGGGTGGATTCTGAGGTCGCTCGCCGCGCTGGCGGGGGCCGCCGCGCTCGGCCTAGGCGCCTGGCCCGTCGCCCTCCTCGCCTTCGCCTACCTCGTCTTCTCGTTTCGGAGATCCGGCGCACGGCGTTCGAGCATCCCTGAGCATGGCGTGCTGCCGAGACCGGGGCGCCCCTGGGGCCGCTACGTCCTGGCATTCGTGCTGTTCCTGCTAGCGCTTGCGGCACTGTATGCCGGGGGAACCTTCTCGCCCCTCCTACTGTCGTCGTGCTCCCTAGCCGTGCTCCTCTGGCCGGCAGTCGCGAGGAACGGTGTCGCCACCGGGGTCGTCCCAGAGCCGGAGTCGATCCTGCTGCGCAGCAGGCTCTTCCCCTTCCGGTGGCACGCCCTCGCCGAATTCAAGCTCGAGGCCCAGGGCCAGGCAAGGGGAATCGCCGCGCTGGAAGGCAAGCTCCTAGTCTTCGCGGGGAGGGTCCCTTCGGCGTTCCAGGTCGTGAGCGTCTATGCCCTCAGCCACGGAGACGCCGAGGAGAAGGTAGTCAGGGCCCTGCGGAGCGAGTCCAGGCTGCTCTCGCAGCGGGGCGCCCACCTGCTCCCCCTCGACAGCCTCGACGCCACCCAGAAGTTGTCCCTGGCCCTCGACCGCCTCGACATGGGGACCGACGATCTCGAGGCGGTCTCCTCGCTCCCGTTCGACGTCTTCGCCCTTCGAATTGAAGAGGGACTCGTCGTCGCCCACCGGGCTTTCAGGGTCGCCGGGCCCTCGGCCCAGGCTTCCATCCCGCCGCCGGACCTAGCCGGCTCGAGGCGGCCCCTGCTCGCCGAAGTGGTCGAGAAGGTGGGTGAAAAGCACGGCTGGCCCATGCCTGACGAGTACTCCCCCTTCCTTGCCTCCCTGGACGCGTCTAGGACCGAGCCTCTCGCCGACAGGTTCCGCACGAAGGGGGGCGATGCCAGGAGGCTCGTGGTCGAGACGCCGGGAGGGGCAGAGGTCAGCCTGAGCCGAGCGCAGCTCAGGGCGGTGGCCAGGGTCTACTGCTAACCCGGGACCGGCGGGCTCTCTGGTCCTCCCTGGACTGGTGCGTCTATGTTCAAATCGGCGTGATATCGGCCCGTCCCTGAAGCCAAGTTGAGCGGTGTAGGATTCGACGACTCGCTGGAGCCCGTCGTACCTGAGGAGGGGGAAGAGCAGCACCACCCTCGAAGGACTCCGCCCGCCGATCTCCCGATCTTCTCCATTCTCGACTCCATAGACTTCGACGACCACTTCGTTCTCCTGGGCGAGGTGGGGACGGGGAAGAGCACTGTAGTCCCGGTACACGAGTTCGAAAAGTCGGGGAGGACACGGAACGTCATAATCCGGGAGCCGTCGAGGGCCTCCTGCAACGCACTCTACTACTCGCTGGAGGCTCTGCACCCCGAGGTCAAGGGGGACCTGGCCATCATAACCAAGGACACGAAGGTCAACGTCGACGGCAAGATCAAGATCGTCACAGACGGAGTCCTGATCAGGATGCTCGCCGACCGCTCGGTCAGCGACACCTCGATCTACTTCGACGAGAGCCACCAGATGTCCTCGCAACTGGAGCTCTGCATGTCTCTTGCGAAGAACGACGAGGCGGAAGCGAAGAACCTGTTCAGGGTGATGAGCGCAACCATCGACCCCAGGGAGTTCCTCCGCTTCATGGGGATCACCAAGCTCCACTCCGTCAGCGGCAGGAGGTTCCCGGTGAACGTCGAGGTGGAGCTGGTGCGGGATCTGGACGCCATGTTCGACACTCTATCGAAGTACCTCTATATTCAGCCCAAGGACGAGTCCTGGCTCGTCTTCCTGCCGACTAGGCGCCTGGTGGAGAAATACGCGGGGGCCTATGGCGGAGTGTACATCCACGGCGGCCTCGAAGGCACCGAAGTCAACAGGATCCAGCGGAGGGCGGAGAAGGACAGGAACCTGAAGATCTTCGCAACCAACGTGATAGCTTCGTCAGTGAACATCTACGTCGACAACGTCCTGATATTCAACGACGTGATCAATTCGAAGGACAAGCTGGGCCAGAAGACCCTCAGGTACGGTAAGCTCGACAACAACTCGCTCCTCCAGATGATGGGGCGGGTCGGCCGCTTCAAGCCCGGGCGCGCGGTCGTCCTCACCGACTCCCCTGTCCCCCGAAAGATAGACCCGACGCCCGTCCGCAAGTCGCTTGAGACCGAGACCCCCTTCGACCTCGTCCTACTCCTGTCGAAGTACGGCCTCGACCTATCAAACCTCGAGTTCATGTCGAGGGTGAACCACAGCGAAGTGGCCTTCGCTGCAGACTGGCTCACCAGCATCGGGGCGATCGAACACCGGCCCCGCAGGATAACCAGGAAGGGGCTCCTGATGAGCGAGATCCCCTACGAGCCCGACTTCGCCCACATGATCTCCGACGCCCTGACCTCGGGGGACTACCCGGTGGGCGGGTTCCTGCTCGCCGCCGGCGCGTTCGGTGACTCCCTCAACCACGCATACAAGACCGACTTCGAGCCCGTCGCCCGCAACTTCCTCTACGGCCTTGACAGGTCCAACGAGCTCAACATCAAGGCGCACCTCCTGAAGAGCTACTCTGAGGACGCATCGGGCTCGTTCAGGGCGAAGCTGGCCGCCAACGGGATCTTCCCTCGCTTCGTAGAAGAGGCCTGGAAGAACTACGAGGCCGCCGTAGACTCCCTGAACGACCTCCTCCTCGCATCGAAATCCCAGCCCATCGCGAAGGACGTCGTCGTCGACCCCGACATAGGCCGACTCGAGGGATACCTGTCAGACTGCCTCTCCTTCGAAAGGTACAACCTGCGCGACAAGGGGAACTACGACCTGAGAAGCCTGAACATCGAAGACCGGTTCTACGCCAGGAGCGTGACCGTCAACCTGAGGAAGATACTGTTCGACGTGGTCGCCCCGAGGCCGAGGGGGCGCGGCCGAAGGCGTCGCTGAGAGGTACAGGGCGGCGAGGTCCCGCCGGCGTAGCCTCGAGCCCGCAAAGGCTCCTCTACGCATACTGTTCCGTCGGGTCGCCCCGGGCAACTTAGCCGGAAGCACGCTTCTCACCGGTGAGAACGGAAGCCCTCTGGCCGTAAAACGACAGCCCCGAGGCGTGGATACCTAAGGCGTTAGTGGGATTGAAGCCGATTCCTATCGATGGCAAACGTGCTTCCCCCTTAATGGGCACCCCCCAGAATATAGCTCCCAAATGACAGCCACAGGACTGCCGAGCAGGAGGTTCACTGCCTGGACCGCGAGCGGCGTAGTGACGGGGCTCGCAGTCGCCATCGTAGCAGGAGTCTTCATGTCCGAGGGGCTCCTGGGCTACTTCTACAACGCCTCCATGTTCTGGGAGGGCATGGACCACATCTGGCTCATCTACGGCGGCGGACTCGTCGCCCTGGTGGGCGCGGCGCTCGCCGTCTACTCATACCTCAGGCGGTAGAACCTCGACAGCAGGGGGATCCGGAGTTCCCCTTTCCCATATTGGCTCAACCAAGTCTGTACTCCATCCAGCTTCGGAAGACCCGGTCGCCTTCCCACTTTTGAGAATCGGGTAGAGCGTTGATTACCCACCGGCGGCCACAACCACTGGATGTCGGTATGTCGGGAAACAGTAAGGAGCAGGGAGACGCTGCGGCCAGGGCATTCGATCAGGTGTACAAGGAGACGCACCCGAACGGACCCTACCCGCCCGTAGAGATTGGCCGGAAAGAGAAATGAAACGGGGGGCTCGTCTGGCACATGAGAGAGTCCCGGCGGACGGAAAAGATGCAGCTCCCCAGGGACACCACCGAGATCTGGCTCGACGCACAGGAGCCCAAGAGGGGACGAACTACCCACGAGGACCCTCCCGGTGACATCATGGAAGCCTGGGTGGAGAGCCGCGTGAAGCAGGCACTGGGCCAAAGGAAGCCCAGAATGTAGGGCCACCTCTTTCCTGTCCCTCCGATCCTCCGGCGCCCTCCCGCCGCCGGCGATGGCTGATGCGGCCCGAGGATGACGAAAAGGTTCATAACCTGACTGCGAAGGGTCGTTTCAAGGGTCGTCAAAGGTCATGCCGCGCTTCAAGACTACCGCAGAGGCACTCAAGATCGTCCACAACAGGGAGCAGATACGCAACCTCGGGATCATCGCCCACGTGGACCACGGTAAGACCACCACGTCGGACAGCCTCCTGGCTGCCACGGGGATGCTTTCTCCTTCGGTCGCAGGCCAGGCGCTGGCGCTCGATTACATGGAGTTGGAGCAGCAGCGCCAGATGACCATCAAGGCTGCCAACGTCACGCTCTACTACGAGAAGGACGGGAAGCCGTACGTCATCAATCTCATAGATACGCCGGGGCACATCGACTTCACAGGCAAGGTGACCCGGTCCCTCCGAGCCGTCGACGGTGCCATAGTCGTCGTGGACGCGGTCGAGGGGATAATGACCCAAACAGAGACGGTCACCCGCCAGGCCCTCGAGGAGAGGGTCCGACCAGTAGTCTACATCAACAAGATAGACCGTCTGATCAAGGAGCTCCGCCTGACGCCGGAGAAGATGCAGGAGTGGCTCTTCGGCATCGTGAGAGACTTCAACCACCTCGTCGAGACCTACGCCGAGCCCGAATACAAGCAGAAGTGGAAGGTCTCCGTCCAGGACGCCCAGGTCGCCTTCGGCTCTTCGAAGGACAAGTGGGGCTTCAACTTCGACATGGCCAAGGCTGCAGGGATGTCCTTCAAGGACATCATCAACGCGTACCAGAGCTCCACCCTGGAGGAGCTTGGCAAGAAGCTCCCACTCCATGAAGCTCTCCTCGGCATGGTGGTGAGGCATCACCCTCCGCCTCACGTAGCCCAGGCCTACCGCATCCCAAAGATCTGGTCCCAGGGCGACCTGACGAGCGACGTCGGCAAGGCGCTACTCGCCTGCGACGAGCACGGACCGACCGTCATGATGGTCACCAACGTGGTCGTCGACCCCGCCGCGGGGCTCGTGGCCACCGGCAGGCTCTTCTCAGGGGCCGTCAGCAACGGCGACCCTATCTATCTCATCAACTCCAAGCGTGAAGGAAAGATACAGTCGGTGCAGATATTCATGGGCTTCCAGAGGGAGATCGTCGACTCGCTCCCGGCGGGGAACATACCCGCGCTCCTAGGCCTCGACATCAGGTCCGGGGAGACAATCTCCAGTCAGAAGGGGGTCGCGCCCTTCGAGTCGATACACTACGTAAGCGAACCGGTGGTCACGGTCGCGGTCGAGGCGAAGCACCCCAGGGACCTCCCTAAGCTCGTCGAGGTCATGAGGCGCCTCAACATCGAGGACCCGAACCTCGTGGTCACGATTAACCAAGAGTCAGGGGAGACCTTGATGTCTGGCATGGGCGTCCTCCACCTTGAGATAGCCACCACCCAGATCCAGCAGGCCGGGCTCGAGATCATCACGTCCCCGCCCATAATCAACTACAGGGAGACGATCCGCGCGCGCGCCGGCCCGATCATGTCCAGGTCGCCGAACAGGCACAACAAGATCTTCGTCGAAGTGGAACCGCTTGAACCGGAGGTCATCGAGCTCATCCGCAACGGGACCATCGGCGAGAACGTGGAGACGAAGACGGTCATCAAGACCCTGCGCGACCATGGATGGGACCCAGACCAGGCCCGCAACTTCCAGGCGGTCGACGAGCGGGGCAACGTCCTCACCGAGGTCACCAAGGGGGTCCAGTTCCTCCAGGAGTCCATGGACTCCATCCGCGCCGGCTTCGACGACATCATGAAGAACGGGCCGCTTGCGTACGAGTTCACGAGAGGGGTCAAGGTCGCCCTGACCAACTTCGTCCCCCACGAAGACCCGGCCCACAGGACCTACGCCCAGCTCATGCCTGCTTCCAGGCGCGCCATACTGGGGGCCATGCTCTCGGCCAACCCCACCCTGCTGGAGCCCATCCTGGGTATCGAGGTGAAGGGCCCGTCCGAGCTCATCGGCGCGGTCACCGGCGTCATCAGCGCCAAGAGGGGCAAGCTCGTCAGGATAGACCAGAAGGAGGTCATGACAGTAGTCGAGGGGGAGATCCCCGCTTCGGAGACCTTCGACCTCAGCGAGAAGATGAGGGGCGCTACTGCAGGCAAGGCAGTCTGGAACACCCACTTCAAGACCTGGCAGGCCGTCCCCCAGAACATGCTGTGGGGACTGGTGACGGAGATACGCAAGCGGAAGGGCCTCCCTCCGGACCCCCCGAAGGCCGAAGAATTCATCGACAGGGAATAGGCCAGCCGGCTATCCCTTTAAGACGGCCAGGGGGAGCCTCGGCTGGCGACGAGCCTCTGGAGATTCTTTCTTACGACCTCGACCTCGACGTAGACTTCAGGAAGACCTTCATGCGAGGGCGCGAGAAGATCACAGTCCGGGGAGCCGCCAAACCCTTCGCTCTGGACTCCTCGACGGTGAAGGTCGAATCGGTCAAGGTCAACGGGGAGCGGGCCAGCTTCAGGACGAACGGAAGGCGGGGGAAACTCCTGGTGAAGGGCGTCCCCAAGGCCGAGTCCGTCGTCGAGGTCGACTTCACTAAGCAGGTCTCAGACGACGTCATCTTCGGCCTCTACAAATCAAGGTACGGCAAGGACTACATCCTGGCCACCGACCTGGAGCCGGCCGAGGCCAGGACCGTCTTCCCCTGCGTCGACGAGCCCGCCTACAAGGCTGTCTTCAGGGTGCAGATCACGACGGACGCCGAACTCAAGGTCATCTTCAACACCCCGGCGGTGAGCGTCCAAGACATCGGGGGCGGGAAGGCAAGGCACGTGTTCGAGGAGACTCCGAGGATGTCGACCTACCTCCTGTTCTTCGCCATCGGAGACATGGAGGAGACCAGGGCCATGTCAGGAGGAGTCGAGGTCATCACCGCAACGCGGCCCGGCCAGTCAGGCAACTCGGCCCTAGCCATGGAGATGGCGGCGGGGTCCGTCAGAGATTTCGCTGAGTATTACGGCGTCCCCTATCCTCTCAAGAAGCTGCACGTCGTGGCGCTCCCTGAATACCACACGGGGGCCATGGAGAACTGGGGGGCGATCTCTTCGAGGGAGAGCCTTGCCCTGGTCACCGAGTCGAGCGCCTTCGGCCAGAGGAACAGGGGGGCGAGCTCGATGGTCCACGAAGTGGCCCACCAGTGGTTCGGGGACCTCGTGACGATGAAGTGGTGGGACGACCTGTGGCTCAACGAGAGCTTCGCAACGTTCCTAGGGTACAAGATGACGGCGATGCTGAGGCCCGACTGGGACATGCCCGGGATCTTCCTCCGAGACGAGACCTTCGAAGCCCTGAACCTAGACGCAGTTCGGTCGACTCATCCCGTCCAGGCGCACGTGGCGAAGGTCGAGGACGCCATGCACAACTTCGACGCCATCAGCTACAACAAGGGGGCGAGCCTGCTCCACATGCTCGAGTCCTACGTCGGGGAGGACAACTTCAGGAAGGGGGTCTCTAACTACCTGAAGAAGTTCAGCTTCTCAAACGCCTCGGGGCACGACCTGTGGAGGTCCCTGGGGGCGGCTTCCAAGCTCCCTGTGGATAGGGTTGCAAGAGAATGGCTCACCAGGCCGGGGTTCCCGGTGGTCAGGGTGGCCTCGAAGGGGAACAGGGTGACCCTCACTCAGCGCCGGTTCCTCGTCACAGGGAGCGTCCCGGCACGGCCCTGGCCGATCCCTACAACGATACTCTCCGGCGGGAAGGCCAAGAAGGTCTTCCTCGACAAGAAGTCGGCGAGGGTCGACGTCGAGGACGGGTCTGACCTCCTGTTGAACGCCGGCAGAGGCGCGTTCCACCTCACCATGTACGACCAGAGCGGGTACGACGCCCTGGCGAAGAGGTTCAGCCGGCTCGACCCCCACGACAGGGCGGGCATCATGAACGACCTCTTCCTCTTGATCCAGGCGGGCGAGGCCGACCCCGACCTCTACCTGAGGTTCGTCGGGCTCTGCGGAGGTACCCCTGACTCCATGACCGTCGAGACGGCCGCCGGCCAGCTCCGGACCCTGGCTTCCATCGCCTGGGACTCTCCCAGGCTTCAGGAGGTCTACCCGAAGTTCTTCCCTCCACTTCTGCAGATGATAGGAGAAGACCCCCGGCCAGGCGAACCAGTGTACGTCGGAGCGACGCGCGAAGCCCTCACCTCGCTCTATGCCCACCTCGACGACGCCTACGCCGCCAGGCTTGCCCAGAGGTTCGAGCGTTACTTCGATGTTAATCCCGACCTCAGGGGCGCGGTAGCGATCGCCTACGCCCGCACCAACGGCAGACGAGCTCACCCCAGGCTCGTCGAGATGGTGAGAACCCTCCAGGGAGAGGTCGACAGGGCGAAGATCTGGGGCGCCCTCTGCTCCTTCAACGAGCCGGCGCTGGTGGCGGAGACCCTGGCCCTGGGGATCAGCGGCGAGGTGAGCAGGTCCGACTCCGCCTATCCGATGGCCTACGCCGCCCTCAACACCGGCGCCCGAGAGGCATATTGGGAGTGGCTCACCAAGAACTACGACGCGATCAGGGATCTGTATGCCGGGTCCCAGCAATTCTACCTGTACATGGGGCGGGTCATCCCTATCTGCGGCGTTACGCGGGAGACGGAGGTCAAACGATTCCTCTCGGGGCGGCGCCGAAAGCAGGGGGGTTCGAGCCTCACGAGGGCCCTCGAGCACCTCGCCATCAACTCCAGGCTCCGCAGCAGGCTCCTTTCGAAGTAGCCCCTCCGACTAGGGTTAAGAGCGGGCCGCCGTCGACTGAGGCAGTTGGACCCCGACGATGTCGCTTACAAGAAGAGCGTGAGGAACATGTCCCTGGTCCTGGCCGCGATTGTGATGGCGGTCTTCGTCTCCCTGGCCGTGTCCCCATACGTCTTCCCGGCTGCCAACACCTTCCAGCCGTCCGTGTCCTACGACTCCGCCTTCGGGTTCTCGCTCCACCTCACAATCAACTCCACCTCGGTTCCCCTCGGCGGCGGCATCTCGGTCGCCGGGTGGATGAACAGCTCATCGAGTTCGATCAACAACATCACCGCCTCGGACAGGTGGGGGATCGGGCCTGCGGGCCTCTGGACCAGGATATGCACTTCCGGTTGGCCCCTCGGCCTGGGGATCATGGCCGGGCATTTCACCGAGGACAACGTCACCTTCGGGACGCTGACCCCGATACCGCAGCCCCTGGTACAGTGCCCGGTGCAGGCGGCGACCCCCGGCTACTTCCTCCTCGGCCCCCGCTCCTCGAGGGCGCTCGTTGACCTGAACGGGGTTCCCCAGTATTGGGTCCTGCAGTCGAGCTTCTCCCTCTCCACCGGTCAGCTCGCCCCCGGAACCTACACCGCAGTCATCGCGGACGAGTGGGGGGACGTTGTCACCACGAACTTCGCCGTCGCCTGACACTCCTTAACTATCGGGACGGGCTTCCTGGCACCGTTGAGAGTGGACTCCTCCCTCATCCACCGGCTCTTCTACCCGCAGGTACCCCTCGTAATGGCAGCCCAGCACCGAGGGCGCGTCTCGGCCATGCCCGTAGTGTCATACCTCTCGGTCTCCGAAAAGCCCCCCATGGTCGGCGTGGGGTGCATGCCGACAGGATTCACGTGCACCCTCGCCCTGAAAGCGCGGGCCTTCTCCCTGTCGGTCCTCGACAGGTCCCAATCGGACGCCATGGCCAAGCTCGCGAGCGCTAGCGGGGCCAAGATCAAGGACAAGCTCTCAGAGGCGGGGCTCCCCCACTCCATTGGGAGGAGGTGGAAGGTCCCAGTGCTGAAGGACGCGCTGGCGACCATCGAGTGCAGGCTCGCCGCGACCCCGAGATTCGGGGACCATCTCGTCCTGGTCGGCGAAGTCGTCGCAGCCCGGGCGTCTGACGCGTTCTCCAACTCCTGGGACTTCAATAGGTACAGGCCGATGCTTTACACGGGGTGGCGGGACGGGCTGACGTTCTACGGAAGTCCCTAGGCGTAGGACCGGACCACTTCAGACGAGAACCTGCGCAGGTCGGCGATTATCTCCGAAGCCGCGGGGTGGTTGATCGAGGCGCAGTAGTATTCGAGCCCCGCCTCGGCGTAGGCGTCAATCTGCTTCCGTATCTCGGCGGCCGTACCTGACACGGCGACCCGCTTCTCGTTGTTCGCCCCCATGTACGCCTCTCTCTTCTTCCTCACATCCGTCGTCATCCTCACTGAGAGCGTCACCTTCCTCTTCGCTCCCCTGATCTTAGAAGCACCCGCCGCGAACCCCTCCAGGTCAGGGCCGACAGGGTGCCACCCATCCCCGAGGCTCACAGCCCTCCTGACTGAGGTGGGCCCGTTCCCGCCTATCCACACCGGGATGTCGCCATTGACCGGCTTGGGGAGGAAGAGCGCATCCTTCACATGGAAGCGGTCCCCGTCGAAGTCGATCACTTCGTCCCTCCAGAGCTTGCGCATCAGCGCTATGCTCTCGTCCATTATCTTCCCTCTCCTCCGGAAGTCGGCGTTCAGGAACCCGAACTCCTTCTCAGCCCACCCGGCGCCGAAGCCGAGGACTACCCTTCCCCCGGAGAGGACGTCCAAAGCTGCCGCCTGTTTGGCAACGAGTATCGGGTCTCGCTGGGGAAGGACCACGCACGAGGTGCCGACCTTCAGCTTCTCGCAGCGGGACGCTATGTAGGAGAGCAGGGTGAGGGGCTCGATCAGCTGGCCGTAGGGCTCCTTCAGCTCCGAGGGCATTATGATGTGGTCCGTCGCCCAGACGGAGTCGAAGCCTCCCTCCTCGCAGACGGCGGAGATCTGAAGAAGCTCCTGCGGGGCGATCTTGTCTCCATAGTTGGGGAGGATGTAGCCGAACTTCATCTGGCCGGGTCCCTCGTAGTGGCGAACTTCATCGCAAGGCTCCCGGTCTTGTTCATCTTCGCCAGATTGAGCAGCAGCGGCGTGATCATCTCTATGGTGCGGGCTTCGGAGAGTGGCCCGGCGTACAAGGGGCGGAGGTTAGGGATGCTGGTCACCAGCGCAGCGACCTCCTCATACGTCCCTCTCGCGTCCGCGGCCACAAGCACGTCCATGGGGACCATGGTCTCCCTTTCAAAGAAGAGTGACGATATGTGGTTGAAGGCCGTCGCCACCTTGGACTCCGGGAGCGCCGCCGCCAGCTCCTGGGCCGCCGACCCTTCGGCCAGGGCGAACTTCAGCAGGCCTCCCTCCGCCTTCAGGGGGTTGACCATGGAAACGGCAACCTTCCCCGACAGGGCCCCCGAGAGCCGAGCCGCTTCCCCGATGGCCGAGTAGGGGACGGCGAACACCGCCAGCTCTGCCGCCCTCGAGGCAGCCTCGTAGCCCATTCCCACGGCCCCCTCAATCCTACTGGCGGCGTCGCCGGCCCTGCGCTCGTCCCTGGACCCGATGATTACTTCGTTCTTCTTCGAAAGGTGCTTTGCCAGCCCTGTCCCCATGGCCCCGGTCCCGCCGAGGATTGCGACCCTCAATCCGCCTCGAGCCTCGCCTGAGGGGACTTCTCCTGGTATTTGGCGAACTTGGCGTCCATGACCTCTTTGATCTTCTCTGCCCTCTTCCACCCGATACCCTGGGTCAGGGCCAGCTCTCCTGCCGTCAGGCTCATCACCCTCCTGGGGGAGCCGTACTTGGATAGCAGCCGCTCGGCGAGCCTCCTCCCCACCCCGGGGAGAGACGACACCAGGTAGAGCTGCTGCTGCGGCACACTCTTCGCCTTCGGCGGGAGCTCCGATGGCATCCTGGCAAGCGGCTTCGCCCTCGCGTGGGCCAGGAGCTCTGCGATTGTCACGGCCGTCTCCTTTGGGTTCGCGGTGTATAGCACTCTCAGGCCGTAGGCCATGGTGACGTTGGCTATGGCCCCATAGTATGACTTCAGGTTCTTGGCGAGCGACTCGACCTCCTTGGAGTCCCCCTCGACGAGCAGGAACGGCTTGGCGTAGGCGGCGGAGATCTTCGCGGCCTGATAGAAGATGCGGGAGTCATAGACGGAGGAGACAAGGTCTCTGACGGACTTCCTCTCGACTGCGATCTCGGGGTTCAGGACATAGTCTGCCACCGGCAGCCGGCTGAAGTAGACCCGCACATTGAGCCTGGAGAGCTCGTCGGGGACTCCGCTCGCCCTCTCCCGCTCATCGGCCACCACGCGGGCAGGTATCACGGAAACTGGACGGGGAGGACGTAATAAAAGGAGTAAGCGGCGACGGCGAAGATGGCGACCGCCGCGACCGCCACCGCCCTGTCCCTGAAGCTCGCCCTGTATTGAACGAGGGACGTGGGCCTCGGCACGGCCCCATAGGCCCTGGACTCCATGGCCTCCGCAAGCTCCCCGCTCCTGACCACCGAATTCACGACCAGGGGGATCAGGACGGGGATCATGTTCCTGACCCGCCGGAAGACATTCCCCTTCTCCAGCTCGAGCCCCCTCGACTTCTGGGCGTCCATTATCTGGATGGTGTCCAGCATCATCACCGGGATGAACCTCACGGCGGTCACGAAGGCGAACACCACGTCCCTCGGGAGCCTGAACGTCTTCATCACCTGCTCCAGCTCGTCGGGTGACGTGGTGATGAAGAAGAGGCTGGTCGACACGACGATGGCTACGAACCTGATCGCATACAAGAAGGATGACTCGAGGTTTCTGGTAAAGGCGAGGTTGATGAGGAAGATGATGGCGGAGAACGACGCGGTGAGCGCCATCGTGCGGCCTACCCTACGAAGGACCGTCGCCACCGCCGCCACGGCGACCATGAAGGCGATCACAATGAGAAGCTCGTAGACCGACCTGACAAGGAGCGTCGTGACGAACATGAGCGCGGAGATCAGAAGCTTCACCCTGGGGTCCAGCCTGTGGTACACCGAGTCCCCCCGCCTGAAGACGAACCCGCCGCTCAGCCACATCATGGTCTGAACGCCCCCTCCACCCAGCGCCTCGCTTCGAGTGCGTCCGCGAATGGCTCCAGAGGCTTCGAGCTGAGGGACCTGTGGAACTCCACGAGCTGGGGCTGGGCCACCCTGGCAGAAGCGAGCAGCGCCTCATCCTGCATGATCCTCGGCGCCGGCCCGTCGCCAACGACCTTCCCCGCCTTCATCACCACGACCCTGGGCTGTATGGGCCAGAGGAACTCGATGTCGTGAGACACAACGACGACCGTCTTCTCGGCTGACTTCAGCAACTTGATGGTCCCGGCGAGCCTTTCCTTCTGCAGCGAGTCCTGCCCCACCGTCGGCTCGTCGAGAATCACTACGTCGGGGTCCCAGGCGAGTATGCAGGCGAGGGTCAGCCTCTTCTTCTCCCCGCCGCTCAGGACGAGCGGAGACGACTTCCTGTACTCCTCTAGTCCGAAGAGCTCGAGGCCCCAGGCGACCCGGTTCCGGACCACTTCCGGCGGGAAGCCGAAGTTCCTGAGCGCGAAGGACATCTCCTCTTCCACGCTCTCAGAGAAGAGCTGGTGGTCAGGGTTCTGGAACGCGACACCTACCTTCCTCGAGAGTCGGGCGGTGCTCGTCGCCTTCGTGTCCTGGCCGTCCACCAGGACCCTGCCGGAAGCTGGCTTCAGCAGCCCGGTCACGTGCTTGACCAGCGTCGTCTTCCCAGCGCCGTTTTCGCCGACGAGCGCGACGGTCTCGCCGGATTCGATCTTCAGGGTGACCCCATCGAGGGCTTTCACCCCGTTCTGGTGCACGAAGGTCACGTCCTGGAACTCGATCATCTCTGCCTCTCCTCCAGCTCTCTTGCGAGCTCCGCCGGGCTCAGCAGCGCCCCGCCCGTGGCGAGCCCATCGTGGGCCAGCATCTTCTGCAGCTTCGTCACCGAAGGCGTGGCGACCCCGTAGCTCTCCGCCTCTTCCCCGAACAGGACGTCCCTGGGAGTCCCCTCGAGGACCTTCTTCCCCTCGCTCATCACCACGAGCCTGTCCGCGACTTTCACGAGCAGGTCTATGCGGTGCTCGACCACGACGAACGTCGTCCCCAGCTCCTTCCTCAGCCCTGCGACGAGGGCGACCAGGTCCCCGGCGGTCTTGGGGTCGAGCAGTGACGTGGGCTCGTCGAGTATGACCAGCCTCGGCCTCATCGCAAGGACTCCCGCCAACGCGACTCTCTGCTTCTGGCCGTCGGAGAGCTCGTGCGGGGCCCTCTGAGCAAGGCTGGCGATGCCCAGCAGCCGGAGCGCCTCGTCCACCCGGCCGCGCATCTCCTCCCTCGGGACTCCGATGTTCTCGAGTCCGAAGGCGACGTCCCTCTCGACCGTGAACATGAATATCTGGTTCTCTGGGTTTTGGAACAGGAACCCGACCCTCTGGGAGAGGTCGCGCATGTCGGTGCCCTTCACGCTCGCACCGGCGACCTTCACCTCACCGGAGTAGTCTCCGCTGTACATGTGGGGGATCAGGCCGTTGACTGTCCTCAGGAGGGTGCTCTTGCCGCACCCGGAAGGACCCGCCAGGACGACGATCTCCCCCTCGGGGACATGGAGGTCGAAGTGCGACACAGCCTCCTTCGGGGCCTCGGGGTAGCGGAAGGTCAACCCCTCGATGTCCAGGATGTTCGTCAGCTTCAACCACCCTCCGGTCTCAGGACGCCCGGCTCTCCCCTGGGCTGGCAATGGCTCCGGACCTGGCCACGACCGCCCGTCTGATGCCATACGCCGCCGGGACGACATAGAGCGCCACGGTGGCGTTGAATACGGCGATCAGGACTAGGAGCCCGGGCACCTCGGCCTGGGTCACACCGAAGCTCCCGAACCCTATCGGATACGGCTGCGCCAGGACGAGCCCGTTGACCACGGTCATCACCGCAGTCCGCGCGAAGGCCCCAAGGGCCGTCGCGGAGACGACCAGGAGCGCGGTGCTCCGCCCCCGGGCAAGGCGCTCCGCAGCCAGGACCCCGGCGAACATTGAGACTTCGGCGATCAGGTTGTAGATCGGCCCCGTCGGCAAGCCTCCCGGGTTGATGAACTCGAGGGCCAGCCCGTTCAGAGCCGCGACCGCGACCCCTCCACCGAAGCCCAGGTACAGCATCGCGACCAGCACTGGCACCTCCCAGACGCCGTAGAGAAGGAACCCAGCGTACGGCGCGGGGATTGACGGCCCGTTCAGGACCACAGCGAGGGCAGTGAAGAGCGCCACAAGGCTCACCCACCTCGTTCTTCTCATGAAACCGCCGACCCCGGTATTCTTTTAACGCTTTGGTAGCTACCAGGTTACTTGTAGATGGCGAAGTCGAAGCCGAGCGCCGAGATGCTGACGACCCTCCTGCATCTGGTCAGGCTGGGGGCCGTCCGGTCGTTTTCGGTGGTGTCGTCGGGCAGGCTCGGGGACTCGCTCGGAGTCAGCCAGCAGGCCGCGTCCCTCAGGCTCAGGGGGCTCCAGGCCGCCGGCCTGGTCGAGAGGGCCCAGTCGGGGCGGGGACTTGCGGTGAGGCTGACAGACGCCGGCCTCGATCTGGTGGAAGCCTTCATGGCCGACGCAGCGGCCAACCTCGAGAAGGGCAGGAGCGCCCTCGCCTTCAGGGGCACCCTCTTCACCGGGATGAAGGAGGGCGGCTACTACGTCTCCCTCGAGGGGTATTCGGGGGGCTTCTCAGGGGCTCTGGGGTTCAAACCATTCCCCGGGACCCTCAATCTGAGGCTGACGAGCCAGGCGATGATAGACCAGCGCCGGAGGCTCGACCTGATGAAAGGCATCGAGATCCCCGGGTTCAGCGACTCGAAGAGGTCGTTCGGGCCGGTCAAGTGCTTCAGGGCGAAGGTCGCGGCCAGGCTCCCGGGCGCCGCACTCGCCATCGAAAGGACGCACTATGACAGTTCGGTGCTGGAAGTGATCAGTCCGGTGAACGTCAGGCGGGCCCTTGCCCTGAAGGACGGCGACGAGTGCTCGGTCACCGTCTATCTGGGCGAAGGTTGGGCGCGTCGACGGTGAACGAGACGAGCTCCCCGTCTTTGAGGCCGAGCTTCCCTCTGAGATACGTCGGCGAGATCAGCTCTGCCACCGTGTCGTTGTAGAACGTCACATCGATGAATAGCAGCGTCACCCGCTCCCCCCTAAGCTCGCCGTCGAAGCAGGCCAGAGAGCTGAACGACTCTCCCCCCAGGGCGAACCCGCCGACCTTCGTGCCGTCGCTCGACCTAAGCTCCTTCAGCTGCCGGACCATCCCCTCCTCTTCCAGCTTGAGATTCAGCGTCCCTGGGTACGGGATGTACCCCAGGCACTCCCTGAACCTCTTCTGATACTCGGGGTGTCCCACGTAGTACCTCCCCTTCCCCATCCCGCTGAACACCCTCCCCGTGACAGTCAGCCTCAACCTGACTGCGCCGGCCGGGGCACGATAAAAAGGGCGATTGCCTTATCTAGAATGCCCGGCGTGACGGCCCCTGGCTTGGCCAAGCAGGAGATACTGATTCTGGTGGACGACAACGACAACCAGATCGGCACGGATACTCGCGAGAACTGCCACGCGGGAAAAGGAAAGCGCCACAGGGCATACACCGCCTTCATCTTTCACAACGGCAGGATGCTGCTGCAGCAGCGGAGCTCAAAGAAGCTTCTTTGGCCGAGAGCCTGGGACGTCTCATTCACCAGCCACGTCTATCCGGGCGAGACGTACCAGCAGGCGGCTTCGCGCAGGGCCTTGGAGGAGCTCGGCGCAAAGGTAGGCCCCTTGTCCGACGTCCACTCCTTCGTCTACTTCGCCCCCCAGGGGGCGAACGCGGAGAACGAGTTCTGCCGCGTCCTCGTGGGCGACTTCGACGGCAATGTCACCCCCAACCACGACGAGATGATGGCGGTGAAGTGGGCTCGCGTCCCCGAGGTGGCGGGTGACCTCCGGGCGCATCCTGACTCCTACACTCCGTGGTTCAAGCTGTCTTTCGAGGGCTTCCTCAAGAGCGGGGCTTCGCGCCGCTACTTTTAGTCGATCTTCTTCAGTTCGCCCAGCAGCTCTTCGACCCTCTTCAGGGTCGCGGACATAGCCTCCTCTTCGCCCGCAGGCGTCGAAAACGAAGCGGCGGTCGAGTGACCCCCGCCGTGCCCCCCGAGCCTCCTGGCCATCTCTTCCGCCACCTGGGTCCCGAGCTTGACCCCGGCAGAGTCCATGAAGCGTTGGGTCGCCCTGAGGCTCACCCTCGTCTCGCCCTCGGTCTCTCCGGCGACGAGGGCCAGGTCTCCCCCGAGGTACACCAGGGACCTGGCGACGTGGGCCTGGAAGGACCCGACGAGGCTGGTGGCCACCACCCACCTCCCTGCCCTGTAGACCTTGATCCTCTGCGCCCCCTTCAGCTTCGCCATCACCTCTCCGAAGTCCGGTTCGCCCCTCAGGTCCTTCCTCGCCGACGCCAGGTCTGCGCCGAGCCCGATGAGGCTGACAGCCGCCCTCAGCCCCCCTTCTCCCGCGATGGCGAGGTGCGCGGAGTCGAAGAGGATCGCCTCCAGTAGCGCCTGGGAGGTCAGGCTGTCCGGTTTGACCCCCTTGGCCTCGAAGAGCGAGTATACGACCTCTGCCGCGGAGGTGGCCGACTCGTCCACCAGCACCCTGTCGTACAGCCCCGAGTTCCTGAGGGGGTGATGGTCCACCAGGATCTTGACACCGCCCGCGCTGGCGAGCTTGTCCTTCCATTCGTTCAGCAGCTCTTCATCTCCCACATCGACTGCGACGTAGACATCGTAGTCTTTGACGGTCTCGCCGATCGCGATGTTGTGGGGGAACTTCGCACTCAGTTTCGTGGTGAGGGTGGTCATCCCCCCCGGGGTGATTATCTCAACCTCGCATTCCGGCGCCAGCGCCCTGAACAGCGTCGAAAGGGCGTAGGCCGAGAGGTAGGCGTCTGCATCCGCGTTCCTGTGGCAGATCACCGCCGCCCTGCCGAGGTGTTCGGTCTCCAAGAACGGGAATGCTTTCAGGTCCGATTCATTGGCCAAGGGCGGCCACGGGTCACGCGTCACCGGGCGGCTGAGCCGGCTGCGGCCTGCTCTTCACAGACTCGTCGATCTTGGTCTGCAGGTCCTTGAGGCTTTCCCTGAACCTCGACTCCTGCTTCGCCAGGACCATCTTCCTCGTGTTGGAGAGCTCCTTCTTCTCGTTGAGCTCTTTCACGACCTCCTCCTTCTTCACCCTGACGAGGAGGTTCCCTGCGAACTTGTAGACCGCCTCCGAGTCAGAAGCCTTGACCAGCTCCTCTAGCGCCTTCTCCGTCTCGCTCAGCTCCAGCTCCACCTGCTGCTTCTGCGCGAGCACGGCCTGCAAGTTCTGCTGGGCCTGGTCGTACCTCGCGAGTTGTTCCCTAAGAAGAGGCGGAAGTTCCGGCTGGCTCAATCTTAGAATTCGCGACCTTGGTCTCTACTTAAAGCCTTTCGAGTTTCAGGTGGCCGTCCTTATCGTTTCAAGGACCGCCTTCGCCCTGTCGGCGACCTCTCCGGGGTGCTCCCCTTCGATTCTTACCTCGCAATTCCCCCGGCGGAAGGTCGCGGACGGAATGGCCTCTTTGATCTTGGCTCTCAGGTCCTTGTCCGCCCTGAAGACTATCTTCAGCGCCACGGACTCTAGGGGTCTATCTTGCCTTCGCCTGGGCGAGGTCAAAGGCGCCGCCGGCCACGGTGTAGCCGCATGACTTGCACTTCCAGATCCCGGATGACGTCCGGCTCAGCCTCATGCTCGAGCACGAAGGGCACTCCCTGGCCGCCTTGAGCGTGCGGAAGACTCTGGCATACCTCTTCCTCAGCGTCCCGCCGTACTTCGCGCCCAGGCCCTTTATGTTCTCTCTGGCCTTCGGCACTACTTCGTCGCCTCTGTGATCTTGGCTCGGATCTCCTTCCCGAGCCTGATGGACGTGTCCACGGCCTGGAGCACCTGGGCGGGGGTTATGCTGTCTGCCTCTCCCTTCTGGGAGGCACAGACGTTGCCGCCGTCCTCGGTGGTGATGGTAATCCGCATGTCCATGGATGCCTCTTCCTCGGTGTTGGGGTCGACCACCACCCTGTCGCCGATCCTGGCGAAGGTCACAGAGACCGGGGTCTTCTCGACAGGGACTGGCACCATCTGGTCGGTGGCCACAGCCTTGTCGTCCTTGACCACGTACTTCTTCATGGTCGCGGTCCTGAGCGCGGCGACGACCGCGTAGCTCGTCGCGTCGAAGAGGTTCCCATCGACGTTCATGATGTTGCAGTCGACGAACACGGCGATGACCGTCTTGCCGCTCACAAGGTTGAGCTTCCCCAGGTCGACCATCTTGGACTCGCGTATCCCCCTGTCCACCACCCTGGCCAGCTCTATGGCATCCTCGCTGGGGGGCCCCGGCTCTGCGTAGGGCGACGACAGTGGGAGTATCTCGGCGTTGACCATCAGGATCCCCTTGTCAGGCGTGTCCGGGAACGGTATCCCGGTGGCGATCTTGACCCCCGCGATGACCTGGGTGTTCCCCAGGAACACCCTGGCGGACCCGTTCGCCTTTGGGATGACTCCTGTCTCTATCTTCAGCTCCCTGTGCTGGTCGAGGCCGCGGTCGTCCATGCGCTTTCCAACCGCCAGCATCTGCACCATCTGCGCCTTGCGGATGGTCTCCATGACGTAGTTCTTCTTCATCGACATCTACTCGGCAGCCTCCTCAACTTCCGACGTCGTCGCTTCGCCGCCGAAGAACCTGCTGTTGAGCGCGGCCCGCTGCATCGCGTTGACCTGCTTCCCCTTCTCGATGGCCAGCTCGAAGGCCTTCTGGAACTGCTCCCTGGTGTAGATCCCGTCTACCTGCAGCAGCGTCACCTTGCCGAGGGTGGGCATTATCGCCACCGGCATGTCTCCGCTCCCTTCCTTGTCCTCTGTGTCGTCGAGGTCTGCGACTACCTGGTCGTTCACGATACCACACGAGCATCCGACAACCAGGTCCCTCATGTTGATGCCGGCGTCTGCCAGCGCAAGCGAGGCCGCGGTTATGCCTGCAACCCTGGACCCGCCGTCCGACTGGAGCACTTCGACCCAGACCTCAATGGCCGTCCTTGGGTAGTCCTCGACGATGACCGCCGGCTGAAGCGCCTCCCTGATGACTTTCGATATCTCGATCTCCCTCCTCGACGGGGCCGGGTTCTTCCTTTCGTCTACCGAGAACGGCGCCATGTGGTACCGGCACCTAAGAAGGGCCCTGTCGGCGAGCACCTGGTGCTTCGGGTGCACCTCCTTCGGGCCGTACACCGCCGCCATTATCTTGTTCTTCCCCCATTCGATGTAAGCCGAGCCGTCGGCGTTCTTCATCAGCCCCACCTGTATGCTGATGGGCCTCAACTCGTCCCACTTCCTGCCGTCCCGCCTTCTGCCTGCCTCGTCGATGAGCTTGGTCTTACCTTCACCCAACTTGGGTCCCTCCCAGATATGCGTCCACTCGTGCCATCAGGTCGGCCGCGTGGGTCTCCTCTTCCACGATCTTGACCGCCTTCGCCGCCCTGACCACGCCTTCGGGGGTGCCGTTGATCACGACCGCCCCGTTCTGGCCCACTCTGATGTCGCAGCCCGTCTTTTCACTGATTAGGTTGATCATCGATCCTCTCTTCCCGATTAGTCTTGGCACCTTCGTTGGTGATATCTTAACGATTTCCCCCGAGTCAATCTTACCGTACCCTTCGCCCCTGATGCTGAGCTG
>JAGWHE010000054.1 GCA_028866945.1 Nitrososphaerota archaeon
ATCTTCTCCTTCAGCTTCTCCTTCACGGTCTCGTACATCTCCGAATCCCAGGCCACCACGGTGGCGATCTGCCCCTTGACAGTGAACTTGTGCTCCCCGATGGGGAGGGGCACGGCGTACTTCCCCTGCGTGGCGAACTGTATCTTGACATCTGTTCCCTCCTGCGTGACTCTCCCCATCTACCTCGCCTTCCCCATCGCCGTCACGCTCGCCCCGGGCCGCTTCCGCTTCCTAGCGATGAACACCATGCCCACGAACACCCCCACGACCGCGAGTCCGGCCTCGGCAGATGAGAGAGTGCCGTTGGGGTCGGCGTAGACCGCCGGCGCGCACCCCTGATAGGTGCCCGCGAAGGTCTTCGAAGTCACGCAGACGACGTACTGCCCGTCCCGCTGGGGCGTGAAGCTGAAGAACCCGTCGCCCGAGGTCCCCTGGCTCGGCGCCCCTACCACGCACTGGTTCAGGTCGATGCCGGGCTGGGTCGTCGAGGATGTGTTTCTGAGCTTCGCGCACAACTGGTTCCCGTTGACCATCACCAAGACCCCGTTGATCGTGACGTTGAACGAGCCCCCAGTCGGAATGGCCTTCCAGTTCACGGTCACGGACCCGTACCCTCCCATCACCCCGGACACCTCGTGGCAGGTTCCGCTCGCGCAGGAGACCGCCTGGTTGGCGTTCGCCAGCGGCTCGAATGTTATCTGTTGAGGACCGAACTTCCCCGAGGGGAGGGACTTTATCGTGACCGGGGCGGTGCCGTAAATCACTACCTGCGCGCTGCCGTAGCTGGTCTTTACGAACGCGAAGGCTATGGCGCCCAGCGAGTCCTGGACAGCGAGTATGGTCTTGTTGAATGCGGTGGCTGTGGCCGAGGTCACCACCACGTTGTTGAGGTTGGAGACGTACAGGTCCGCGCACGAGGACGCACCGCACGAGCTTATCGTCCAGAAGAAGGAGCCGAAGGTGGCACCCAGCATGTCGACCTCGTACACGTTGTCCCCCGCGCCCGTCGACCTTAGTATGGTCAACGGCGGGTTGGTGGGGTTCGTGGTCGGCGCGTTGATCGGCGAGATTTCCACCAGTGCCCCATACTGAGGCGACTGGAAGACCTTGGCGAACGTCATCTGGCTCGACGGGAGGACGGCGACCAAGACCGCCCCGTTCGTGCAGTAGCCGAAGGTCAGGGAGTACTGGTGGTTGGGGTCGAAGATGGATTCGAAGGGCACCGCGGACTCCACGCCGAGTTGCGAGGTGGGCGTCTGGAAGTTCACCCCTATGTCGTTCTGTGAGGTGCCGCAGAATGCCGAGAACTGGCTGACGACTTGGCCGCCAAGGGTGCCCTGCACCACTTCCCCGGAGCCTGAATTCGTGCTCGTCGAGAGGCTGAACACCTGCCCCGCCGGCGTGCCTATCACCACTGTGGTGGCCCCGGAGATGGAGACGAGGAGGAGCCTTTGGGCTTGCTCAAAGGTCGAGTTCGTCACCCCAGTGACCGTGAAGAAGTCCTGGGCGTAGACGCCGGGCGGGATGAACACCCTGAGGGTCGCGGACTTGCCGTTCGCCTGGATGGTCAGGGTGGTGCTGGACAGGGAAGCGGAGGTCAGGAAGCCGCCCACGACCTTGAAGTTGAACTGCCCCTCGACCCCGTAGTTGTTCACCACGACCTGCAGGCTTACGCTGGCCGTGAGGGAAAGGCGCGTCGTGTTCGCCACCTCCCCCCCGTAGAACATCTGGATTGAGTAGACTGCCGAAGGCAGGAAGGTAGAGTTGTGGTTCGCCATCTGGAAGGGCTGCCCCGTGGGGGGCTGCACCACGAAGTACGCCGAGGCCCCCAAGTCGCTCTGGTCATTGGCGATGCCCGCGACCGAGAGCTTGAAGAAGTGTGCGTAGTTCCAGGCCACCGCGTGGGGCGCGGACATCGTGACCGAAAGCGAGGCACCGTTGCCGAGCGTCCCGTCGAGGGAGTACGATTGGAGGATCAGCGCGGAGCCGTCGGCCAGAAGCACTTTGGCGGGGGCCGTCAGGGGGACTGTGCTCCCTTTGGCGTACCACCCCGAACCTGCGACGACGGCGTGTGAATCCGAGGATGACACCCCTAGGTAGTATTCGGTCTGGTAGGCGAGCGCGTACGTCGAGGGGGAACTAGGCACGGTGATGGTGAAGTTCGCCAAGGCCAGTGTAGATCCTCCGAGGGTCAGGGTGGTCAGCGCGGCCCGCGACCCAGCCCCAAGAGCTACGTCGGCATAGATCACCACGGTGTGCTTCGACCCCGGCGCCCAAGAGTAGGTCTGCGGGAAGGTCACGGCGTTACCGTCGACCTTCGCGGGCACGCTCGTCTGCCCCGAGACTTGGAAGGCCACGGTGGTGGACGCGAGCTTGAAGGTCGCCAGCAGGGTGTGAGGCTGCGTCATGGTGAGAGGGAGGGGGTTGACGGTGGAAACGAAGGCGGAATCGAGAGTCCAGTTGGCGAACAGCCAGCCCGCCGCCGGGGAGGCGGACACCGAGACCGAAGCCCCATAGGCCAGGTATCCGGTCGTTGGCGACACCAAGCCCCTCGTCTTGTTGAATTGTACCGTCAGGGCGTACTGCAGGCCGAAGTTCTCCGTCAGGGTTTCGGCGCCGGTCACTGAGATGGAGAGCTTGCGCGTAGCCGTGGAGACACCGCCCGACCACGAGGCGAACCCCCACCTTGAGGAGTTGCCCGAGCCGTAGGGGAGAGAGAGCGGCGCGGTCACGTTGTGGGTCGAACCCATGACCCAAGCCTCGGTCGCAGGGAGCGTGGTCAGCGCGCCGTCGAGGTAGGCCGACGCGGAGCCGATGGCGAATGGCGTGGAGGCCGCGTTAATCGTGATGGGGACGGTGTTGGGGATGACTTTCGCGGTGAAGGAGGTCCCGTTCTTGGGGACGGAGAACGGCGCCTGCCAGTTCTTGAACCCCGTAGCGTTGACCGTGACTATGGTGGCCCCGGTGGAGTTGATGAATGTGGCGAACGTCCCCGACGCGTCGGTCACCCCCGATATGATTTTGTGCCTAGTGGTCGCGTTGAAGTAGGTGACGGTAGCGCCTGCCACCGCGGCCAAGGAAGACGAGCTTTTCACCGTAGCCGTCACCGTGGTTATTCCCGAAGAATAAGCGGGGAGCGGGAAGGAAGAAGCCACCAGCAGGGCGGCGATGGCGAGGGAGAGGAGGCGTTTCATCTTTTCATTGGCTCCACGCGTTGCCTGCAAATATGACAGTAAGCCATGCCCCAGAGGTGACCCCTTTGCTCCAAAAGGTCCTCCCTGGCAAAATGCCAACATGCGAGTTGGATGTATTCTTTCTCCGCCATCACCTAACGCTCCCCTCCGGCGCGTCGATGCTCTGCGGCACGCGTCCCCCTCCCCCCATAGTGGCCGCCGCTGCCCCCAGGAGCGCGACGATACCCCCGCCGACCACTCCGTACAGGTCTGGAACGACGAGCACCGAATAAGCGGCGGCTACGGCACCGACGAACGCGACCCCCCACCCGCCATTCCTCCTTATCCTCTTGGGACCGGGGACGCTGGAAGCCTGAGACGCCACAGGCGACTGAGCCTGGGGTTGCGGGGCGTCCGACCTGAGGTAAGCACGAAGCATGTCGGGGAGGGCTTGGAGCGTCTCGTCCAAGCTACCGAGAACGCGCGCGAGTTCCCCCTCGGGCTCGCCATCGTTCCCGCCCTTGGATGCCGGAACACTCGCGGGGACGGTCCTTGAAGCCTCTGCCTCCTTCATCTCGATTACCGTTTGCTTTCTTACCTTGAACGATGCCGCGACCATCGTATGATTAAGGAACCCCAAGAACCCCGCCTTGTGGGCCGCGGCCATGAACGACTTTAGGTCGGGGAACGGGGGAACCGGCACCTCGTCCCTCTGGGGAACAGGAGCCGTCGCTTGGGTACTTGAACCGCTAGGGTCGCCGTCCACGGGAAACGCCTATACTTTCCGAGTATATATGCCCGCGCCTTCCGAGTTCCCAAGCAAGCCAGACTTGCACCGATGCAATTTCCGCTTGCACGCCCCTCTCATGCGCTTTGAACGGGGAACGCGGAACGCTTAAATCTGGTCTGGGGGAACACTACCGTTGCGGGGGCGGGGGGGCCGGAACGCCGTGCCTGCATGGCCTTGAGCGTGTTCCGGTCCGCCGTCTACGATTGGCAGGAAGTCCAGCACCCAATACTCGCCCCCATCACTTCGCCAGTCTAGGAACGCCCGCCAAGGCTCCTTGCCGAAGATCGTCAGGCCCTGTTCTTGGAGATACTTGAAGCCCTCAAGCTCGAAGTCCCCGTCCTGCATGGTCGAGATGTCCTCCCTGACAAGCGAAAGTGGCCTGAGCAGCCCCACCTTCTTCGGCTTGGAAAGGCCCCTCGCCACCCGCATAGGCCCCACCCTCGGGGAGAAGTCCCAGGCATCGAGCGTGCCCTTGGCATCTATGACCCTCTGCACCCTGGCGGCGTGCGCGTCCTTCCAAGTCCGGCGGGTGCGGTGCTTGCGGCCCGCAATGAATGCTGGGGTCGTCACGGAGAAGGCTATGATCATGGCCTAGTCAATCTTGAGGATGCGGGGTGCCTTGGCACCCTCGCCCATGGGCACCTGCAGCATCCAGCCTTGTTCATGCGTGCCGTTCCTGAACTTGAACCTGCCGTACCTGACCCTGGACTTGACCCCGCCCCGTTGCAGCTCTGCCCGCGACTCTCTCATGAACGGTCTGTTCAGCCTCGACATCACGAGTACGCCAATCCACGTCTCGGGCATCCGTAAACGCCCTGCCCGCCTCAGTATATATGCCCGCGCCCCTTCACCTTCGCCCTACCCTCCCCTCCGCGTTCGTACGCTCCATAGGATTGAAACAGTCCATTGTTCACCTTGCATAAGGGAGGTA
>JAGWHE010000055.1 GCA_028866945.1 Nitrososphaerota archaeon
CGCCCTGGAGCGCGCCACCGACGCCGACTCGGTGCAGAACGCCGCCTTCGACGCCGCGAAGGGGAACGGCCTCAGGCCTGCGGAGTTCTTCCCGACGGTCTATCTGATACTGCTCGGGTCTGACAGGGGCCCCAGGCTCGGCCCCTACGTGGTGGACGCGGGGAAGTCGGAGGTCAGCAGGCTGCTCCTCGACGCGCTCGGAAGTTGAGCGGCTCCGCCAGGTTCGACCGGCTGAAGGCGGACATCGTCTCCTGCAGGCGGTGCCCTCGCCTCGTCGAATACAGGGAGCACGTCCCCCCCACCAGGGCGTACATCGACCAGGAATACTGGAGGAGGCCGGTCCCCGGGTTCGGCGACCTCGGCGGGCGGCTGCTCATACTCGGGCTCGCGCCGGCCAGGAGCGGGGCGAATCGGACCGGACGCATCTTCACCGGGGACGCATCGAGCAGGTTCCTCGTGTCCGCCCTCCACTCGGCGGGGTTCGCCAACCAGGCCACCTCCGAGTCGAGGCAGGACGGGCTCGAGTACACCGACTGCTTCGTCACCGCCGTCGTCAAGTGCGTCCCCCCGGGAGACAAGCCCCTCCCAGGAGAGTTCAGGAACTGCGCCCCCTTCCTCGACGCGGAGATGGCGCTCCTGCCGAACCTCAGGGCCGTCCTGGCGCTGGGGTCCTACGCGTTCAAGGCGTTCCTCGGTTACCTGGGCAGGGAGGGCGGCGAAGTCAGGGGACTCGAGTTCCGCCACGGCGCGTCCTATCGCCTGGCGGGCAGACCGACCCTCTACGCGAGCTACCACCCCAGCCCGAGGAACACGAACACGGGCAAGCTGACGAAGCCGATGCTGGTGTCGGTGCTGAACCGGGTCAAGCGGGACTTTAGCATATAAGCCGGCCGCGTCGACCGCCGCCCGGGCCCGTAGCCTAGCACGGATCAGGGCGTCAAGCAGATGGCGCGCGAGCCTGCGAAGCTGGAGATTCCGACCAGAGATCGAGGGTTCAAATCCCTCCGGGCCCGCTTCAGATCCTTGGGCCGCAGCCGGGGAGACCCGCCGGGCCGCGAGAGAGTGCTATAGAGAGGTTAAGAGATACTATAGACCAACCTGAAATACGCGGGCGGCCGGTTCAGAGGAGGCAGATGGGCGAACCCGCTACAGTTGCCGACGCCGCCCCGGACGCGGCGCAGTCCGGTTCAATGGGGCGCAGTTCCACCGTGACGAGCAAGGTCGTCACCATCGTCATCACCGCCGTGCTCTTCACAGCCGCGAAGGGGATCACGGGGTACATCCCCAGCCCCTGGGGGGTCGGCCAGCTCTACATCGCCTCCTTCGTCCCGCTCTTCTTCGCCGTCGTCTCCGACACCTTCTCGGTGGCCGTCGGGGCCGCCATGGGGAGCTTCATCGGCGACATGCTGTTCCTCCTCCCGATAGGCGCCACGAACCCTCCGCTCGCCCTCGCCGCTGGGGTCCCGGCCAACTTCGTCGCGACGCTCCTCTTCGGCTGGGTCGTGAAGAGGTATCGGAGCTGGCCCAACTTCATAACCGCCACCGTCGGCTCCCTGACCCTGGGGAACCTCATGGCGGCCGGCCTGGTCGCGACCGCGGGGACCTATCTGTTCGCCCCTCTTTCCTTCCTCACCACCCCGCAGACTCAGGCGCTGTTCACGGTGGGGCTCACGGTCTTCTGGGACACCACCTCTATCCCGGCGGTCATCATCGTGGTGCCGATACTGATCCGGGCGGTGCGTCCCATCTCCGCCCGCTCGACTATCATCACAGACTACCCCTCGTGGTCATCCTCCGAGCCTAGGCGGATCGCCCCGGTCTCGGTGCTTTACGCCGCCGTCTTCATGGTCCTGGCCGTGGTCTTCTTCTTCGCGCCCTGGGGCGGGTCCATCGCCGACATAACCCCGATCAAGACGATGATCTTCGTCGTGGCTGCCATACTCCTCGTCGCAGGGCCGCTGGCGGGCTACCTCGCCGGGTCGAGGTCGTCGGGCGCCAAGCCGTAGCGGCCGGCCTCTCCCAGGTCCGCGTTCTCTCGCGACTAGCCGCGTTGCGCGTTCAGCAGCGCGGCCCTCTCGATCCTCGAAAACTCCAGGTGGGTAAAGCTCTTCCTCGGCAGCTCGGCTCCCCTGAACCCGTCCGGCACGGAGAGCTCCTTCCGTCCCGCGTTGATGGCTACGAACCCCTCTCCCTTCACCGCGCCCTGCTTCGCGATCGCCTCTGAGATCTGCGTGGTCCCGGCGAGCCTGAGCAGGAGGTCGATCTCCGCCTTTTTCGCGAGCATGTAGTCGGCTTCCTCCGCCCTCAGGGTCTGGGCCGCCAGCATCTCTGCAAGGAGCTCGTTGTCGAGCGAGCCCGCCCTGACGACCTGGACCAGTGATCCTGGGTTCGCCGACGCAAGCTCCCTCTTGACATCTTCAGAGCTGGCTCCCCTGGCGAACCGATAGGCCCGCGCAAAAGCCATGATAGCGTCAGCCGCCGTGCGAGAAGGGGATAAGCACGACCCTGGCCCCGTCCCTGAGGACGCGCGACTCCCCAGCGGGGACGAACGCCTCCCCGTCCTCCACCATCACCAGGGTGTTGAACCTGCTGAAACCGGGGTCGCTCTTCCCGGTCGCCGCCCTCAACCTATCGACCAGGTCGGCCGCACCTATCTCTACGTCCGGGACCGTGAGCTCCTTGGAGCCGACGGAGGTCCCGATGTGCCCGAGGCAGCGGACAGTTATCATTGCTCGTCCATGAGTATCAGCCTTTCCTTATACCTTCTGCCGGCGTAGACGGAACCTGGCGGGAGGACCCTCCCCTCCTTGCCCGCGAGCCTCGACTTCAGCCGCGCGGTGGTCGCGCTCTCCAGCTCGCCGAGAGGGTAGTTCACCGCGACGGGCCTGGGGTCGATGATGTGCATGGAGGTCTTGCAGGGGAACAGCTTGGCTGACCTGGCTGCCGTGACGACGTCCTCCTTCGTGATGCGCCTGGACAGGAGCACGAACCTCCCGGGCTTCTGGAGGGGGACGTCGACGTCGTCTTCGGGGACGAAGGTCCGCTCCCACCCCCTCGCCTCGGCCAGCCCGTCCATGGACACGATGGCGCCCGCCAACTCTTCGTGGCTCATCTTGCCGCCGAGGACGAAGGCCGCGTCGGCCGTGAGCACCGCCGCCCCCACATCCCTTCGTCCGAGGGCCGAGAACGCTTCGGCGAGCGACGTCCGCCGCACCCCGCCGACCCCCTCGAGGACAGACTTCAGCGAGTCCCCGGGAATCACCGCGTACACCCTGGCCCAGCGGCCCAGCTTGACCGACGGGGAGCTGTAGTCCACCGAGCAGCAGACCGCGTTTTCGATCCCGAGCTTCTGGAACGCCGCGTGCCTGTGCATCCCGTCAAGGACTCCGGCGCTCTCTCCATCGATTATGATCGGGTCGCGCTGCATGCCGTCCCGGGTCATCTCAGCCGCAAGCTGGTCGACGTGGCGGGGGATGGTCTCCTCGTGAGGGCGCAGTGAAGCCACGGGCCTGACTCCAAGGGAGAAGCCAGCCGTCGCCAGGGCCATGGTCTATTCCGTAGACTGTTCGCTTGGTTGCTCTGCGGGCTCTGCGGATTCTTCGGACTCTTCGGACTCTTCGGACACGACTTCGTGCATCTTCGCTATGTATCCGGCTATCCGGTTCCGAAGCTGCTTGGACGGAATGAGCGCGAAGTTCTCCAGGGCCTTCTTGTTCTCTTCAAAGTCAGAGCCGAAGGCTTCGGGGTGCCGCTGCATGATCTCCTCCGAGAGCCTCCGTGTCCTGTCCAACTTCAGACAAGCCCGTCCGGAAGGGGTGATTAACCTTTCCGACCTAGAAACCGCAGAGCATTGAGGTTGCACCGGGTCAGGACCTCTTCAAAGGGCTCTCCTCTCGCCTCGGACAGCCTGAACGCGACCGAGGGGATCAGCATCGGCCCCCTGACGCCGCCGATGGGAGCGTAGGGCACCGGGGAGTCGGACTCCAGGAGGATGAGAGAGGGGTCCGCTCCGGCCGCGATCCTCTGGAGCCTCTTCGAATAGAGCAGGGCCGGGCCGAGCGAGACGAAGTACCCCCGTTCCATGGCCGCCGGGAGCGCCTCTTCGCTCTCAAGCCAGTGCATGAGGACCCCTGGGACCTTGTATTCGGCGAGGACTTCAAGGCATCTGGCCTCCGCCCCCCTTGAATGGACCTGAACCGGCTTCCCCAGCCTACCGGCGACCTCGAGCTGGCGCCTGAAGACGCGCATCTGGGCGCCGTCGTCCCCCGCGGGGGAATAGGTAGGGTCGAGCCCGATCTCCCCCACCCCCGAAGCCCTTGCTGTCGCTCCTTCGAGCCAGGCTGGATCGCCCTCCTTCTCGGCCTCGGACGGATGCACGCCCACGAATGGCGCCACGACGTCGTGAGATGCCTCGGCCCTCTTGGAGAGGGCCTCCGACGTCCTCCTGTCAACTCCGCAGGCGAACAGTAGGGCACCGGCGGATGCGGCGAACCTCAGGGTGGCGTCGGCGTCATCTCCGTCCAGGTGCAGGTGCGAATCGACGAAACGCACGCCATCCCATGGTCAGAGTGGTATTTCAGGCCACTCCATGGCGCCAAGACGCAAACAGAGACGCAGCAGCGGCTGGTCCCATTTTTTCCACCCATTTTCCAAATAGGGGTGAACTTGGGCGCTCTAGAGGCAAAAAGGGACTGGGGAAAGGGCAAAAACGGCCAAAGATTTTTAAACTCACCGCAACCAACGCAAAGGCGCATGTCCAGTTCCGAGTTCGGTCTTGCGGCCGTCTACAGGGTGATAAAGAAGGCGGGCGCCGAACGCGTGGGGGACGACGCCGCCATCGAACTGCGGACGGAGCTCGAGGCCCTGGGGGTA
>JAGWHE010000056.1 GCA_028866945.1 Nitrososphaerota archaeon
GATGATGCGCTACCCCTTGGAAGTCATAGGCGCCACCTGGGAGGAACGCCTCGCCGAACTCGAGAGGTTCGAGGCAAAGCGGGAGACGATGGCTACGCTGGAGTCGAAGGAGGCTCCGCCAGCCCTCTTCAATGGCACCCTTCGGGACTTCCAAAAACAGGGACTGGACTTTCTCCTCAAGAGCGGCGGCGTGGCCCTGCTGGCCGATGAGATGGGTCTAGGCAAGACGGTCGAGACCTTGGCCTACCTCGTAAGCGAGGCCGATGCCTTTCCCGTGCTCGTCGTGGCCCCGCTGGTGACATTGATGAACTGGCGCCGGGAGATCCACCGCTTCACCCGCCGGTCGACTGGAGACATCCCAAGCGTCGCGTTGATCCGTACCGGGCGCCCTGCCATGCTCCCCCCTTCCGATTTTTACATCATTAACTATGAACTTCTTTGGAAGAGGCGGGAAGACCTCGTGGCGGCCGGAGTGAGGACGATAGTGGCCGACGAGGTCCAGAACCTGCGGAACAGGGCCACGGTCAAGTACGAAGCGATAACGGAGATTGCAGGCTCCCAATCCGTCAAGCACAGGCTCGGCCTCAGCGGCACTCCCTGTTACAACCACGGACTCGAGATATGGAGCATCGCGGACTTCCTTTACCCCGGTCTCCTCGGGTCATACAACGAGTTCGCCAGGGAGTTCGTGGCCGAGTGGAGCGGCGAAGTGATGGAGAGCAAGCGGGAAGCCCTATACGAGATGTTGACCGAGAGCATAATGCTGAGGCGCAGAAAGGTGGACGTCATGAAAGAACTGCCGCCGAAGACGCGCTACAGACAGAGGGTCGAGGTCGACAGGGCCTATTACGAACGGGAGATGCGGACGCTCGTCGACAAGATCAACTCCCAGGTGGGACTGGGAAACACCAGCCTCTCCCTGATCGAGCAACAGCGTACTGCCCTCGCCAACGGCGAGCGCATGGTCGCTGGCGTTTCGAAGGTCCCTCAGGTGGTCGAGTTCGTCGAGGAGATGATGGAGCTGGAGGAGCCTGTCGTCGTCTATGCCCACCACCTTGTCGTCCACCAGCTCCTCCGTGAGAAGCTCTCAAAGTTCTATCCTGTCTCAATCATCGGGGGGCAGACCGACGCCGTCCGCCAGAACGAGATCGACAGGTTCCAGGAGGGGCATTCGAAACTAATGGTCGCCGCCCTGAGGGCGGGGAACCTAGGGATCAACCTGACCGCGGCCGCCTATGTGGTCTTCGCGGAACTCGACTGGAGCCCCGCCATCCACAGACAGGCCGAAGACCGCCTTCACCGTATCGGCCAGGAGAAGCCTGTCTTTGCGTACTACCTCGAGGGCGCAGGGACCTATGACGAGCATATAGCAGGTCTACTGGTCGACAAGAAGCTCGAGCTTGACTCCATCTTCGGGGACGCCCCAGACGGCACCGCCTTGGAGGTAGCGAAAGCCGACCTGATGGGCTTCGTCGGCGAGCGACTAGGAACCACACTGGACAGCATAACTCAGGACGCCAAGGCGCGGATCCTCCTGCAGCGTGAAGAAGAGGAGGAACGAAAGAAGAAGGAGGAGGGGAGCGCCGAGGCTTGAGTTCCCATTCCACAGCCTTGAGGCTAAATACTGAATCGAATATGGGTCTTGTGGTCTTGCAGGCGAGTAAATGTATCAGGGCTACCCTCTGGGGGCTGACCGAGCGGAAGAAGGCGCTACTTTCTTCACTGTCCGAGTCATGGAAGGCGATGGTGAAGGAGAAGCGCACCTATGCCGAGCTTAGGGAGACTCATCCCGAGGTCGTATCCTTCTATGCTAGGAACGCCTCGTACCATGGGAAATCTCCTAATGACCCGATCTACCTCACGAATTACGATTTCAGGCTCATAGACACTGGGAACCCATTCGCCAGGTGGTTTGTCCGCATCCCCGTGAAGAAGGGCGTTCCTGTCTTTGCCCCATTACGGATGCCCAAGGGAGACGAGGCAATACTCTCGAGATTCACAATCCACGATTCCCGGTTGGTAGTGAAGGACGGGCGGTTCTGCCTTCATCTTAGCGTTTCGAAGGAGGTCAGTTATGCTCAAGCCTCGGCCGTCCTGTCCGTGGACCTCGGGGAGCGGTTCATGGCGACAACCGTGTTGATCGCCGGAGCCTGCAAGACCACCCCGAGGTTCTATGGGAAAGAGGTCCGGGGCTTGAGGCGCCACTATGCCTGGCTCAGGGCGAGGCTCCTAGAAAGGGGGCTCACCCGCGTGGTCAGGCGCATCAAGGACAGGGAGCGAAGGAAGGTCGATGCCATCCTGCACAAGATATCGAAGGACATCGTAACGGAAGCCAAGGCCAACAACGCAGCCATCCTCCTCGGAGACCTGAAGGGCATCGGGAGGAAGAAGAGAGGGCGGCGGCTGAACAGGATCGTCGCCAACATGCCCTTCTATCGCCTCACCAATTACATAATCTACAAGGCCGCCCTCGAGGGAGTGCCGACCGTAATCGGATCGGAGGCATACTCATCCAAACTCTGCCACAACTGCAATTCGGAGGGGCGGAGGCCCTACCAAGGGCTCTTCATCTGCGACAAGTGCGGCCACCAGTACAACGCTGACTACAACGGCGCAATGAACACAGGAAAGAGGCTCTCAGGGTACATCCTCGGGAGCGGGGTGATCGGGTTTTCGCCCATAAGTGAGATGCCTTTAACAATCTCGCAAGGTGTTCTCGGATACCATAACTCCAACGTCGAATCGGAAACCTGGGAGTGGGGCATTGAAGGGCCGTAGTTTCTGGGTCTCCCCTCGGGCGGTCGTGGGGCCGAGGGTGAAGATAGGCGCGGGCACGAAGGTGTGGCACTTCGCCAACGTCATCGGCGACGATGAGATAGGCAGGGACTGCATGATCGGGAGCTACGTCCAGGTCGACCCCCACGTCAGGATCGGGGACCGCACCCGCATCCAGCCCTATACCGTCGTCTCGACCTATACGAAGGTCGGGGAGGGGGTCTTCATCGGCGCCGGGGTGATCATAACCAATGCGAGATACCCGCCTGGAAAGCGCCTCTGGCAGACGGTCATCGGGGACGGCGTGGTCATGGGAAGCAAGATCGTGACCCTCCCGGGGATAACCATAGGCGAGAGGGCGGTGGTCGGGAGCGGGAGCACCGTGGCCCACGACGTGCCGCCGGGGGAGGTGTGGTTCGGCAACCCCGCGACCTTCAGGTACGCCCGGAGCGAATACGACCGCAGGATGGTGGAGGCCGAACGAAGCGCGCCATAGTGACCGGGGCCTCGGGAGGGTTGGGCCTCCCTCTGGTGAGGGCCTTGGCAGGGGCTGGCGTGAGGGTGGATGCCGCGTACAACCGCCACTCCATCGAGGCCACCCCAGAGGTCACGCCCCATCACCTGGATGTCACGAACCCCTATCTCGTGGCTCAGTTCTTCGATGCCATCCGCGGTCCGGTGGATTACCTGATACTCTGCCACGGCATCACGGCCGATGCTCTCGGGACGAGGATGGCGGCCCACCATTGGAATGCGGTCGTCGACACGAACCTGACGGGGACGTTCTACTGCCTGAAGGGTGGGGTTTCGAGGATGGAAGGCGGCGTCGTGGTCGTCGTCTCTTCGGTGGCCGTGGAAGAGGGGATCTACGGGGCTGCTAACTACGCCGCCAGCAAGACCGGCCTGAAGGGACTGGTGCGGTCGTTCGCGCTCGAGAACCCGGCCATAAGGTTCGAGCTGGTCGAGGCCGCTTTCCACGACGCTGGCATGGGCTCGCGGCTCCCGCCGAAGGTCAGGGCGCGGGCGGAAGCGACGTATGGTCCGTTCAGCCAGCCGGCGGATTTCGTCTCCAAGGTCCTCGCTCTCTTGGGTGTGCAGGTCGCCGAGGTTTGAAGCCCATCCTCATAGTGATGCATGCCAGAAAGATACCGGCGGTGCTGCAGGCGATAAGGGCGCTTGAAATCCCCAAGGCATGGTTCAAGGGCTTCACCGAGGTCCAGCTCCAGGAGGAGATCCCACGCTTCATCCGGTCGACCGACTACACCCATTATTCGATCATCGGCGACGATGCCCTCCCTACCCGGGAAGCCCTGCGCCTCGTCCTCGAGGCCGCCCGGTCCAAGGAGGTCGTCACGGGGTGGTCCAACATGGCCCCAGACGTCCCCGTAGCCAGCGTTGCCCCTGGAGAAGAGCCTGGCCCCTGGTCGAGTCTGGCGTTCGGCCTCCCGACCCCGGTCGCTGCCAGCCTCAAGCGCCTCCTCCGGGCCGGCATCCCGCCCTTCCCGCAGGCTAGGATGGCCCTCCTGCGCCACTCCTTCCCCACGATGGCTGCATTGAGGTCGCTTCCGCCCATCTTCAGGGTGTCTAACGTGAGCTGGACGCTGACAACGATGCCCCGGAGACTGTGGCTCGCCCACGGCTTCCGCAAGCCTCCATTCCTTGGCGGATCTGACGGCTTCGAATCAAAGGCCCTCCGCCATGCCGGCATCGAAGCCTGGTGCGTCAGGGATGCCTTCGTGTACCACCTTCACAGCATGGAGTGATTCTTCGTGGGCAGGGTGAAACCGGAGGTCGTCGTTGAGACGTAGCGCCGTCTTCGTCTGGGCTCTCGTCGCGGCGCATGTCGCCGCCTCCCTGATTCGGCTCTCCACATACGCTGACTTCTCCTATGACGTCCTGAA
>JAGWHE010000017.1 GCA_028866945.1 Nitrososphaerota archaeon
ACCGCGGCCAGCGGGTCTTCCACCGGCGTGACGTAGATCTTTCTGTCGTCGGCGACCTGCTCTATCTGCCAGACCTTCCCCTTGATTATGAAGTGGACCCCGACCTTGGCCCTCAGGAGGACGAACTCTTCACCCAGGATCCCGACCGTCTGGTTGGTCGAGACATCAACCACGAGATAGCGCGTCTCGTCGGGGATCATGGAGAGGTTCTCGTAGTAGTACTCCCTCGTCAGCCTGGTCCTCGAGAGCGTCTTCCCGTCGAACCTTACCTTCCTGAGCTCCGACAGGTAGCCCGCAGTCCGGAGGAAAGCTTCCTCGGAGAGCTCCTTGTACGGCGCCGCCTTCCTTACTTCGGCCAGCATCCTGTCGGCCTCCATGGTCTCGAAGTCCATCAGGTACCCTGCGATCTGATGGGCGAGGACGTCGAGGGAGTTCGCGTAGGGGCGGGTAGGCTCGATCTTCCCCTGGGCCGCCGACATGATGCTCGCCGAGGACTCCAGGATGTCGTCCGCCGAAACCGTGACCAAGATCCCCTTTGACACCCTCCCCAGCCTGTGGCCTGACCTCCCCACCCGCTGGACGAGGCTGGTGACCTGCCTGGGAGACATGTACTGGACCACCAGATCCACGGAACCCACATCGATCCCCAACTCCAGCGTGCTGGTGCAGACCAGGGCCTTCAGCCCCCCGGACTTGAAGGCCTGCTCCACCCTCTCTCGCTCCTCTCTCGGCAGCGACCCGTGATGCACCCCGACATCGTTCCTGAGCCTGGCGAGCTTCTCCCCCATCATCTCCGCCAGCGTTCTGCTGTTGACGAAGATCAACGTCGAAGTATGGGCGTCGATCAGCTCGTTGATCCTTGACAGTCTTGCCGCCAGGTCCGGGGCCGAGTAGGTCTCTTTGGCGGCCGACTGGGTCTCCGGGTCCGGGACAGGATACTCTATGGCATAGGTGAACTCCTTTGGGGCATCGGCCTTCACCACGGTCCTCGCCCTGTCCCCGAAGAGGAACCTGGCAGCCACCTCCGGCGTCCCTACCGTGGCCGAGAGGGCCACCAGCTGGAACCGCGGCGCAACCCTCCTCAGCCGCTGCAGCCCAACGCAGAGCTGGACCCCACGTTTGCTCTCGACCAGGTTGTGGAGCTCGTCGACAACCACCGCCTTGAGGTGCGAGAGGTTCTCCCTCATCCGCCTCCCTGGTAGTATTGCCTGGAGCGTCTCCGGCGTCGTCACCATCACGTCGGGCGGATGCGCCGACTGCTTCGCCCTCTGGGCCTGTGGGGTGTCGCCGTGGCGGATGTCCACCGTGAGCCCGAGCTTGGAGCACCACCCCTGGAGCCGCTTCAGCATGTCCCTGTTCAACGCGCGCATCGGCGTGATGTAGAGGAGAGAAATCCCCTCCCCGTGCCCTTCGAGCACCAGCCTGCTCAGCAGGGGGAGCAGGGCGGCCTCGGTCTTCCCCGAACCTGTCGGGGCGATTACCAGCACGTCCTCTCCCCTCGAGACGAGGGGCCAGGCACTGGCCTGCGGCGGGGTCGGCTCCCTGATCCCCGTCTCCGCGAGGAATCCCCTCACCGCGGGCGCGAGGGAGTCGAACGCTGTCTCGCTGGGCAACTGTCGCCGATGGCCCTACTGCCGATTTAAGGAGTGATGAGAGAGGGGTCGCCGAAAGTGAAATCGGGCGTTACAGTCAGCAATGTCTAAAAACGCCCCGCCTTCGCAGAACTCCGAAGCTTGTCACGCAGCGCAAGAGAGGTCTCTCAGGAGAGTCCGTCCCATCTCACGGCGGTAAAGGAAATCATCCTAGAGAACTTCATGAGCTATGAGTACGCCAGGATCCCTCTCCGCGAGGGGCTCAACCTCATAGTCGGCCCCAACGGGGCTGGGAAGTCTTCGGTGCTCCTGGCCATCTCCGTCGCCTTCGGCCAGGCATACACCGAGCGCTCGAGGAAGCTGTCGGACCTCATACGAAGGGGCAAAGACATCGCCCGCGTCTCCCTCATCTTCGACAACTCGGCCAAGGGGGGCCGGCGCCCCATCCCATACTCAAAGTCGGACACCTTCATGCTCAGCCGCTACCTCAGGAGGGACGGCTCATACTGGTTCGAAGCCGACTACAAGGAGATCGACAAGAGCGAGGTGGTCCGCCTACTGCGAGAGTTCGGCATCAACCCTGACAACCTGCTCATCATCATGCACCAGGGGATGATCGAAGAGCTGGGCGCCGTCACGCCGCAGGAGAGGCTGAAGATGGTCGAGGAGGCGGTCGGGTTCTCGGAGTACAGGCAGAGGATCATGCTGGCTGAGCAGGAGCTGAGCGGCCTCGTCGGAGAGGAGAGCTCCCTGCTGCAGCTCATCGACAACGCGAACCAGGCGCTCGAATACTGGAAGCAGGTCTACGACCGCTACCAGGAGAAGCGGCGGCTCATCGAGCACAGGGAACTCCTATCGAAGGAGCTGCTCTGGGCCGGCGAAGCGAAGCTGACGAAGGCGCTGCAGGGGGCCGAGGAGAAGATCACAGCGAAGACCAGGGCGCTGGAAGACCTCCAGTCCCAGCAGGCAGAGGTGACCGCCGATGCGGAACAGACGCACCAGACCCTGCTCGACAAGCAGGTCGAGCTCCGCAAGCTGTACTATGCCCTCGTCAGGGCTGAGTCCGAGAAGGCGAAGGACGAGTCCGCCAGGGACGCCTACCGCTCCATCAAGGACGACCTCGCCGGACTTTCGGGCACCATCGACGAGCTCCTTGCCAAGGGGGGAGACAAGAACGCGAAGAGGCTGAAGGACCTCGCCGCGTACATCGAGAAGAAGGGCGAGGCGGCCGAGGAGGACGCGGGCCGCAGGAAGGGCGAGCTGGACAGGGAGGTGTCCTCGCTCCAGCCGGAGATCACCCGGACCGAGGACCTGATCAGGCGGACCATGGACAGCTACGTCTCATTCAAGGTGAAGGCGGAGGTGCTCTCCTATAGGATCAGGGTCACGGAGTCGGACCTACGCGACCTGGAGCGGAGCGCCAAGGAGTACAAGTCCGAGCTCGACAAGATGGCCCCAGACCTGGAGAAGGCGGGGACTCGGATGGAGACCACCCGGCAGCCCTACGAAGTCTCAGAGGAGCTGAAGCTCGTGTCCGCCCACATCCAGAAGATGCAGGACGTCCCCGACGACGCTGAGAAGATCTACAACGACTACTCGGGAAACATCGAGGAGCTCAAGGTCAAGCTTGCCAAGCTCCAGGATAACAAGAAGTCGATGCTGGTCGAGCTGCAGGCTCGCAAGAGCATCTGGAGGAAGGCGATGGAGGACCTCGTCGAGGCGGTGGACCCCGCCTACCAGACAGTCCTGTCCGCCGCCGACGCCAGCGGGTTCATCAAGTTCGAGCAGGCCGATGCCATAGAGGACGCCGGCTTCGACCTCTACGTCGGCTTCCGCGGAGGTGCGCCCACCACCCTCGACCCATTCACGCAGAGCGGGGGGGAGCGGTCGGTCGCCCTGATGGCGTTCATCCTATCGCTCCAGGCGCGGATCGTCTCGCCGGTCAGGGCGCTGGACGAGTTCGACATCCACATGGACCCGAGGAACAGGGAGGCGATGTTCAAGATGATCCTGTCTCAGATGAAGCAGAGGGAGGCGTCGCAGTACATCGTCATCACCCCCTCCATCCTCACGGTCTTCGACAAGAGCGCCCACGTGATAACCGTCCAGGCGGTGCACGGAGGGTCTGAGGTAAAGGAGCTGAAGTAGTTGGGGCAGACCAAGCTCGACGACTACCTCAGGGTGATCGAGCTCTGCAGGGACGTCGAGACCAGCAGCGCCAACCCCTTCGACGTCGACATCAGGGAGAAGATACTCCTGCTCAAGCAGAGGCTCCCGGAGCTCAAACTCCTCGACGAGCTGCTCGTCGACTCCGAGGCCATGCTCGAGCTCGCGCAGATAGTGAAGCTGCAGGACCAGTGGCTCAAGCAGAGGGCGAGCGCCCTGTACATCGACCCCCTCCTCATCCAGCTCAAGCTCAAGCTCCTCCCCAAGGACGCCCTCTCGGAGGCTTTCGTCAAGAGCTGGCACCCCATCGCGCAGATAGACCAGCTGTCCCCCCGGGGGCTCGAGAAGGCTTTCGTCTACTGGCGCGAGCTCACCCCGATGTCCGAGAGGTTCAAGGACCAGTTCGGCACCTACGGGGTCGGGCCCGGGGTCGTGGAGTACACAGACCTGGTGAGCCTCGGCGTCTTCACGAAGGAGGAGTTCGAAATCGGGCTGACGCGCCTCCACGACGAGCTTCTCCAGCAGTCGAACGGGGAGTGGGTGGACTACCGCCAATTCATCGGGAACGACAGCTACGAATCCAAGGTGCGCAGGGCGTACCTCCTCGCCTTCCTCCTGAGCGAGGGGCGGGCGCTCCTGAAGACCGAGCCGCTCACGGGGAAGATATGGACCATGGGCCTGGTGGAGAAGGTCAAAGGGACGCCCAAGTCCGTGGCAATCCCGATAACGGGGGACAGCTGATGGAGTCAGAGTCGGGCGACAGGGCGCTGCTCGAGCGCAAGGTCAGGAGGGCCTTCCAGGTCCTCGTCCTGCAGCGGGGGCGGAACCCCGGGGTCAAGGGCTGGGAGATGAAGCGGCACCTGGGCAGGGAGTATCGCAAGATAATCGAAGTCCTCTCCGAGGACGTCGCTCCCATGGGCCTCGAGGTCTTCGAGGTGAAGGGGGCCGACGGCAGCGACGACTCTTCCAGGTTCCTACTCAGGTTCAGGGACTCCCCCACGGTGAACGAGGCGGAGACGTCCGGGATACGCATCGACGACCTGGCCGTCCTCGCCGCCACCATCGCCTTCATCAACTCGAAGTCCGGGCGTGTGGCAAGGCGCGAAGTCGAGCAGTTCCTGCGTGAGAAGTTCCCGAAGTGGCGGGTAGACTATTCTCTCGACAGGTACGTCAAGAGGGGCTACCTGGACCAGGACGACAGGGGCATGCTGCACATCGGCTGGAGGACCCGGGCGGAAGTGGACGAGAAGACGCTGATGACAATGATACTCTCGCGCGCTCAGGAAGCGGCGAAGAAGTAGCGCCTCCTCAGCGCGTCCCTCTCGCCCTCTATCGCCAGCTCTATCACATCGGTCCCCTCCTTCCGCATCTTCACCGCCAGCGCCGAGACCTCGGAGGGCCTGACGCCCCGCCCGGCCATCAGTATGTCGGCCGCGTGCCCGTACTCCGCCCTGAGCTCCGCCGACCTGCGGAGGGCCTCCACCAGCTTCAGCTTGCTCCCTCTCAGGTCAGCCCTGCTCCTCGCCTTCATGGCCAGGGAGAACACGTTCTCGTAGGAGTCGGTCGAGAGCCCGACGGCGGCCTTGGCGCAGACCGGGCACTTGTCCAGGCCTTCGAGGTCGACGACCTTCCGCAGCTCCAGGAAGTTCCAGCAGTTGGTGCAGACAGCCACCAGGAACGTCTCGTTGATCCGCGCCCTCGTCGACTGCTTGAGGAGGGCTTTCAGCCTCTCCGGGGACACTATCTCGCCCCTCCTGCTGATCTCCTCCACCCCTATCCGGGCGATGGGGGTGAGCCCGTCGTACTCCACCAGCTTGACTTCGACGGCCCCGGCGTGGATCTTCTCCACTACGTCCCCCGCGCCCGCCAGGTCGAAGTCGTCGTGGAAGATCATGCTCATCGCCTCCTCGTAGACTGGTGTGTCTCTCAGCGCTTCGACGATCCCAGAAATCGAGACGCTCGCGTAGTCGGCGTCCTTGGCTATCGCGCCGCACTTCTTTCCTGCGTGGATCAGCCTGCGTTTGAATATCCCGCTCCGCTCCACCGCCTTCTCTGTGGCCAGCTTCAAGTCCAGCTTGTGAAGCTCCTCGATGACGGAGAGGACGGCGGCCGGGGAAACGTCGGCTTCGATCACGATCCTGTATGGGTCCTGATGGACCGCCACCGACTGCCCGATCCGCTCGGAGATCAGGTGACCGACGACCCTCGCCAGGAGCCTGTTTATCCTGTGACCGAAGGCGGCCTGGATCACCAGGTAGCGGTCCCACTTCTCGATGGTGACCAGCCTCTCCGACGGGATAGGCAGCTTGGCCGCGTACTGTTCCGCCACCTCCTTCAGGGCCTCTTCGAGGTCTCCGCGAGACGCAGGGTAAGTCCTGACCAGCCCGTCGAGGAACTCCGACTCCGTCCCCTTCGCCAGCTCCTCCGCGTACCTTCTCCTGACGGCTCCGACCTCCGCGGCGACCTCCCTGGGAACTGGTATCTCGTCTCCAACCCAGTGGGGGACCGCCCCGGTCGGGTCCTCCTCGGCCTTGACGTACACCTTGTTCCCGTAAATCTGCTCCACCTTCCAGCATCTCCCTGCTTCGACGAACTTCACCCCGACCTCGCCGTACTCCGAGACGAAGGCTTCATCCAGGGTGCCGACGAAGTTGTCCCCCTCGATTACGAGATACTGCTTCTCGTCCGGGATCATGGATAGGTTGTCGAAGTAGTACTGGAAGAGGGGCTTGACGTCCCTGGCCCGGAACACCTTCCCGTCCGACTCGCTGTAGTAGGCGAGTCGAGGGTACCTCTCCCGCATGTAGGTCAGCACCTTCTTCAGGCGCTCGGCGTCAAGGTCGGCGTAGGCGTAGCTCCTCCTGAGCAGCGCCATCAGGTCGTCGAAGTTCCAGCTTGTCTGCTCTATCAGCAGCCCTGCCACCTGGTGTATCGCGACGTCGTAGGGCTTGAAGACCGGCTCCAGGGGCTCCAGCTCTCCCATCACCGACTTCCGGCAGAGGACGACGGCCTCGAGCGTGTCGTCGGAGTCCTGGGTGATGACGAGCCCGTTGGAGACCTGGCCTATCCTGTGGCCGCTCCTCCCGACCCTCTGAATCAGCCTGGTCACCTGCCTTGGGGAATTGTACTGGACCACGTACTCAAGGAACCCTATGTCGATCCCGAGTTCGAGGCTGCTCGTGCAGATCACCCCGAGCAGCTTCCCTTCCTTCAGGCTCTTCTCCACCGCCTCCCTCGTCGCCTTCGAAAGCGAACTGTGGTGCACTGCGATGGGGAAGGCTGGGTCCCACACCCTGAACCTGCTCGAGAGAGCCTCCGCCTCTGACCGCGTGTTGGTGAACACCAGCACGGAGCGGTACTTCTCGACCAGGTCCCTGACCGTCCGCAGCCGGGCCGCGACTTCGGGGTAGGAGTATATCGCGTCGGCCAGGACCCTATCGTCCCCCGTCGCTGTCGGCGCCACCACCTTCAGAGAGAGGCTCTTCTCGACCGGGACCCTGACGACCTCGCACTTGCGCCCGCTCCCCACCAAGAACTGGGCCACCTTCTCCGGCGACCCGACCGTCGCGGAGAGACCGACGACCTGGAACTCCTTCTCGGCCACGTCCCTGAGCCTCTCAAGCCCGACGCTGAGCTGGCTCCCTCTCTTGTCCTCCGAGAGTTCGTGCGCCTCGTCGACCACGACCCACCTCAGTTTCGAGAGGTTCTGTCTGATCCTCCGCCCCACCAGCAGTATCTGCAGGGTCTCCGGGGTCGTGATTAGGATGTCGGGCGGGGCAAAGCTCAGGTTCGTCCTCTCCGCCTGAGAGCTGTCCCCGTGCCTGACCCCGAGCCTGATGTCAAAGCGCTTGCACCACCACTGCATCCTGTCGAGCATGTCCCTGTTGAGGGCCCTCAGGGGAGTGATGTACAGCAGCTTGGTCCCCTTCTCCCTGGGCTCCCCCTCCCTAACGATGGCGTCGAGGATGGGTAGCAGGGCAGCCTCGGTCTTACCAGTCCCCGTCGGGGCCATCAGAAGCGCGTTCTTTCCTTCCCTGACTATGGGGAGGAGCCTCTCCTGGGGGTCGGTCGGGGCGTCGAAGCCGCGCTCCTTCAGCGCCGCGACGAGCGGGGGCGATAGGAGCTGGAAGGCGTTACGGGCCGTCAACGGCCAAGGCACCCCGCCATGTCATTTCGAAGAAGCGTCAAGAAGAGACAGAAACAGGCCAATCTCCTCCAATAAGTTTGCGGTGGAAAGCTTCTGCCCCTGGCGAGTGGCTTGAAACTGAACGGCACGCTCAAATCGGCTTAAATATCGGACTATAACATACGTTATCGAACGAAAATGTCCCGCCTTATCAGCCCCTACGAGATCGTTGCCAAGTCTGCTCTCCCCGCTCTCAGGGCCATGGTGGCGAAAAGGCTGCAGGAGGAGTACGACCTGACGCAGCAGCAGGTTGCCAAGAGGCTGGGCGTCACTCAGGCCTCCGTGAGCAACTACGCCAGGAAGACCCGTGGGATGATGGTGAACCTCGAGAGCGACCCGACGGTGGCGAAGGCGGCTGACGTAATCGCGAAGGAGCTCGCTTCCGAACGGGCAGACGCCAGGGAAGCCCTGAAGTCGATGACCGAGGTCCTCGACTACATCAGGTTCAACAAGATGATGTGCGTCCTGCACGGCGACCTCGAGCCCGGCTTCCAGGTGGAGGGGTGCTTCGCCTGCGAAGGCAACTTCTCCGGAAAGGATTTTGACCGGCTCAAGATACTAGTCGGCAGCTGAGCTTGCTAACTGGACCAAAGCCCGAGTGGCTGACGATAAGTCCTCCGAAGGGCGAGAGGTACGAAGACCTGAAGGCCCTTTTCCAGAACCTGAACCTCCACACCGTCTGCGAGGAGGCCCACTGCCCAAACGTCCACGAGTGCTGGGGCGGTGGGACCGCGACGCTCATGCTCATGGGGGACGTCTGCTCCCGCGCCTGCCGGTTCTGCATGGTCACCCCTGGGAAGCCCCGGGGTGTCCTCGACGAGCTCGAGCCCGAGAACGTCGCCTTCGCCCTTTCCCAGATGGGCCTGACCTACGTGGTGCTGACCTCAGTGGACAGGGACGACATCGCGGACGGGGGCGCCTCTCACATCGCCAGGACCATCAGGCTCGTCAAGGAGAAGAACCCCGGGATGCTCGTGGAGGTCCTGATCCCAGACTTCCAGGGCGACCTTGCGGACCTCAAGCTGGTCGTCGACGCCAGGCCGGACGTCATAGCGCACAACATCGAGACCACGATGTCGCTCACCCGGACTGTAAGGGACCCGAGGGCCCAGTATTGGCAGTCGCTCTCGGTCCTACGGAACGTGAAGAAGCTCAGCGGCCACATCTACACGAAGTCGTCGATAATGGTGGGGCTGGGCGAGACCGAAGAGGAGGTCGTCCAGGCGATGGCGCACCTTCGCCAGGCGGACGTGGACTTCCTGACCGTAGGTCAGTACCTCAGGCCCTCGCCGAGGCATCTCAAGGTCGCCGAGTATGTGCGCCCTGGCCAGTTCGACCGCTACAGGGCCCTGGGCGAGAGGCTCGGGTTCCTCTACGTCGCTTCCGGTCCCCTCGTGAGGAGCAGCTACAGGGCGGGCGAGTTCTTCATCAGGACGGCCATCGAAAGCGACGGCAAACGACGCCAATCTTATATGACCGCCAGCTCCGAAAGCCACATTGACAGAAGCTGACTACGTGAAGTCCTCGGAGTCCGGCGTCATCCCGAGGATCTTCAGCGAGGCTGACTTCAAGTTCACGAACCCTGAGGAGTTCCTCTTCCAGAGACTCACCCCTGATGGGAGGCTCGTCGGGAAGGACCCAAACCTGTCTCCGGAGACCCTGAAGCGATTCTACGAGCAGCTCGTCTTCGGAAGGCTCTTCGACGAGAAGGCGACGAACCTCTCCACCTTGCGTGAAATCGGCACCTACGCGCCTGGCAAGGGCCAAGAGGCGTCGCAGGTGGGCCCGGTCAACGCCCTCGAGAAGGGCGACTGGTACGTCCCCATGTACAGGGACTCGGCGGGGATGCTCGCCTTCGGCATGCCGGCCCTCAAGCTCCTTCTCTACTGGGGCGGGGACGAAAGGGGGATGCAGATCCCCGACGACCTGAACATGCTGCCCCTCGCGGTCCCGGTTGCCACTCAGCTCCCGCACGCGTCTGGCCTCGCCATGGCGAAGCGGATCCTTGGCGAGAAGGCAGTCACCTACGTCGTGACCGGGGACGGAGGGACGTCGAAGGCAGACTTCCACGAGGCGCTCAACATCGCGGGGGTATACGACCTCCCCGTGGTGTTCGGTGTGGAGAACAACCAGTGGGCGCTCTCAGTGAAGAGGGGGGCGCAGACCGCGTCCAAGACCATCGCCCAGAAGGCCGTCGCCTACGGCTTCGAGGGGATCCTGGTGGACGGGAACGACGTGATCGCGTCGTTCGAAGCGACGAAGTACGCCGTAGAAAAGGCGAGAAGGGGCGGCGGGCCGACGCTCATCGAGTACTCCACCTACAGAATGGGCCCACACACCACCGCGGAGCTCGTGTCGAACAAGCTGAAGGCGCCGGACGAGGTCGCAGAGTGGGAGAAGCGCAACCCGCTGGTCAGGCTCGAAAAATATTTGCGCTCAAGAGGGATCCTTGACGACAGGTCAAAAGAGGCGATAGCCGACGCCGCCCAGACCAGGATGGCCGACGCCATCGCTGCGTACCGCGCCACCCCTCCCGCACCCCCGACGTCGATCTTCGACTACACGTACTCCTCCCTCACATCGACCCTTTCTGCAGAGAAGGCCGAAGCCTTCGGCGTCCAGGAAGAGCAGGCCGAGTCCGCCCCGGACGACGCCGTCCCTGGCGGGAGGCCCGGGGTGAACATCAGAAACGCGGTCAACATGGCCCTCCGCGAGGGGATGCTGCGCGACAAGAAGGTGGTGCTGTTCGGCGAAGACGTAGGGAAGAACGGCGGGGTCTTCCAGGTCACCCGCGGCCTCCAGGACGAGTTCGGCCCCGAGAGGGTGTTCGACACCCCCCTCGCCGAGCTGAGCATAGCGGGGATATTCGTGGGCCTCTCGATTGGCGGCCTCGTCCCCGTGGCCGAGTTCCAGTTCGACGGCTTTACGGTGCCCGCATTCGATCAGATCTTCAGCCACATAGCCCGCATGAGGAACAGGACCCGAGGGAGGTTCACCCAGCGCGGGGTGATCAGGTTCCCCTACGGCGCTGGTATCAGGCCCCCCGAGCTCCACTCCGAGTCCCCCGAGGCCTACTTCGCGCACACCCCTGGGCTCAAGGTGGTGATCCCATCCACCCCCTACGACGCCAAGGGCCTTCTCGCTTCGGCCCTCGAGGACCCTGACCCCATAGTGTTCATGGAGCCGAAGAGGCTCTACGACTCCCCGAAGTCCGAGGTCCCCGAACAGGAGTATCGCGTCCCGATAGGGAAGGCCAAGGTGGCGAGGGAGGGGAGCGACGTCACCCTGGTGTCCTACGGCGCGATGATGGTACCGACGATGCAGGCAGCGGAGGCGCTGCAGAACGAGAAGTCCGTCTCGGCCGAGGTCATCGACCTGCGCACCGTGTCTCCCATAGACTTCGCGACCGTGCTCGCGTCTGTCCAGAAGACCGGCCGTCTGGTGGTGGTCCACGAGGCACCCCGCAGCGTGGGGATCGGCGCGGAGGTCGCCGCCACGGTGGCGGAACGGGCCCTTGACTACCTGAAGGCTCCCGTGAAGAGGGTGACAGGGTTCGACATCCCCATCCCCCTGGCCAAGCTCGAAGACAACTACATCCCCAACAAGGAGAGGGTGATGAAGGCGGCCCTCGAGGTCGTCAGCTACTAGCGCGGCTGCTTCGAAGACAACCTGCAGAGTTTTTAACCGGCCGGGGCGTCGGCCGAACTCAGACATGGAGTTCAAGCTGCCTGACCTCGGCGAAGGCATCACCGAAGGGGAGATTCTGAAGTGGATGGCGAAGGAGGGAGACATGGTGAAGGAGGACCAGCCCATAGTAGAGGTCATGACCGACAAGGTGAACGTCCAGATCCCGTCTCCGAGGAGCGGTAGGGTGAGCAGGATCCTGGTCAGGGAAGGGGATGTCGCCAAGGTCGGCCAGACGATCATCGTGATTGACGAGGGGACTGGAACGGCTCCCGCATCGGCCTACGCCCCGCCCGCGCCAGTGCGGGCCGCGGCAACCGTCCCCCCGCCCCCTTCGTTCACGCCCCCGCCGGCGACCGCCCAGGGGGTGATCGCGACCCCGGCAACCCGGCGTCTGGCCAGGGAGATGGGAGTGGACATCGGCGCGGTCCGGGGGTCCGGCCCCCAGGGGAGAGTGACGGACGACGACGTGAGGAAGTCCGCTCCGGCCCGGAGCCCGTCGACGGTCGCAGTCCATGCACCGACCCCCGCTCCGGCCGTCCCAACCTCGTCAGGAAAGGAAGAGGTCGTGCCCCTCAGGGGGCTGAGGAGGACCATCTCTGAAAGGATGGCAAGGTCGTTGAGAACCACGGCGCAGGTGACGCACGTGGACGAGGCAGACATGACCGAGCTCGTCCTGCTGAGGGAGGCGTTCAAGGGGAGCGCAGAGAAGAGAGGAGTGCGCCTGACATACCTCCCATTCATAATCAAGGCCTTGGTCCCCGCGCTGAAGGAGTTCCCATACGTGAACTCGTCGTTGGACGAGGCCGCGGGGAACATCGTGCTCAAGCGATACTACAACGTCGGCGTGGCCACCGACACCGAGCAGGGACTCGTCGTCCCGGTGGTGAAAGACGTCGACAAGAAGGACATCTTCGAGCTTGCGGGAGAGATAGAGAGGCTCTCGGCGAAGGCGAGGAGTGGGCAGCTGACCCTCGACGAAGTCAGGGGCTCGACATTCACGATCACCAACGTCGGGGCCATCGGTGGGCTCTTCGCGACCCCTATCATCAACGTCCCCGAGGTCGCCATTCTGGGGCTGCACAAGATCGCAAAACGCCCCATAGTGAGGGACGGGAAGATAGAGATCAGGGACACAACCTACCTCTCCCTGTCGTTCGACCACAGGGTCTTCGATGGCGCCTATGCCGCCAGGTTCACTTCGCAGGTCATCGAGACAATCCAGGACACCAAGAAGCTCCTCGCCGAAGTGCTATAGCACCCCGCGAACTCAGCAAGGTTTAAGCCGATAAGCAGCCGCATCGACGTGAAATCTGCTTGATTGAGGCCGATGTCGCCATAGTGGGAGGGGGCCCCGGGGGTTACGTCTGCGGCATCAGGGCGGCACAGCTCGGGCTGAAGACCGTGGTGGTCGAGGCCGACAGGCTCGGCGGCGAGTGCGTGAACTACGGCTGCATACCCTCGAAGTCGCTCATCACGGTGTCGAAGCTGCTTGACAAGGTGAAGGAGGCTGAGAAATACGGCCTCAGGGTTTCGGGGGCCTCTGTGGACTTCGTCCAGATGCAGAAGTGGAAGTCGGAGGTCGTCTCGAGGCTGGTGGGCGGGATAGAATTCCTGCTCAGGGGGTACCACGCGACGGTGATCATCGGAGAAGCGCAGGTGACCTCCAAGGGAGTGCTGTCGGTGGCGACAGCTAACGGCGCTGAGCAGGTGTCCTGCAAGAACCTCGTCATCGCCACCGGGACGCGGACCTCGAGCCTCCCCGGCCTAGAGTTCGACGGAGACCTGGTCATCAGCTCGAAGGAGGGGCTCGAGCAGAAGAGGGCCCCCGACAGGCTGCTGATAGTCGGAGGGGGCGCCATCGGCCTCGAGTTCGCTTCTATGTTCCAGAAGCTCGGCAGCCACATCACCGTCGTCGAGATAATGGACCAGCTACTGCCGGGGGCCGACCCCGAAGTCGTGAGGGTCGTCCACAGGAAGCTCGAAGGGAGGGGGTCCAAGGTCTATCTGAAGTCGAAGGTCGCGCGGATCAACAAACGGGGGTCCGAGGCGGACGTGGACGTGGAGACCCCAGACGGAAAGGTCACCCTTACTGTTGACAAGATCCTGGTCAGCGTCGGTCGGAAGCCGAGGACCGAGAAGATGAACCTACAGTCGCTGGGGGTGCAGACGGACCCGAGGGGGTACATCATGACCAACGATAAGATGCAGACGAACGTCCCGGGGGTCTACGCCATCGGGGACGTCCGCGGGCCCCCGCTCCTCGCCCACAAGGCTTCGAAGGAGGGGATAGTCGCGGCCGAGTGCATCGCCGGCCTGCCGTCGGCCGCGGACTGGAAGGTAGTCCCCGACGCTGTGTTCTGCGATCCCGAGGTGGCGAGCGTGGGCCTCACGGAGGCCAAGGCCGTCGAGGCAGGATACAAGGTGAAGAAGAGCCGGTTCCAGTTCGCGGCCCTGGGGAGGGCCCTCTCGGCGGGGGAGCCCGAGGGGTTCGTCAAGGTGGTGTCCAACGAGGAGGGCGGCCTGGTCCTGGGGGTGCAGATCGTTGGCCCTGAGGCATCCAACCTCATCAGCGAGGCGGCCCTCGCCATCGAGATGGGGGCGACCGTTGACGACATCGCCCTGACGGTCCACCCGCACCCCACCCTGCCGGAGGCGCTAATGGAGGCCTCAGAGTCCGCCGCCGGCCATCCCATCCACCAGCTGAAGACATGAGCGGCTACCTCATCGACCTTGGGACAATGCAGTACGGCGAGGCCCTCGAGATACAGAGGGACCTGGCGGCGAAGCGGGCCAAGGGCGAGGTCCCCGATTCCCTCGTGCTGGTGGAGCACCCCCATGTGATCACCCTCGGGCGCAAGACCACCCCCTCCAACTTCAAGCCCCAGGACATCCCAGTCTTCGAGGTCGAACGGGGCGGCGACGCGACCTACCATGGGCCGGGCCAGCTGGTAGGCTATCCGGTAGTCCTGCTCGGCGACCACGACATCCACAGGCACGTCCGCAACCTCGAAGAGGCGATAATCCGGACCGTCGGCGAGTACGGGATCCTGGGGGAGAGGGTGGCAGGGCACCCTGGAATCTGGGTCGGAGGGAAGAAGCTCGCATCCATCGGGGTGGCAGTCACCGACTGGGTCACCTACCACGGCTTCGCGCTTAACGTGAACACCGACCTCAGCTACTTCGAGCTCATACGGCCCTGCGGCCTCGACCCCTCGACCATGACGTCCATTATGAAGCTCAAGGGCGGGGCAGTCCCCTTCGACGAGGTCAAGGGCCGAGTCGCCCGCCAATGGTCGGCCGTGACCGGGACCCACCTCACCCACCAGCGCCTCGTGAGAAACGTTTAGGCGACAAGATTTTAGCCTCCAGTGGGTCGACTGCTCCCATGCCCAGGAAGCCCTCGCGAAGCAAGCCTGCCCGCAAGATCACCTACGTCACCCTTTTCGCCGATGAGAGTCTCAACCCGAAGTACGAAGCCGCCCTGAAGAAGCTCGGGGGAGAGCTCGGCAGGAGCTACCCAATGTACATCGGAGGGAAGGAGGTGAGGTCCGGGGCAGGTGAGTTCGAACACCGGAGCCCCATCGACACGTCGATAGTAGTGGGGAAGTTCCAGGTGGGGACCCGCGACCACGCGAAGGCTTCCATAGAGGCGGCGAAGAAGGGCTTCGCGGTCTGGAGCTCCAAGCCGTGGCAGGAGAGGGTCAGGGTCCTCGAAAGGTACGCCCGCCTCATCGACGCGAGGAAGTTCGACATCGCCGCGGCCATAACGTACGAAGTTGGCAAGAACCGCCTGGAGGCGCTTGCCGAGTGCTGGGAGGCTGTAGACGCGGTGAAGTACTACGCAGGGGTGATGCGCAAGGAGAAGGGGTACTCCATCAAGATGGGGCCAGGCGGGCCGGGGGAGCACAACCTCGATGTCCTGAAGCCGCACGGCGTGTGGCCCATCATCTCTCCGTTCAACTTCCCCTTCATGCTGGCCAACGGGATGGCCATGGGCGCGCTGATCACCGGGAACTCGGTGATCCTGAAGCCCACGAGCGAAGCTCCGCTGACCGGGCTCATGCTCTACCGGCTGTACGTGGATGCGGGCGTGCCACCCGGCGCCGTCAACTACGTTACTGGGCCGGGCGGGAACTTCGAGGACGAGTTCGTTGCCAACCCGGACGTGGACGGGATAGCCTTCACCGGCTCCCGCGATGTCGGAATGAGGCTCTTCAGACGCTTCCACACGGAGCAGCCCTATCCCAAGCCGGTGCTGCTGGAGATGGGGAGCAAGAACCCAACCATAGTGACCGCGAAGGCGGACATACCGAAGGCGGTGGAGGGGACGGTCAGGGCCGCATTCGGCTATGGAGGCCAGAAGTGCAGCGCGACGTCCAGGGTATACGTCCAGAAGGAGGTAAGGGACAAGTTCCTCGCGGCCCTGAAAGACAGGGTCGCCAGGGTGGCGGTCGGGGACCCGAGGGACAAGCAGACCTTCATGGGGCCGATAATCAACGCGAAGGCCGTGGAGACCTTCAGGAAGGCGGTGGACGACGCCAGGCAGGAGGGCGCCCAGTTCGTCGCCGGCGGGCAGGTGCTCGGAGGGGCGAAGGAGAAGGCCGGGTTCTACGTCTCCCCGACGGTCGTAGCCGGGCTCCCCGAGAGCAGCAGGCTCATCAGGCAGGAGCTCTTCGTGCCGTTCGTGGTCGTCAACGAGTACTCCAATGTCGACGAGGCCATCGAATGCGCCAACGCCACCGAGTACGGGCTGACCGCGGGAATATTCAGCAAGGACCCCAAAGAGGTCAGGAAGTTCTTCGACGGTATACGTTTCGGGGTCACCTACGCCAACAGGAGCGGAGGCTCTACGACGGGCGCATGGCCGGGGGCCCAGTCCTTCACCGGATGGAAGGCGAGCGGGGTCACCGGGAGGGGTGTCGGGAGCCCGTTCTACCTCCTGAACTTCCTCCGCGACCAGTCGCAGACCAACGTCGCGTAGCTAGAAAGGTAGCCAGAACAGGACGGCTGCGACCAGGGTGTCCAGAGGCCACCACACCGGGACCACCAAGGAGCCGGCCCTGAGGCTCCCCATCAGGGTCGTGGTCCAGTCGCCCTTGGCCACCGGTTTCCTCCTCCACATGAAGTAGACCGCATCCTCGATCACGGCGAGGAAGAACGTGTTCCCTGCCCAGGCGGTGATGGAAGGGGCGTAGGAGACGGCGACAAAGAGGGGGAGCAGCAGGTAGAAGTGATACGGGGAGATGACCCAGAAGACCGGCTTCTCGCTGAACCCCGGGGCCGACTTCGTCCACTCGGCTTCGTACCTGTTGACATACCTGTATTCTATCCCGGCGTAGACTACCCCGAAAATGACGACCCTGACGAACGAACCAGGGTCGAACAATTCACTTTAGCGGGACGTAGAGGCTGGAGCGGCTGGCGCCGATCCCGGGCGTGCCGTGTACGACCTTCTTGTTGGTAATCACGTACTCTCCGAGGTACCGGCCAATCATCTCCGGTTTGACCTCGAGCGCCACGAACTCCTTCCCGTTGTGGACACCGATTGTCAGGCCCACCATCGTTGGCAGGATGATCATGTCCCTCGCGTGGGTCTTGATCTGACCTTCCAGCTTGCCTTCCCTTATCGCCCTGGCGTCCTCGAGCAACTTCCTCTTCTCCTCGGACACGCCCCGGTTGAGCGACCTCCTGGCCCTCGACGGCAGGAGCTCCAGCAGGGCCTCGGTGGACATCGCGTTGAGCTCGTCCAGGGACTTGCCCCTATAGCGGAACTCCTTCGGCATCTACTTGGACACCTCCGCGCTCGTTCTGGCCAATCTCTTCCTTCCGGTCTTCCGAGGCGCTATTAACCCTACTTTCCGGCCAGGGGGCGCGTTCCTCGAAGTGCTGGTCGACTTGCCCGGGTGCTGGTGCCTTCCTCCCCCGAACGGGTGGTACACCACAGCCATGGCGATCCCTCTCATGCGCGGGTAGACCCTGCCGGATGCCCTCATAGCATGGTGCCTCGCGCCAGCGGTGAGGAAGGGCTTCTCTCTCCGTCCGCCTCCTGCCACCTCGCCGACCGTGGCCCTGCAGGCTTCGCTCACAAGTATGTTCTTCCCCGACGGGAGCTTGATTATCGCCCTGCCGTTCGCCTTCGAGAACAGCACGGCTGACGTCCCCGAGGCCCTGACCAGCCGCCCCCCGTCTCCCGGCCTCAGTTCGACGTTGCACACCCTCGTCCCTTCTGGGATCCTAGAAAGCGGCACGATGTTCCCCCCGAGCGGCTGCGCCGACGGGCCCAGGCCGACCTGCTGCCCCACCGACATCCCTGCGACTGCCGGGAGGTAGGTGAACCTGTTCCCCTCGAGCCTCAGCTGGGCCAGCGGGGCGCTCCTTCCTCTCTCGTCGAGAATCGCGGTCACGGTGGCGGTCCCCTGCGAGGTCGCCTGGGGGTACCTCACCGGCGCGATCTTGCCCTTCTTTGGCGCCCTGAACTGTATGCCTGCCTTCCCGCGCCTTCTCTGCAGAATCCGCTTGCCCATGTTCTATACCAGCCCCAGCTTGGTCGCCAGCTCTGCGGCCTTCCCCGCCTCGGTCAGCCTCACGAAGGCCTTCTTCCCCCTTATTGTCCTCGAGGTGTTCACTGCGTCCACCTTGACCTCATACAGCGCCTGGATCGCACTCGCGATCTGTGTCTTCGACACCTTGTCGTCGACCAGGAAGCAGAGTTTGTTCTCCTTCTCGATCTGGTCGAACGTCCTTTCGGTGACGTAGGGCCTCTTGAGTATCTTCTGCGCGTCCTCGAGCCTCATCAGGACGCCACCTCCTTGCCAGCCTCCAGCGCGCTCAGCGCCGACTCCGTCCAAAGTGTGAGCCTTCCCGGTACCCCTCCCGGCGCCAGGTCGAGCACGCTCAGGCTCTGGACCTGCGTCACAGCCACCCCCGGGATCCCCCCGGCCGCCTTCCCTACGCCCCTGTCGCTGGTGACCACGATGAGCGGGCCCGCACCTGTCCTGTATGCCCTGCCCCTGAGCCTCCGCTTGCCCGAGTTCCTCTTCACATGGGTGTCCACCCTCTGCAGCTCGGCCTTCAGGTCAACCTTCTGGAGGAAAGAGACCAGCTCCCCTGTCTTCTCCACCGTCTCGATGTCGTCTGCCACCACGAGCGGCAGCGAAAGCTTCCCGACTCTGTGCCCCCTTGCCTTCACCGCGTCCAGGTTCGCCGTGTAGGCGATGGCCGACTCCTTCGCAAGGCGGTTCTCCTTCCTGTTCACCCTGAGATGAATCACCTTCTCCGACCTCGGAGGATGAGGGAGCCTTCCCTTCACGACGCTCGCGACGCCCCCTGCCATCCCTCCTCTGGAGTATCTCTCGCCCTTCACCCTCGGAATCCTCGACCGTCCGGTCCCAGTAGGCGGGCTGTGGGTCTCGGCGGTGGTCCTCTCTCCTGCCATGGGGTCCCTCCCCTTGGGCTGCAGGTGGTGCGACCCGACGAGCCAGAACATGCGCTTTACCAGGTCGGGCCTCAACTCCGCATCGAAGACCGGCGGGACTTCGACTTCGCCCGATCGCTTCCCGTCCAGGCCTATGATCTGGGCCTTCATCATCTACCCCTCGGCATGGTGCTGACCTCGATGACGTTCGGCGGGTTCTGGTTCTTCGCGAACCCTCTCGCCTTCATCCTGACGACCACCAGTCTCCTCGCCGGCCCCGGGACTGCGCCCCTGACGACCGCATAGTCGCCTCCGACGCTCCCGAAGTGCTCGAAACCTCCCGGGGGAGTTATCGGGTTGGCAGTGGCGTTCCCCACCAGCAGGATCTTCTTCCCGGTCTCGGTCCTCTGGTGGAACCCCATCTGCCCCGCCCTCGCGACCGTGTACATGACCGCGGCAGGGTGCCAGGGCCCGATTACCGCCACGGCCCTGACGCTCTTCCTGGACTTGTGCTGCTTCCTCTTGACCCCGAACCTCGTGATCGGCCCCTCGAACCCCTTCCCCTTGGTAATCCCTAGCACGTCGACATACATCCCGGGCTTGAACGTGTCCGTGAACTTCACCTTCTTTCCGATGAGTCCGTTTACGAACTCCACCTGCGACTTCAGCTCGCCCCCTGAAACGCCCACCTCCATCAACACGGGCTTCTTCTGGGATAGCCCCACGTCCCTGGCGACTGAGGAGACCAGCGCGGCGACCCTGGACACCCTGTCGAGCGGGAGCTTCTCCGTCGTCTGACCCGCCTGCTTGACGTCGGAGATGGCCATGTCCTGGCCGTTCTCGTGCGCGTAGAGCCTCATCCCGATCACCTGGGCGTCGGGGATGGTGATCACGCTAGAGAGGTTGAACAGGGGCTTGCCGAAGTTCGGCGTCTTCGCCCTGTCGTCCACAGTGATGACGTGGATGGTGCCGGCCTTGTAGCCGGGGAACCCAAGGAGGACTGGCTTCTCTCCCTCTACCTTCGGCCAGGTCCGGACCCTCGGGACGAAGCTTTTGGCGCGTCCCCTCGGCCTGTATGCAAGACTGCCTCTGCGTGGAGCGGAATACTTCCTATGACCCAATTCACGCTAAACCTTCCTTTCCTGAGGCCCGTTTTGCGGTTTGCACTTAAGCTTTCTCGGCGCAGGTTCTGGGTAGTTGACGGTTGTTGGAAAGAATTTAGGTTCCTGTGCAATCGCGGTTGCTGGTGTGAATTGAGAAGGGTCTGGGCATTTGTCGTAGTAGCAGTCATTGTAATCCTCGTCGTTGTGGTCATTCTCCCGGCAGTTGACCGAACCTCTCAGGAGCCGACCCTTTGGCTTCTTACCGTCCCACCCAAGCCATGCTCCCCATGTGCCTTTGCTGGAGCGGGAACAGGGATAGGAATCGAAATCTCTTCCAATCAACCCCTCGCCGAAGGGGTGCATTCCACCCTCACGATGTATGGAGTCCTCGTCGGTGCATTGGCGTCCGATGTCTCTTCCGTCTCCGTCCTCATACCCGGTGCCGAAGTCGTGGAAAGCGGGGGACTCATCGGAGGAGGCGCGACAATCACGTCCTATCCACATACTTCGGCTCAGGCTTCGAGCGTGGGCCTCCAAGGGGCCAATGAGACAATCATCTGGGCGAACACCGGATACTACTCTCCTACTTTGACCCTCAGTTTCAACAACGGCACCGCCGACCGGAGTTTCAACTATCCCTTCTTCCAAGCATACGTCGCTCCGCCCGCGCCTTGGTATGACAATCCGTGGTGGCAAGCCTTTATAGTGATTAGCACAATTGGCGGAGTCTGGTTCTTCATCAGCGAACTGAGCAAGGCGCGACCACGCAACCTTGCTGGGAGGGTTGTCAGACGGCGTTGGAAAGACCCCCCAAAGCGAGCAGAATGGCGCAGATGGTCATGACGAACAGTATGATTGACTGGCGCTTTCGGAAGTCAGCCTCCTCCTCCAGCCAGTCAATCCTCTCCCTTAGTTCCCTGACTTCATCTTGAAGTAGTCGCTCACGATTATCCTGACCACTTCGGGAACCGTCGCTATCTTCCGAACCTTCCGCTCCTGCTCCAGAGCCTTCACCATTTCCTCGGTCATGGACACCATGATTTTCTTCATCGCCACCAACCTGTCTGCTCACCCCCTCGGCGTGGATACCAATAGCAACCATTATATACCTTCCTATGTATACCATTGGATACCAATGACGACCCAAGAGCGCGAGATGGAGATGGACGCCGACCAGTTCGCCGAGTTTCTTGCGAACCGCGAAGCCCGACATGAGATGGAGGCCGACTGAGGATGGGAGGCCCAGTAGACGACGCAAGACGCGAGCGGGGCCTACTGATTGCGAAGCAAGAGGGAGGGATACGGAGGGTTTGGGAGGGGCTATACTACGTCCGCTCCCAGTCGGGACAGGGGGAGTATGAGGTCGCGCAGACCCAGAGGGGCTGGGCCTGCTCATGCCCAGACTTCTCCCACCGGAACATCCGGTGCAAGCACGTTTACGCCGTTGAGATTAGTTTGAGGTTGCGAAGGGAGGTTGACGGAAGCCGAGTAATCGCTGAGGTCAGCGTGAGCGATTGCTACTTCTGTCATTCGCAGAGGCTCAAGAAGTCGGGAGTCAGACACAACCGGAACGGGGACATCCAGAGGTTCGCCTGCCTCGATTGTCATAGGACGTTCTCGGTGAACGTGGGCTTCGAGCGGATGAAACACAACCCGAAGGCGATAACGATGGCCCTCCAACTCTATTTCTCGGGGGAGTCGTTGAGGGCGACCCAGAGGGCGCTCCGTCTGCTCGGTGTGGAGGTAACTCACCGAACCGTCCTCAACTGGATACGGAAGTATATCGGACTGATGGAGAAGTATGTCGCCCAAATCAGACCTGACGTAAGCGGAGAGACGTGGAGGGCCGACGAGTTGTGGGTGAAGGTGAAGGGCGACATGAAATACCTGTTCGCCATGATGGATGACGACACCCGCTTCTGGATTGCTCAGCAGATAGCGGACAGCAAATACACGGCAGACGTGAGGCCCCTGTTCGCGGAGGCGAAGCGGGCCACCGGACGAATCCCACTCACCCTCATCACGGACGGAGGAAGCCACTTCCGAAGCCCGTTCCGCAAGGAGTTCAGGACAGCCGACAGACTGTCCAAGCATGTCAGAGAAATCGCCCTCAAAGGCCGAATCCATAACAACAAGATGGAGCGAATGAATGGGGAGATGCGCGACCGCGAGAAGGTCATGCGAGGGGTGAAGCGGATTGACTCGCCCATCTTCGCGGGCCTCCAAATCTACCACAACTTCGTAAGGCCCCATGAGGCCCTGAACGGTCAGACTCCGGCGGAAGCCTGTGGAATCAAAGTCGAAGGAGCCGACAAATGGAGGACGCTGATTCAGAACGCCAGTCTCGCAAAGCCAGCAACCGGAATTACCCAGAGAGAAGTTTCGGAGTGAGAAACCGTCAACTACCCAGAACCTCGGCGCAGACGACGGTTACAACTCCCAAGGCGGCGAAAACCGCCTCCTCCGTCCGCACCGTCTCGACCTTTTGGCCCGGGAACAGGTTCACGACGAAGTCGACCCTCTTCGGGAGGTCCTTGCCGAACACGTCGTAGAGCCCCCGCATCGGCGAGCCGAACACCAGCTTGACGCTGTCCGCCGAGCCGACCTTCGCCTTCAACGGGGACAGGACCTCTCCGAGGGGGGCGCCGAGCCGCGAGGTGGCGACCTTCACCTTGAACCTTTGGTCCTCCAGCACGCCGTCCGCCGACTTCTCTTCGACAGTGTACCCCCAGTACCCGCCCGCCTCCTCCCTTGGTATCTGTCGGACAACGAAAGGACTCACGGAGACGACCTTCACGGTGATGCGCCTATCGCGGGAGACGCTGGCATCGATCCTCGGGGATGCCTCCAGGCCGACGTCGACTGTCCCGTCGCCGTTGGCGACCCCCTCTCTGACCTCTCCGACCTTCAGGCTTGCGACCGGGACCTTGGGTTTGTGCGATGGGATTCGCAGCGGTGGCAGGGCGCCCGCGTACCTGAGCGCCTCCTCGATGGGGAACAGCCTCCGCCTGAGGTACTGGGGCGTCTCCAGGTACTCCAGCACCCTTCGGACCAGGGCGCCCTCGCCTCTCCCCCCTCTGTCCCTGAAGACCTCCACCAGGTCGACCCCGTATATGGCGCAGGCTCTCGCGATAACGCCGAGTTTTGCGGTCTTCTCCCTCGGGGAGTCCTTCTCTTCGAGTACCGTGTCCGGGAGCGAGACCGCGAGCTTTACTCCGAGCAGCGCCAACGGGGACGGCGGCCGGACCGAGATAATTCAGGCTTGCCCACGCGCCGCAGTATAAGACACATGAACCGAGCCGGCGAGGGAAGTGGACTAATGGCCAAGCGGACCGGGGACAGGTGGCTCTACTCCACGTTCCCGATATCGGTCGCGACCGGGCCCCTCGGCACCATGGTGCAGCTCTTCCTGATACAGCTCAACGGCCAGGCACTGGGCACCATCTACGGCGGATTGGCGGCGGCCATCTACAACGGGATCAGCATCCCGGCCGCGCTCTTCTGGGGGGTGACCATTGACAGGTTGCACAAGAGGAAGGGGCTCATCACGCTGAGCTACGCCCTCATCGCGGTGGCCCTGGTCTCCTTCTACTTCGACCGGTCGACCCAGGGGACCATCGCCAGGTACTCGATCATCTCCTTCGTCTCGCTCGCCTCCGCGAGCCCGCTCAACCTCCTGATAATGGAGACCGAGCAGAAGAGCAGGTGGGCCGGAGCCTTCGCCAAGCTTTCGCTGGTTTCTAGCCTCGGGAACGTGGTCGGGCTACTGCTCAGCACCTTCTGGACTGACCTGCTCCCAACCCAGCTCGTCCTGCTCTTCGTGCCCATGGGGGCGCTGTCGGTGACTTCGTCCGCTCTCTCTGTCGTCATGATAAGGGAGCCGGAGTTCGTGCTGGAACGGGAGACCGTGGCGCGCAGGCGGCCCAGCTTCTTCGCCAGGCTCCTCGCCAACCCTGTCTTCTTCGTCACCATCCCCTCGCTTTCTGACTTTCGCCGGGCCTTCAGGGGTATCCGCTCGAGCCTCACGCGGAGCGTCCCGCTCTTCTACATCTCGTCGATACTGTTCTACCTCTCCAGCGGCCTCTTCAACACGTCCTTCGTGCCGGTGATGCACTACTACTCGATACCTGACCAGGAGGTGTTCGGGGTGGTGCTAGCCAGCTCCATCGTGCAGACCGCCGCCTTCCAGGTCGCCGGGAGGCTCGTCGGCAACAGGAACCTGGTCAAGACCTCCGTCCAGGGGCTCCTCCTGAGGGGATGGTCGTACTTCGGCATCGGCGTGTCGGCGCTGCTCTTCACGGGCCCCATGTTCCTTGGCCCAGCCCTGCTGCTCTACCCGGTGTCGTCCGGCCTGGCCTACGCGATCTACTACACCTCTGCGAACACGATGATGTTCACCACGGTCCAAGGCAAGTCCGCGGGGGCGGCTCTCGGTGTCTTTTCGGCGGTGGCGGGCATCGCCGCCATGTCGGGGTCCTTCGCCTCCGGTTTCATATCGGTCTACGACGGATACTATGTGACGTTCATCCTCTCGGGGGTCCTGTTGTTCATTTCCGCGGTCATCGTAGGCAGGCTGCCAAAGCCGCTGAGCCCCGACGAGGGTGTCCTACAGTAGCATCATCACGACTTCAGGCTAGGGTGGAATCGCCCTGACCTCGCGCCAGGTGACGAACATGACCGGCACTATCACCAGCGCCATGAAAAGCAGCACGATCAGGTTGCCGAAGTCGAAGGGGAGCGCCTGGGCGAGCCCGAAATAGAACAGCACCCCCGCCACCAGGAACACCAGGCCCCCGTAGAGGAGGCTCCTGGCGCCCACCAGTGAGCCAAACGTCTCGATCCTCTTGGCTCCCCACCTCTTCGCCAGCTGCAGGCTCCCTCCGAAGACGAGCCCGATGAATAACAAGACGGAGAGCGTACCGAACCCGAAAGCTGCCCCCGGCAAGAACCCGAGGAGGTAGGAAGGCATCGAAGGGACGGCGACTAGGTACACGAAGGTGGTGAACAGGCCGAGGTCCACCCCGAACCCCGCGATGAAACCGTGGATGAGGGCCCAGTGGAGGGGCACCCTCCCTGACCTCTCGACCTCGTCTTCGTGCTTCTCGAGGTCGTACCTTGACGCCCACATCAGGGGGTGCCAGTGGGGGAGCCTCTTGGACAGGATGAGGTAGCCAGCGACCGCCATGGCAAGCCCGACCGCAAAGTACACCGGTCCGTTGAGCTGCTCGCTGAACGCCAGGTACGGGAAGAGCGCCAGGGCGACGAGCTGCGCCATTATCGCCCGCTGCGCGGTGAACGCGAGCGCGAAGAAGACTCCCGAAAGCACGCCCCCGCGACCCGTGGCCGCCCCCACCGAGTAGCTGAACGTGATCGGCCAGGTGTGCTCGTCCGGGGTCGCTCCGTGCAGGAGGCCCAGGATGAAGCCGATGAGGAGGATCACCGGGATGGTCAGCCCGCTGGGCGGGTTGAGGACGAGATCGAGCCCGAGCATGTTCGCTCCTCACCCGCTTCTCGACTGCGCGACGCGGCAGGGGGGGATAGGCTCGCCGTG
>JAGWHE010000018.1 GCA_028866945.1 Nitrososphaerota archaeon
CCCCTGGGACGACGCGAAGATCCATGTCCTGACCCACGGCCTGCACTACGGCATGGCGGTCTTCGAGGGCATCAGGGCCTTCTCCACGCCCAACGGGTCTGCGATCTTCAGGCTGGGCGAGCACATCGAGCGTTTCATGAACAGCGCCAAGATCTACAGGATGGAGTTGGCCTTCTCCGCCGAGGAGATCGTCGAGGCCTGCAGGGAAGTGGTGAGACGCAACCCGGCGAAGGAGTGCTACATCAGACCCATCGCCTACACCGCCTACGGCGAGATGGGTCTCAACCCGATGAGGAACAAGGTCTCGGTCGCCATCGCCTCATGGGAGTGGGGCGCCTACCTCGGCGCAGACTCTGCGTCGAAGGGGGTGAGGGCGACTTTCTCCAGCTGGACCAGGATCGACTCACGGGCGATGCCCGTCCAGGCGAAGTGCGCTGCCAACTACGCCAACTCGGCGCTGGCGAAGATGGAGGCCATAGCCGGTGGGTACGACGAGGCGATCCTGCTGAACACCCAGGGGATGGTTGCTGAAGGCCCGGGAGAGAACATCTTCAGGGTCAAGGACGGCATCCTGAGCACCCCGCCTGCCAGCTCGGGGATCCTCCGAGGGATAACCCGCGACACGGTCATACAGTTCGCCAGGGACCAGGGCATCACCTTCTACCGCAACGACTCCACCAAGGAGGAGCTCTACACTTCAGACGAGGTCTTCTTCAGTGGGACGGCGGCAGGCATAGCGAAGGTCAGGGAGATCGACGGCAGGAAGATCGGCTACGACGGCTCGCCCGTCACCGACAAGATGGCGAAGTTGTACGACGAGGCGACCCACGGCAAGCTCCCGAAGTACGAGAAGTGGCTGACGCCGGTCTGAAGGCCGACGCCTAGGCCGGGACGAAGTGGACGTCAGAGATGAGGTACCTGGGGGTCTTCTTGAAGACCGCCTTCGCCTTCATCCCGATGTAGACGTCCTTCTCCTTCGCGCCCTTCAGCCGGGTGAGGAGCAGGGTGTCCACCCCGTCGAACTCTATCAGCGCCAGGTTGAACGGGGTCTCCTTGAGGAACTCCTCGCTCCCGAAGTAGCAGGTCGTCCAGGAGTGCACCCTCCCCACCTTGGGGAGCGGGAACCATCGGGTCTCGTGGCCGCAGTTCATGCAGTGGCTGCGGGGGGTGGCGTACTTGTAGTGGCAGTTCCTGCACTCGCTCCCGAGGAGCTTCCCCTTCGCGAGCCCCAGGAAGAACGGGGAGTCTTCGGCGTAGCTGTGGATGTACTTCACGCTGTAGGGCGAAAGGATGACGAGGTCCTCGGTCCCCACGGGGTTCTTGTAGAGTGCCGCCCCCTTCCGGTTGACCTCCTTCATCACGTCCCTGAACTTTGAGAACTTCTTCGGCCCGGGCATCCTAGGCGCGCTCCATTATCGTCACCGTGACCGAGCTCCCCGTCCCCGCATGAGAGTGGATGAGCCCGCGGTTGGCGTCCCTGATCTGGAGGCGCTCGTTCCCGAAGTGCTTCCCCACCGTCCCCTGGAGCTGCCAGAGGGCGAAGACCCCCTGCATGATCCCAGTCGCGCCCACCGGGTGGCCGCAGGCTATCAGGCCGCCTGAGGGGTTGACTGGAAGTGTCCCCCTGTGGCGGAGCTCGAGGCCGTAGTCGACCCCCTCCAGGAACGGGTGCCCCTGGTCGACGAAGTCGTACCCTTCCCCATACCTGCAGAGGCCGATGTCCTCGTAGGTCTGAATCTCCGAGCTGGCGTAGGCGTCATGGAGCTCGACGAAGTCCAACTCCTCCTTCGGGTCTCTGATCCCGGCGTTCTTGTAGGCCTCGAGGGCCGCCGTCCTACCGGCCCTGAAGGAGTGGACCCCGGGGTACTTCAGCTTCGAGTAGTACTCGTCAGTCTCCCAGGAGAAGATCGGGACCTTTTCGTGGGGCCTGTCGGCGAGCCTCATGGTGTCGGTGCCGCACCCTACCCCCTTGATCAGGACCGGGTGGTCAGTGTACTTGAACGCCACCTCCTCCGAAGCCATTATCGCGACGGCTGCCCCGTCGCTCATGGTGCAAATCATCGGCCTGTTGAGCGGATAGGCGACCATCTCGCCCCCCAGCGCCCCCTTCATGGAGAGGTTCTCCGGGTACTGTGAGTATGGGTTGTTCAGTGCGTTCACGTGGTTCTTGACGGAGACCATCGCCATTATCCTCTTCGCCTCCTCGGTCGCGGCGCGCTGGGCCCTCTTCTCGTCCTTGATGTCGGCGAACTTCGTCTTCCTGAGGTACTCATAGATGTGCCTCTGGACCATCAGGGCGTAGTAACCGGTGTAGAATCCTCCCACGGGGTAGTCGAAGTTCGTGTCCGAAGCCAGCGCGATGAACTCGTTCCCCTTCCAGGTCTCGACGTGCGACATCGTCTCGAAGCCCGCCACCAGGCAGACCTCGTTCCTCCCGCTCGCCACGGTCTCCCACCCGGCCTGTATCGCCTGGCCCCCGGTGGCCCCTCCCCACTCGATCCTCCTCGAGTCCTTTGGGTTCATCCCGAGGTAGTCCTGCACCATCGAGGCCGCCTTCAGCTGCCTCGCGAAGTGGTCTGAGAAGTATGAGATGCGGGTGCTCTCGATGTCTGACGCCTTCAGCTTCGGCACGTCGTTCATGGCGTAGTCGAACGCACGCTTCACCATCAGCCGGAAGTCCATGTCGGGGTGGGCCTTGGCGAACTTCGTGACGCCGCCGGAGATCATGTACACCTTGCGCGAAGCCGGCACGGGTTGCCGCTCCGCTTTGGCGGGTATTAATCTGCTTCCGAACGTAGGTCTGGCCGGCCCCTACCGCTGCTTCCCGCCGGCCCTCTTCGCCAGGGCGACGTAGAAGTCCACGGAGGCAGGGTCGGCGATCGAGTCCCTGTTGATCACCTTCGCGGGGTCTCCACCCATCAGCACCCGCTTGATCGGGACCTCGAGCTTCTTGCCGTTCAGCGTCTTGGGGACCGACGGGGCCTCGACGACCTCGTCCGGGACGTATCGCGGCGAAAGGTCGGACCGGATCTTCGCCCTGATCTTCGCTTCGAGCTCGGGGCCGAGCTTCTTCCCCTTCGCCAGCGCGACGAAGAGCACGAGCTTCCCGTTCCCCCCCTCGCCGGGGAGGTCGACCGCCAAGGAGTCGGCCACTTCCGGGATGGCGTCCACGACCCTGTAGATCTCGCTGGTGCCTATCCTCACCCCCAGCCGCTTGATGGTCGCGTCCGACCGCCCGAATATGACGCAGGTCCCTCTCTTTGTGATCTCTATCCAGTCCCCATGCCTCCAGACCCCGGGGTACAAGCTGAAGTAGCTCTCGGCGTACCTGCTTCCGTCGCTGTCGCCCCAAAGGTAGAGGGGCATGCTGGGGAGGGGCTCGGTCAGCACCAGCTCCCCCACCTGGCCGACCAGGGGCGCGCCGTTCTCGTCGAACGCCTCCACCTTCGCCCCCAGGCACCTGCACTGGATCTCCCCGGAGTACACGGGCAGGGTCGGGGACCCTCCGACGAACCCTGTGCAGACGTCGGTCCCTCCGCTCATCGACGCGAGCCAGAGGTTCTCCTTGACGCCAGAATAGATCCACTCGAACGACTCCGGGGCCAGCGGGGAGCCTGTCGAGCCGATCGCCCTGAGCTTCCTGAGCTGGTGGGACGACTTCGGCTCCAGCCCGGCCTTGGCGCAGGACGCGAAGTACGCCGCGCTCCCTCCCATGAACGCGGTCCCGGTCCTTTCTACGAGGTCCCACAGCGATCCGAGGTCAGGGTACGAGGGGCTCCCGTTGTACAGCACGATGGAGGCGCCCCGGAGGAGCCCTCCCACGAGGTAGTTCCACATCATCCACCCGGTGGTCGTGAACCAGAAGAAGCGGTCCCCCTCCCTGATGTCGTTGTGGAGCGAAAGCGCCTTCGAGAGTTCGACGAGGATGCCGCCGTGGCCATGGACGATGGGCTTCGGGAGTCCCGTCGTCCCCGACGAGTAAAGGATCCAGAGCGGGTGGTCGAAGGGGAGGCTCTCGAACTCCGGCGCCCCGGTCCCTGCCACGGCGTCGTCCCAGGAGACCGAGCCGGGGATCTCGCCCCCCGTCGACCTCACTCTGATGTCCACGACCTTCCCCAGGGTTGGGAGGGCGCCCGCTATGGCGGCGACGGCGTCGGTCCTGTCGAACCACTTCCCTCCGTAACCATATCCGTCGGTCGCTATCAGGACCTTTGGCTGGATCTGGCTGAACCTGTCGACGACCGCCGGCGCGCCGAAGTCGGGGGAGCAGCAGGACCAGATGGCGCCGATGCTGGCGCACGCCAGGAACCCCACGACTGCTTCCGGGGAGTTCGAGAGGTAGCCTGCGACCCTGTCTCCCTGCTTCACCCCCATCCCCTTCAGGCTCGACGCCAGGGCGCCGACCTTCTTCTCGAGCTCCTGCCAGGTTAGCGTCCTGTCAGCCTTCTTCTCCGCCTTCGCTATGATTGCGACCCCGTCCCTCCGCTCCTTGAAGACCCGCTCGGCGAAGTTGAGCTCCGCGCCCTCGAACCAGCGGGCCCCAGGCATCTTGTGGTCCGACAGGACCGGGTAGTCGGCCTCCGCGAGCTCGAAGTACTTCCACACCGAGCCCCAGAACCCCTCGAGATCGTCGACGCTCCACCTCCACAGCTCGTCATACCCCTTGAACCGCAGCCCTCTGCTCTCGAGCCACTTCGCGTAGGCGTGCATGTTGGTCCGACGTACGAAGTTCGAGTCGGGCTGCCAGAGCAGCTTGCCCCCGGTCAAGACGGGCTCCGCCGACATCCTTGCGGATATAAGAGGAACCCCGGCCGCCGGCGGCTCAGACGACCGGCCTGACGATGAAGATGGCCAGGTCCCAGAGGAAGTGGCTGGCGAAGCTCGCCTGGGTCCCCCTGCCGTAGTGGTACGTCACCCCCCACACGAGGTCGGTCACGAAGGTCGCCACGACCCACACGGGGTTCAGCGTCACGATGTGCAGCGCGGCGTCGAGCAGGGCGACCGCGGGGGCTGCGCCGACCCCCATCCGCTTTGAAAGCCTGCTCTGCAGCACCCCTCTGAAGAACGACTCGTACCCGGCCGCGTCAAAGAGGAGGATCCCCACCTGCAGGGGGAGCGGGTTCGACGGCGACGAGATGAGGGAGTAGATCGAAGACTCCGAGGCCGACGTGATCCCGAGCGGGTGGAAGGCGTCGATGGCGGCCGCCCCCAGATAGAACACCAGATACAGGGCGACGGCGCTCACGACCCCGGCCGCCAGGGCGAAGAGCCCGAGCCTCTTCGGGGGGCGCAGGGCCCCCAGGGCGTAGGCCCCAGCCATCATCACCGCGGTGGCGGCGAAGGTGGCCGCCACGAAGTATCCGGCCGGGACGGCGAACAGCACGACCATGGCGGCGACCACGGCGGCGAGGCCCAGGGCCAGCCTCCCGGAAGGGCTCAACGAGTCCCCGGTGCGCCGGGGCTTCGGATAAACCCGCGTCCGTTTCCCGAACCGTCCGACTGCTACCGTTAAAGCCGGCTCCCGCGGTCCCCTTCTCCGTTGGACTTCAAGACCGCCTTCATCTCGACGCGGCCCTGGTCGTTCACCATGACCTTCTCGTCGGTCACCATGGGGACGCTCTTGGCTGCGATCGCCGGGCGGTTCGACCTCGCCCTCTATCTGCTGACCCTGGGCGGCATGGTCGCCTTCCACGCGGCGACCAACGTCCTCAACGACTTCTTCGACGTGAAGCATGGAGTCGACAAGGGGGGCGCTCCAACGACCAAGTACAGGCTGCACCCCGCGGCCTTCGGACAGGCCCCGCTCTCGACCATACTCGGCATCTCGGTGGTTCTCTACGCCCTGACTCTGGCGGCCGGGCTCTACCTTGCGCTCGTCAGCAGCGTCTCGGTGGTGCTCGTCATCGCGGCTGGCATAGCCGGGAGCGTCCTCTACACGGCCGACCCCGTGGTGCTCAAGGCCCACGCCCTCGGGGAAGCGACCGTCTTCCTGATGTGGGGGCTCCTGATCCCGGCCGGCGCGTTCATGGTTCAGACCGGGTACTTCTCATGGGCGCCACTGGCCGCCGCCCTCCCCATCGGGCTCTTCGTGGCCCTCGTGCTGCTCGCCAACAACATCCGGGACATCGGCTACGACGGCTCCGTCAACACCAGGACTCTGGCCGTGGCGCTGGGCGCCAAGAATTCGGAGAGGCTCTACTCCGTGCTGCTCGCGGCGTCCTACACCCTCGTCCTCGCGGGGATCTTCGTGCGGCTCCTCCCCGTATGGTCCGCGGTGGTCTTCGTGACCGCCCCCGTGGCACGGAAGCTGGCGGGGATGTTCCAGGGGGAGATACCAGACAACGCCGACCCCAGGACGGCGGGGCTCGCGTTCCAGTTCGCCCTGCTCTACATGGCGTCGCTCCTGCTGTCGATCTTCCTCCCGCTGTACCTGCCTGTCTAGCGCAGGACTCAGGCGGCCCTGGACAGCTGCTCCATGGCGTAGCCGACGTTGCCGATGGGCATGGCGATGGGCAGGGTCACCCCGGCCTTGACGTACTCCTTGAGCCTCTCGGCCGCGTGGTCGCCGGTCCCGGACACGGTGAGCGCCTCGATGGCCTCGTCCGGGATGAGCTTCTTGGCCCCCGCGACGTCCCCCTTCTTCCACGCCTCCTTCAGCGGCTTCAGAGCTTCCTCGGTAACCCCGTAGGGGGCGAGCACCTCCGGCCTCACTACTTCTGAGAGCTGGTAGACGAAGAAGTAGTAGTCCCTGACAGCCTCCTTCGCCTTCTTGGCGTCCGGGTCGAGGGACGTGAGCATGTAGGACGCCCGCTCGACCGGGCGCCCCCTCTTCGCTTCTCCGCGCTCGACGTTCTCCACCATCCTGCGCGTCCCCCAGGCGGTGTTCAGGGCGGGGGAGAGGATGACCCCGTCCGCCACCGTGGCAGCGTAGGCCTGGGTCTTCGGGGAAAGAGAGGCGATGAAGATCGGGATGTCGGCTTCCGCCTTGAACCCCATGGTTAGGTTGTGCACGTGGAAGAACTCGCCGTCGAAGTCGACCTTCTCCCCCTTCCAGACCATCTTCACGACCTTGACGTACTCCTTCAACCTCAGGAGCGGCCTAGTCTTCTCCACGGGGAATATCTGGTGACCGATTAGCGGTATGGTCGGGAAGCTCCCGACCCCCAGGCCGAGGTTCACGCGCCCCCCTGAGAGCTCGGAGAGGGTCGCGAAGGTGGTGGCGGCGGTCACGGGGTGCCGCGTGAACGTGTTGATGACCCCTGACCCCAGCCGGATCCTGCGGGTGGCACCCGCCATGGCAGAAATGTACGTCACAACGTCCCGCTGGAACAGGCTCTCGTGCATCCATACCGAGTCGAAGCCAAGCCCCTCGGCGCTGACCGCAACCCTGGCCGACTCGGCGATTCCCAGGACGGGGTTGAAGCCGAGCGCCAGCTTCATGGTCGCTCCCCGACGCCGACTCGCTTTAAGCCTTGGAGGGATGCTGCACCCGAAGGAGCGAGAGCACTCCGCCCAGCTCCCTTTCGTCTTCCAGCCGCCAGAGTCGCCTCAGCGCCTCCCTGGCCTCTGACCCCTTCACCTTCCCCGACGCGAGCTTCAGGAACTTCGCCTCGATCTCCTCTCTCCCCATGGGGTTTCCCGGGTGCCCCCTTGGGACGTCGACCTGGGCGCTCGTCTCCTTCCCTCCCTTCTCCTTGACCGTCAGCCTGTTGGCCATGGCCCCGGGGTACATGGCTGTCAGGGCAGGGTCCTCCGCGGCCTTGATCTTCTTGACGAATGCCAGGTTCCCCCGGTCAGAAATGTTGTCGTCGCCGTAGGTGGAGTTGTCGACCGTCCCGTGCAGGAGCGCCATCCCCACGATGAACGGGAGGCTGTGGTCCGCCGTCTCCTTGGTCCTGGGGGCCCACTTCTCCTTGTCCTTGGCGAGTATGGTGTACCCTGCTTCGTGCGTCTCGACCAGCACGGACTCCACCCGGCCCATGTCCTTGACCTTCTTCCGTATCTCGAGTGCGGCCCACACCGCTGTCTGCGCATGGTATTCCGCCGGCCAGTACTTCACGTATGTTTCCGCGACCTTGTACTTCCCGTTCCTCCCCCCGAACCCCTCTACGTCCAGCGTGAACGGGCCGGACACCTGCTTGAAGAAACCCATCTCTCCCTCGAAGATCGGCGAAGGCCCAGTCATCCCCTCCCGTGCGAGCATGGCCGCGAAGACGGCGTTCCTGGCCGCGTTGGCGAACGACGCCCCCTTCCACATCGAGAGCTCCCCCGCCCTGACCTGCCTCATCGCAATGTGGCCGTTGAGCGCTATGTTCACCGCCTGGGTCGACTCCCCCGCCCCGAGCCCCATCAGCTTCGCCGCCGCCAGCGACGCCGACACGAGCCCGTAGTTGACGTGGTCCCACCCCCTGTGCCTGATGTCCGCCGCGTCGCAGAGCCTGCACTGGATCTCGTAGGCGGCCACGGCGGCGGCCATGAGCTCCTTCCCCCCGGCGCCTTCCGCCTGAGAGACGGCGAGGCAGGGCGCCAGGTTGTCGCTGGGGTGCGCCGGCTCCTTCGAAAGGTAGGTGTCGTTGAAGTCGAAGTATCTCATCATCAACCCGTTGACGAATGTCGCCACCGGCGGAGCCGACGCCGAACCAGTCCCCAGGAGCGTTGACGGCCCCCGGTCCGAGGCCTTCGACGCGAAACGCCTTGCCATGGCGACCGGCCCCTCGTCGAAGGCGCCTATGGCGCAGCCGAGGGCGTCCACCAGCCGCGCCTTGATCTCCTTCGCCGTCCTTTCGTCGAGGTTCTGGTGCTTCACCGAGAGCGCGTATTCGGCTAGTCGCCCGGCCAGGTCCAATGCCCGGGCGGGACCAGCTTCCGCATTTAGGAATTGCCGTCCTATCAAAGAACGATTAAATCCACCCGGATAGCGCGCGTCCTGTCTCTCGCCTTGGCGATCTACAGCGCTGAGCACCGGCGGCTCATGGAGATGCTCCACCCAGACCACCACCGGGAATACTCCGAAGTGCTCTCTTCCCTCGGGGGCTTCATGGAGAAGGAGATACTGCCGCTCTCCCCCAAGCTGGACGCCGGCGAAGCGTCGATAGTGGAGCCCCGGAACGCGCTCTTCGAACAGGGGATGACCCTGATCCCGTTCCCCGTCGAGCACGGAGGGCTCGGGCTCCCTTTCTCCGTCTACGCCACGGCGGTCGAGCTGCTCGGCACAGCCGACGCGTCGGTGGCGCTCAGCGTGGAGATCCACAACGCCGTGGCCGAGGGCCTCCTCAGGTTCGGCGACCACCGCCAGCGGAAGAAGTACCTTAACGCCGTGATAACCGGGAAGACCCTGGCGTCCTTCGCGCTCACCGAGCCGGCCTCCGGGTCCGACTCGAGCGCCATGGCGACCACCGCGGAGAAGAAGGGAGGGGAGTACGTCATCAACGGATCTAAGATGTTCATCACCAACGCAGGCGAGGCCAGCCTCTACCTGGTGTTCGCCAAGTCGAAGAAGGGCCCGTCTTGCTTCCTGCTCGAAGCCCCCCGCCAAGGCCTGAAGTTCGGCGGGGACCTCAAGAAGCTCGGGATGAAAGGTTCGAAGACCGCCGAGGTCATCTTCGAAGACTGCCGGGTCCCCGAGGAGAACCTCGTCGGGGAGGAGGGGCAGGGAGGCGAGTACGCCAAGGAGATCCTCCACGGGGCGAGGATCGTGGTAGCGGCGCTCAACGTGGGGATCGCCCAGATCGCCTACGAAAAGTCCGTGGCATACGCGAAGGCGAGGAAGGCCTTCGGCAAGCCGGTCTCGGAGTTCCAGCTTACAAGGGAGAAGATCGCAGACATGAAGACGGGCATCGGCGCGGGGCGGCTCCTCTACCTGTACGCCGCCCGGATCAAGGAGCTCGGCGGGGACTACGCGTCTGAGGCGTCCCAGGCCAAGGTGTTCGCCACAGAGATGTCACTGGAGGCGTGCGACGACGCCATACAGATACACGGAGGGTACGGATACACCACCGACGACCTCCACCGGCACTGGAGGGACGCGCGCCTCCTCACGATAGGGGAGGGGACCTCCGAGGTCCTCAGGATGCTCATCTCCAGAAAGGAGCTGGCGAGGTCACAGTGAAGGTCGCGGTCTGCGTCAAGCACGCGGTAGACGAGACGGAGCTGAAGCTGGACCAGGGAGGGAGGCCGGTGCTCGGCGGCGCCGCCGGCAAGATGAGCACCTTCGACAAGAACGCCGTCGAGGAGGCGCTGAGGCTGAAGTCGAAGCATCAGGGGGAGGTGGCGGTGTTCATGGTGGGCACGGCCGATTCGAAGAAGACGATGAAGGAGGCCCTGGCGATGGGGGCCGACCGGGGCGTGCTCGTCTCGGCCGACCCAGCGGCCATCGACACCTTCCGGACCGCGGAGGTCCTCGCCGCCGCCATCAGAAGGTCGGGCCCCTACGACGTCGTCATCTGCTCCGAAGGGTCATCCGACACCTACAGCGGCCAGGTCCCGCCCATGCTCGGGGAGCTCCTGGGCGTCCCATACGTGGGCTACGCGAGGAAGATCGAAGTCTCCGGCCAGTCCGCGAAGATCGAGCGCTCCCTCGAGGACAGCGTGGAGACGGTCGAGTCGCCGCTCCCGCTCGCGGTCTCGGTCGTCAGCGAGATCAACGAGCCCAGGTACCCCACGCTCATCCAGATCATGCAGGCAGGGAAGAAGCCGATCGAGGAACTGGCCGCGGACGCCGTCGCCCCCGCCGGGGGTTACAGGCAGGTGTCTGTCCCGTCGATGTCTTCCCAGCCTTCAACCCGGAAGCACGTCATGATCGAAGGGACGCCGGAGGAAGCGGCGGCGAAGCTCGTCGACGCCCTCGTCAAGGAGGGGGTCCTGAAATGAAGGCGGTCTGGGTCTACTCCGAGTCCGACGCGGTCTCCAACGAGGTCGCTTCGGCAGCCGTGGACGTGGCGAAGGGGGCCGGGGCCGAAGTCCAGGTCTTGGAGCTGGGCGCGCAGCGTCCGGGCGTCTTCGCCTCCGGAGGCAAGCTCCTGCTGAAGGGACCGCCGTCCAGCCCCACCCCCGGGGCCGCGGCCGAGGCCATCGCCAGGGCCGCCAGAGAGCTCCAGCCCATCGCCATCCTGACCGGGGCGACGAGGACGGGGAGAGAAGTGGCGTCTCGGCTCGCAGCCAAGCTGCGGATCGGATGCATCGCCGAGGTGTCGAAGCTTGGCGCGGACGGCGAATCGATCTTCGGGGAGCGCAACGTATTCGCAGGGAAGGCCGTCGCCCGCGTCTCCTGTCCATTCCCTGCCGCGGCGACGGTAAAGGTCGGCGCCTACCCCAGGCTCGCGGGGGGGAATGGTGGGCTTCAGGAGAAGGATGTCGGCGCGGTCTCGGACCCCGTGAAGGTCGTCGCCAGGGAGGCGAAGTCCGCCGGCGCAGTCGACCTGAAGTCGGCCAAGGTGATAGTTTCGGCAGGGAGGGGAGTGAAGAAGAAGGAGGACCTCGCCATTCTCGAGGAGCTGGCGAAGGAGATGCACGGCGCCCTGGGGTGCTCCAGGCCGCTTTCGGCGGACCTTGGATGGCTCCCCGAGGAACATCACATCGGCCTGACCGGGGTGACCGTGAAGCCCGAACTGTACCTCGCCGTCGGGATCTCGGGGCAGCTCCAGCACGTGGCCGGCATGAAGGACTCCAAAGTTGTCGCCTCGATAAACACCGACAAGGACGCACCCATCTTCCAGGCGTCCGACTACGGCGTCGTGGGGGACCTCTATCAGGTCGTCCCTGCCATCCGGAAGGCGCTCGCAGCCAGGGCCTGAGCCGCGCCGACGGCGAACATGCTTTAAACGCCCGGGCGGCCGCTTATGACTCATGGCGGCGCTGGACCCTGTCTTCGCGGTCGCCTACGCAGCGACGGTCGCAAGCGTGGCGCTAGTCTTCCTCGCGCTGGCACTCTTCGCCAGGCGCGGGTCGGTCAGCCTCTCTCCGGGGCGCCTGGTCGGCCTCACGAAGGACGAGGCTTCGAGGCTCGGGACCGGGGACGCCGTCTTCCTGATGCACCTGTCCATCGCCCTGGGTGTAGGGCTCTCGATCTCCTACTCCCTGCTGGACCCGGCCCTGGGGCTGGTCCCCCTGCTGCGAACGGTCATACTCGTCGTCTCGCTCCCCCTGGCCCTGGGCCTGGTCGCTTCGTTCGCCTGGAGGGTCGAACGCTTCGTGAGCAGCAAGAGGGTGGAGAAGGCGCTGGGGTCTCCGGCTTCGTTCACCACGTCGTCATCCTACCTCCAGCTGATACTGATCCTCGCCATCGCACTGACCACGACCGAGCTGGTCCTGCTGTGGTTCCCCTCGCTCGCCCTGGCCGGGGCGGCGGTCGGGGTTCTCCGGAACGTCCTCGTGGCCGCCTACTACGCCAGGCCGAGCGTCAACCTCATCGGATACTTTGACAAGCCTCTGCACGAGGTCAGGGTCCCTTTCAACCTGGCTGACGTGATGGCAGGGAAGACTGACCCCGATTCCATCCGCTCGGGGGTGAGCAAGGCCTCGGAGTTCGACGCAGCCGAGCGTCTCTCATTCGACTCGTGCGTGGAGATAGGCGCGTGCGAGGCCGCCTGCCCCGCCACGGCTGCGGGGCGCCCGCTTTCCCCACGGGTTCTGGTAAGGAAGGTCAGCCTCCTCGCGGGTTCCGGCGGCCCGGCCGTCGACCCCTTCGCGTCGGTGGGGGAGGACGAGCTGTGGTCGTGCACCTCCTGCGGCGCCTGCGTCGCCAGCTGCCCCGTCAGCGTTAAGCACCTGGACATAGTCTACGACCTCAGACGGGGGCTCGTGGCCCAGGGGAGGCTCGACAAAAAGAAGTCGATGATGCTCGAGAACCTGGCCCAGACCCAGAACCCCTACGGGTTCAAGAACTCGACCAGGGCCGCCTGGGCGGAGGGGCTGGGGGTGGACACCCTCGCGGCCAACCCCAAGGCGGAGTACCTCTACTGGGTGGGGTGCCTCTCGTCCTTCGACCAGCGTGCGCAGAGGATCGCAAAGGCGCTCAGCACGATACTCAAGCGGGCGGGAGTCTCGTTCGCCATCCTGGGGGGCGAGGAGGGGTGCGTCGGGGACCCGGCGCGGAGGCTGGGGGAGGAGGGGAGATACCAGGAGCTCGCCCTCCAGAACATAGAGAAGCTGAACGCCTATGGTGTGAAGAAGATCATCGCCACCTGCCCCCACTGCTTCAACGCCCTGAAGAACGAGTACCCGGGTTTCGGCGGCAAATACGAGGTCGTCTACCATACCCAGCTGATATCCGACCTGATCCGCCAGGGGAGGATCAAGGTCCCTCCCGAGAAGGTCCAGAGCATCTCAGTGACCCTCCACGACGCATGCTATGCCTCCAGGTACAACAGCGTATTCGACGAGCCCAGGGAGGCCCTGGCTGCTTCCGTCGCCGATCTCAGGGAGATGCACAGGAAGAAGGAGAAGACCTTCTGCTGCGGCGCCGGGGGCTCCAACTACTGGTACGAGGTACCGCAGCAGAAGTCCATATCGGGCATACGGACCGCCGAGGCGGCCAAGACCGGCGCGAAGACGATCGCGACCGAGTGCCCCTTCTGCCTGTCGATGCTCGACGACAGCACCAAGGTGATGGACGCGGCCATGGACGTCAGGGACGTCGCGGAGATAGTCGCCGAGTGCCTCTAGGGTACCGCCGGGTCAGGCCCTGCGGACTACCTTCCCGCCGCCGGAGGGGAGCGCCCTCTGTATCTCGTCGAGGGTCGGGGGAACAGCGCCGACGCCCCCCGTCAGGTCCTTCAAGACGCGCTTGGCGGTCTCTGACCCTTTCTCGTTGTGGGGCTTTAGGACGACGTAGTGCTCGCACACGAGCCTGATGGCCGCTTCGGGCCCGGCCGCCACCCGCCCCTTCGGGTCGACGCCCACCGCCAGCTCCACCATCAACTTCGTCATGAAGTTCTTCTTCCCTCTGATGGCGAAGCTCCCCCTGGCGAGGTACTCACCGCTCGGAGCCGCCGAGCTCACCTGCTCCGGGTTCACCCAGTAGGCGTCCGCCGACCCCAGGCCCGTCTTCCAGGCGCTGCTGAATGCAACGGTGGCCTGGGCGACCTCTCTTGCCTCCTCCTCGGTCTGGACCTTCCCTCCCTTCAGGACGAAGAAGGGCGAGCCGAACAAGTCCGCGTGATACACCGTGTCGTTGGGCTCCAGGTGTCTCGAAAGTATGGTCGAGTTGCTCTGGGCGTCCCTGCCGCCGACGGCCAGACGCCCCTCCGCTGTGATGAACCACCTGAACTTCTCGAACCACTCGCCCCTCCTCCTCCCCAGGGGCTTCGTAGACGGCGCACTCCGCTTCACCGTCTTCGACGACCTCTTCTCCAGCTTCGAGGCAGACTCCAGGCTCACAGCCGCCTTCGCTTCGAGCTCCTTCGCGAGGTCGTAGAGCGCCGAAGACGCTCCCAGGGACGAGGTGGGCTCGCGCTGGGGCTTCGCCCCTGCCGCCCGCATCGCCTTCAACGCCCCCTCGACCGGGAGGACACGCGCCGCCTTCGCCTCCTCCCTCGCCTTGGCCGCCCGGGCTGACAGCGTCTCCGCTTCAGACCTTAGCTTCGCGACCGTCGCCCGCAGCTCCTTCTGCCTCGACTCCTCGGGGCTCTGCTCGGCCGCCTGCAAAGTCGCCTCCGCAAGGAAGAGGGCGTCGCAGAGCTCGGACATAGTCCCCGCCGTCGACTTGGGCGCCAGCCCCGCGGGCTTGAAGGCGAAGACTTCGTCTCCCTTCGGCGTCTCGCAGACGCAGGGTGCCGTCGACCCTCTCGCCTGCTCGACCATGGCTTTCAGCACCGCCGCGATCTCCGCCTCCCTCCCCGCCATCTTGCCGGACGGGGTCGAGTCGTCGGCTTCGAGCCGGGCAAGGGCGTCCGCGACGTATTTCCTGGGGATGGCGACATGCCTTCCGATGGCCCTGCCCAGCGTGTCCTCTTCGCGGAGCATGCGCCCCACGGCCTCGGGGCCCACGGCGTCTGGGCTGAGTCTGCTCTGTCCGGGGGGATGGTAGGCAGCGCCTCTCTGCACCCGCCTCGCCTCGCTCCTCACTTCGTTGAGCGCGATGCGGATCCTGCCGTCGGGGCCAAGCACCAGGATGTTCCCCGGAGGCATCAGCTCCACGACCAGGGTCCTCTTCTCCTCCCCTTCGAACTCCAGTAGGAAGACCCTGTCGAGGTCGGCCTGCGACGCCCCGACGAAGCGCGCCCTCTCGAGCTCCCCCCGCAGCCTCGAGGTGAACTCGCCCGTCTCTCCCCTTTCCGACACCTTCGCCGAAACCCAGGCCCCCTTCTTCGGGGAGACCACGAGCCACGAGTCGTCACCGCCTGGCCTTCTGAGCCGGACGAGTTGAGATGCCCCGGCCGTGTAAATGTTATTAACGTAGGAACCGCGGAGCGCCAAATCGATTTCTTTGGCGAGCACCAAGACCTCGAAGCCTGAGAGTTCAGCCACGAGTCCTCTGCCGGCGGCCGCGTTTGATAAGCTCTATTGGTTCAGAATCGGGTGCGCGGCGTTCGCAGGCGTCGCGACCGAGGGCCTCGAAGCCGCGTTCGGCACCGACTGGACCATCGGGGTCAGCATAGCAATCGGGATCTACCTGGTCACCTATTACGTGGCGCTCTTCACATGGTACCGGGGTCTCCCACGGACGCAGCAGGGGAAGGTCTACTCTACCGGAGTGGGCGGATATGCCCTGGTGTTCCTGTTTACCTGGATGCTGCTCTTCACGATGCGGATTGCTGGCCTGCCGCTGTGAGCCTCGAATAGTTCAGAAGCGTGTCTGCGTAGCCTCCGTCGAAGTCGTCAGCCAACTGGCTCTTGACGATCGACCTCGCCGCCCTTTCCACCCTGGCGCTGTCCCAGGTCTGCATCGTCCCTCCCTTCGCCTTTGACATGCTGGCGTAGATCCCTGCAGCGGCCATGAGGCTCCCTCTCTCCCTCTCCGTCTTGACCTCGGGCATGAGGGCCTGGATCTTCCTCTTCGCATCTTCCATGTCGGACCTCCGCAGCGAGTCGAGGATAGACGCGATGGATGCCTGCACGACTTTCGCTAGCATACCCTTTGTATGATATTTAACTTTCCTAAAGAGAACGAATCGCCAGAATTAGACAATCCGCTCAAGAATGAGACCTCTCGGGCGGGAGGCAGAAGCCCAAATTAGGAGGGCCGGAGCCGACTCCACCATGGCCGAGAAAGCCGACGAGCGCGCGGCCCCCCGCAGACGCGGCGGCCTGGAGGCGGGGGTGAAGCAACCGCTGGCAGGCCTCGTCGCCTACGGCGAGGGGTCGGTGGTCAGCCGTACCATCATCGACCGGAGGGCCGGGACAGTCACCATCTTCGCATTCGATGAGGGAGAGGGGTTGAGCCCGCACACCTCGCCATACGACGCGCTGCTGTACGTCACCGAAGGAAGGGCCCTGGTGACCATCGGCGGCGTCGAGAGCCAGCTGGACGCCGGGGAAGCCATCATCCTCCCCGCCGGGCAGCCCCACGCAGTCAGGGCCGTCGGCAAGTTCAAGATGACGCTGACGATGATCAGAGAGTAGAGGTTTTCCCGGCTCTCAGGGGTTCACTCGACCCCGGCCGCGCTAACCTCGAGCTGCACCGACTCGCCCCCGTCCTTGGTCGCCCTGACCTTCGTCCCCTCCCGCTGCAGCATGACCGAAGCGTTGACCATCTGTTCCAGGGTCCTCCCGCCGATCCCCACGTCGTGGGTCGGCCCGAAGGTGACCCTGTTCGTCAGGATGTACGCCCTGCCGTTGATGTACGCGTCCCTCGCCATCTCGCTGAGGTGGACCCCCAGGGCCTCCTGCCTGCTCGCCATGTTGGACGTGCCTGGGAGCTCGACGGAGAAGTTGCGGGTGAGCGTGTCGATGGCCACCATCCTGCACTGCGCCGTGGCCGGCCTCTCTTGCATTCGCCTGATTGCCTCCATCTGCTCGCCGGCAGAGTCGGAGCGGACGTAGACTACCCGCTCAAGGAGCCCCTTGACCTCCCACCCGCGGGCGAATGCGATCTGCTCGAGCCTCTCCGGCCTGAAGGCCCCCTCGGTGTCGAGGAAGAGCGTCATGTGCCCGAGCCTCCCCGCTTCCAGCGCCGCCTGCATCGCGAGCTGTGACTTGCCCGCGTTGCTCCTGCCGAAGACTTCCGTCAGGGTCCCCGCCCTGTACCCCCCTCCGAGCAGGAGGTCCAGCTTCCTGGAGCCCGAGCTGAAGTAGGGGAACGACGCCACCCTCCTCGTCGCCTCGTCGGCGGTCTCCACCGACCCTGACGTTTTCTCTCCCGACCTCCCCTTTCAAGTTCGTTTCATCACCGATGTCTTTTTAACTGTGATTTTCGCCCTGCGAAAAAGTTCGCAGTGACTCCTCAGCCGTCGCAACCTCCTCAACTGACAAAGCGTCCTCTGAACGTCCTCCAGAAGGCTACGACCAAGATGGTCTCGGTCAGGCTGAAGAACGAAATCGAGTACAGAGGGAAGATGGCGAACGTCGATCCGTACATGAACGTGATACTGACTGACGCAGAGGAGTCAGAGAACGGCCAGAAGGTCGCCAACTACGGCAAGGTCGTAATCCGCGGCAACAACGTCCTGTACATCAAGATAGAAGACCGGCTCTAGCCGGGCCGTCCGCGCCCTTTCCTTCCCGGGTCAGCCCTTGGTGAGGTTCGCTGTCTTTCCGCTCACGTATTCGAAGACCTGCCCAGGGTCCGACTCGACCCCATACGCCCTCGCGAAGAATACGGACACGGCCGTCACGTCGTGCATGAGCAGGTCCGCGCTGTTGGGGTGCGACGCGCCAACCGCCTGGGGCCAGTCGATCAGCCACACCGAAGCGCCGTCGGTCAGTATGTTGTACTCGCTGAGGTCCGCGTTCACCAGCCCCCCCTTCACGTAGGCCGTCCGCATCGACTCGAAGGTGGTCTTCAGCGCCGCGGGCGGGTCCCGCAGCTCCGGCCGCTGCGAGAGCCTGACCCCTGCCAGCTCCTCCAGGAGCACGGTGCTCCTGCTGTACGATATGGCCCTGGGGAACGCCGACGAGAGGCCCTCGAGCTTCTTCAGCGCCTGGTACTCCCTCCTGGCCGCGTTGTAGTTGGCCGTCATCCAGCTCTTGAACTCGGCAGACTCCCTGACGCGCTTCTTCCTGACTTTGGTGAAGCTCGTCCTGCCGATCTTGTACAGCTTCAGGGCATACACCGCCCCCTCCTCGGTCAGGGCCTCGTAGACGTCTGACTCCTTCCCCTTCGCTATCACCGCCCCAAGCGCGAAGATGAGGTCCTTCTTCACGTAGTCCTTCAGCGCCATGGCCTCCGCCCCTTCCCTCGTGAGCACGTACCCCAACCCCTTCCTCATCGCGAGCCCCTTCTTCTCCAGGGCGTCGGTCGCGAACTTCACCCTGTCGGGTGGGAGCCTGCTCATGCGCGCCAGCCTCCCCAGGTCCGGGGTCCCCGACCCCGAGGCCGCACGCTCCAGTCCGGCTAGGGTCCTCCACTCCTCGTCCTTGACCGACTTCAGCGACCTCGCGGCCCTCTCCGTTGTCGACAATCCTATTCCTATGCCGACTCGCCGGCACCGACTATTCAAGTGCTCGCGGTGGAGCCTTCTTATCGCTCCCGAAGGGGAGCCAGCCCATGCGGAGGATTCTTCTGGACACGGACACCGCCGGCGACGACACCATCGCGATCCTGATGGCGCTGAAGGCGAAGGACGCCGTCCTCGAAGGGGTCACGATAAACTGCGGCAACGTGGGCTTCGACCAGCAGGTCGAGAATGCGCTCTACACGATCCAGGTCGCGGGAAAGTCCGGCAAGGTCCCGGTCTACCCTGGCGCCAGGCGCCCCCTGCTCCGCGACTGGCGGAACGCCGAGGACGTCCACGGCGGAGACGGGATGGGAGACTCTCACTTCCCGCGGGCCAGGCAGAGGCCCGAGGCCCTCCATGCGGTCGACGCCATCGTCGAGATCATCAACAGCAACCCCGGCGAGATAGACCTCGTCGAGATAGCACCGATGACCAACCTCGCCCTCGCCATCCGGAAGGACCCCGGGATCGTGAAGAAGGTGCGGAGCTTCCACTTCATGGGAGGCGCCAACCAGTATCTGGGGAACATCACCCCGGCCGCCGAGTTCAACACCTGGGTCGACCCCGACGCTGCGAAGATCGTGATGGAGTCAGGGCTCGCGCCCACCATGGTGGGGTGGGAGATCTGCATGAGGCACGGAGTCCTCGGGGCGAAGGAGCTGGCCGCTGTCGGGAAGATGGGGACGGAGGAGTCGAAGTTCTTCCTGGCGGTCAACAGGCAGGTGCGGCGGTTCATGAAGAAGTCCTATGGAATGGACGGGACGGTCTGCACCGACAGCCTCACGATGTCCATCGTCCTCAACCCGAAGGTAGCCACCGACGTCAGGAGGAGGTACGTCGAGGTGGACAACACCGAAGGGCCGTCGAGGGGCGCTACGATCGTCGACGAGCTGGGTGTCCTGGGGAGGACGCCGAACTCGGACGTCGTCTACGAAGCTTCCCAGGGGCTCTTCCGCGACATGCTCTACAGGGTGCTGAAGGGGGGACGGGTCTGACTACTCCAGCACGTCGTTGCGGATGAACTCGTCCACCTCGGGCCTTCGGGGGAGCGAGGCAACGACTTCTGGCTTCGTCACCGACAGCGCCCCGGCGTAGTTGGCGAAGCGGACAGCCTGGCGCAGCGGCTCCCCCTCGGACAGCGCCACCGCCAGGGCCCCGTTGAACGCGTCCCCGGCGCCGGTTGTGTCCACGGCTTTCACCGCCGGGGCTGGGACCGAATATGAGTCGTCCGCCGTGACCACCTTCGCCCCGCGGGCTCCCAGGGTCACCACGACCGCCTTCGGGCCCCGGGAGAGGATCTCCCTCGCGCCCGCCTCGATGTCCTCAGTCCCTGTCAGCAGCCTGAACTCCTCTTCGTTGGGAGTGACTATGTCCACGTCCTCGAGCGCGATCTCCCTCGCCGGCACTGCCGGGGCGGGGTTGAGGATCACTCTGGCCCCGAACGCCCTCGCCCTCTTCGCCGCCGCTTCCATCGCGCGGGCCGAAACCTCGAGCTGCAGGAGCACCAGCCCCGAGCCCGAAAGCACGGCGCCTGCCCTTTCCACGTCGGCTGCGCCTAGCTCCCCGTTGGCTCCCGGGTCGATGGCTATCGCGTTGGCTCCCGCCCGGTCTACCATCACGAAGCCGAGGCCCGTCGGGGTGGACGACCTCCTCACCAGCTCAGCATCCACTCCCTCTGACCTCCACAGCTCCATGGCGGCGTCCCCCCGCCCGTCGCTCCCGATGCACCCGACGAAGTGCACTTTGGCCCCCAGCCTGCGCGCCGCTATCGCCTGGTTCGAGCCCTTGCCCCCGGGGACCTCGGAGTAGCGCTCTGCTACGACCGTCTCGCCCGGCCGCGGGAGCCGTCCGACCCTCATGGTGAGGCCGGTGAGGTAGCTCCCGACGACTGTGACAGGCTTCACCTGGCGCGGCGCTCCTTCAGCTCTTCGATGATCGTCACCCCTGAACGGGTCCCCAGATAGTCCGCCCCGGCCTTCACCATCTCCATCGCCGTGTCGAGGCTGCGTATCCCGCCCGATGCCTTCACGTGCACCCTGCTGCTGACGCTCTCCCGCAGCAGCCTGATGTCTTCCACCGTCGCTGGCCCTCCCCTCCCCCAGCCGCTCGAATTCTTCACCCCTGCGACCCCGGCCTCCTCGCTGAGCTTCGCCGCCCTCACCTTCTGCTCCCTTTCGAGGACGGAGAGCTCCAGCATCACCCTCACGGGCCTCCCCCCGGCCGCGCGGACCATGGCGCCGACGTCGTCCCTGAACTCGGCGTACATCCCCGACTTCAGGTACCCGATGTTCGGCATGACGTCGAACATGTCTGCCCCGAGCTTCGACGTCTGTTCTATCTCGAAGACCTTCGACTCGGTCGTGACTCCCCCCATGGGGAACCCCACCCCCACGGAGAGCTTGACCGCGTCGCCGAGCGACTTCTTCGCCTCCCTGGCCCAGCACCCCTGTACCACGACTCCTCCGAAACGGTATTCGACCGCCTCCTTGCAGAACGCCCTCAGCTCCGAGAGGGTCGCCTCCGGCGCGACCAGGGTGTTGTGAATCCGCTTGGCGAACTCGTCCGGGTCTGGCATTTCGACTTGAGACACGGCTCCGACCCTCAGGGCACTCTAATTGAGCTTTGCAGCGCCGCCTTCACCCTTCGCCGAGGCGGAGTCCGCGGTCGTAGGCCGCCCAGAACCTGTCCCGGCCGGAGAGCGACGGCCGGCGCCGTTTAGTCCCTTTGCCGAGCCAGAGCCCTGTCCCGCGCTCAACGCGGCCTATCTCGGCGGCGCGTGCCCCCGCCCTGGCTATCCTCCTTTCCAGCTCCGGGACCCTCTCGCTGGCGCAGGTGACGAGCAGCGCCCCTTCCCCCATGGTGTTCAGGGGGTCGATGCCGAAAGCCCCGCATACGGCCCTGGCTTCCTCTGATACTGGTATCTCCTCCGCGTCGACGACGAACGCCTTCCCTGATGCCTGGGCCATCTCGTCCAGGGCACCGAGCACCCCGCCCTCCGTCGCGTCGTGCATCGACGAGACCCCTCCGGGGCCGAGCCCGGCCTTCCGGGAGGCCTGGGCGTCCTCCACCGTAGAGCAGAGCCTCGCCATGGCGCCTGCCCTCCGGACGGTCCGCTCGCCGACCCTGCTGGCCAGGAAGCCAGGGAAAGCGACGGCCAAGGTGGCCGCCGCCTCGATCCCCGCGTGCTTCGTCATCACGATCGCGTCCCCAACCCGGGCCATCGAAGGCGTGACGTAGCCCCCCTCGGCCGCGGCGCCGAACATCACCCCCGAGCCGATGACGGTGAACCCTCCCCCCGGGTAGCTCCCTGTGTGCCCTGCGGCTATGGAGACCCCGAGCCTGGAGCACTCGGCCCCTATGGCCCGCACGTACTCCTCCCTCTGCGCCCGGGTCATCGACGGCGGGAAGTTGTATGCGAAGGTCGCGAACTGGGGGTCGACCCCCGACGCGGTGATGTCCGACGCAATGAGGTGGACGCTCATCCACGCCGAAAGGCGCATCCCCAGGGCGGGGATAGCGGAGACCGGGTCGACGGTGACGACCACCACCCGGCCCCGGCCCACCGAGACCACGGCGTTGTCGAGCCCCCGTCCAGGGCCGACGACCACGCTGGGCGACTTTCTCCCTAGGCTGGCGTAGACCACGCTCTCCATGAAGTCGTTCCTCTCTTTGCCGCCGTGTGGCAAGAGCGGCTCCTCCTACTTGTAGCCCAGCCTTCTGAACGCCGGCCGGGCAACCCTGATCAAAATCAGGGCGACGGGGATGAAGGCCAGGTCGAGCATGGTCAGGAGGTCCGAATAGGCGGCAACGAACCCCTCAGACCATCCCTGGGGGGTGCCGTATCCGAAAAGCCCATAGGTGTAGAAGAACGCGTCTGGGAAGAAGAACAGCAGCGTCTCGAACACGGTCGCTATCGCCATCGCCGCCACCATCGTCTTGGTCCCCCTCTTCCTCGCCCACCCGATTATGAGTGCCTCCGGCGCCCTCGCCCACACGATCCCTGGCGCGTAGATAGCCGGCCACCCGAGATATGCCACGTTCAGGGACTCTCCCAGGAACGAACCGATGGCCGTCGCCGTGAACCCGGTCCATGGCCCCGCAAGGATGCTCAGTGCCATGTAGACGGGGGGCGCCCAGGTGATCTCGCCCAGGGGGACTGGGAGCTTGATCGAAAGGAACGTCCCCAGCGCGATCAGGGCAGAGAAGACGATCACGACGGCGAGGTTGACCGTCGCCCTGACCCCGAAGGGGCGAGCGGTGCGGTCGGCTGTGCCCATGGCTCTTCGGTGCCAAGTCGGTCTTATAAATCGGTGAATAAATGGCTTATACCATGCAGCCCCCGGACGAGCTCATGACCCAGGTCTTCCTCCCGGCGATGCGCCACCTCGTCGCCTCGAGGCTGCGCTCCGAGGGACTGTCGCAGAACAAGATCTCCTCGCTCCTCGGCACCACCCAGGCTTCGGTCAGCATCTACCTCTCCTCCGACAGGCGGAGGAGCTACGACGCGCTCGCGGCCCTCCACGTGGGCAAGGACGAAGCGGACAGGTACGCTTCGCAGCTCTCCATGGCCGTGACCAAGGGCCCGGCGGACGGAGTGAGGGCCATGGCCGAGATCTGGACGGCGCTCCTGGGGGCGGGGTCGGTCTGCGACGCCCACCGAGACCTCCACCCCTCGCTCGCGGGATGCGACTTCTGCATAGTGGAGTACGGGTCCGGGCGGGGCGAGAAGCAGCGCGTCATCGCCGAAGTGGCGGACGCGGTCAGGGTCCTAGAGGCCTCGCCCGAGTTCGCAGCCGTCATGCCGGAGGTCTCGGTGAACATCGCGTGCGCCGTGGGGGAGCCTTCGAGCCCCGCGGACGTCGTCGCCGTGCCGGGGCGGATAGTCAAGCTGAGGGGGCGGGCAAGGGCGATGCTCCCTCCGGAGGCCGGGGCGTCCGTCCACATGGCGAGGGTCCTCCTGCTGGCGCGCACCCGGGTCCCAGAGCTGCGCGCCTGCCTCAATCTGAGATTCGATGCCCGTATGGCAGCCGCGATGCGCAGGGCCCAGCTGAAGACACTGTCCATCTCAGGGACGCCGCGCCCCGGCTCCGAAGACCCCACGGTGGGGGCGCTCGAGAGGAAGCTGAAGTCCCCCGGCGGCCCGTTCGACGCCGTGGTCGACGAAGGGGGCGGGGGCATCGAGCCGAACGTCTATCTCTTCGCGAAGAGCGCCAGCGAGGCGGCCGGCCTCGCCATCAGGCTCGCGAAGTCCTACTCAGCGGGTTAGGGTTCCGACCTTCGGCGTCGCCCTCTCCAGCTTCCTGGCGCGCCCGACGCACGCCCCTACGAATGCGACGTAGATCGGCTCTGGGGCCTCGGGCCTGCTCACGTACTCCGGGTGATACTGGGTGGCCATGTAGAACGGGTGACCTTCCAGCTCCAGTATCTCCGCCCTCCTCCCGTTGTCGCTGAAGGCGGTGTACTTCATCCCCTTCTCCTCGAACCTCTTGAGGTACTTCTGGTTGAGCTCGAACCTGTGCCTGTGCCTCTCCCTGATCTTCTCCGTGTGATAGATCCCGTAGGCCGCGCTCGGCTTCCTGATGTAGACGTCGTGCCCCCCTAGCCTCATCGTCCCTCCCAGGTCCTTCACCCTCCGCTGCTCAGGGAGCAGGTGGATCACCGGGTGCGGGGTGGCGGGGTCGACCTCGGCGCTGTTGGCGCCCTTGAGCCCGAGCACATGCCTGGCGAACGAGACGCTCGCGAGTTGGAACCCGTAGCAGAGCCCCAGGAACGGCACCTGTGCGACCCGGGCCCTGTTAGCCGCTGCGATCTTCCCCTCCACTCCCCTGCTGCCGAACCCCTGGGGGAGGACCACGCCGTCGTAGGCGTCTATCAGGTCCAGCTTCGACTCGTCCTTCTCTATCTCCTCCGATTCTATCCATGAAATCCTGATCCTGGCGCCGTTGACCGCCCCGGCGTGCGCCAGGGCCTGGTTGACGCTCACGTAGCTGTCGGCGAGGTTGGCGTACTTCCCGACCATCGCTATCCGCACCGTGAGCGGCTGGTCGGTGAACCTGTCGGCGACCGCGTTCCACCCCCTCATGGAGGCCTTGGCGTGGAGCCCGAGCTGCCTCTGTATGGG
>JAGWHE010000057.1 GCA_028866945.1 Nitrososphaerota archaeon
AGGACATGGAGTTCATCCAGTTCCACCCTTCGGGGCTGATCCCCGCGGGGATATTGATCACCGAGGCGGTGAGGGGCGAAGGCGGGGTGCTCCTCAACAAGGATGGGGAGCGTTTCATGAAGAAGTACGCCCCCAATAAGCTGGACCTGGCGTCCCGGGACGTCGTGTCGAGGGGGATGATGACCGAGATAGAGGAGGGGAGGGGGTTCAAGGACGAGGCGACGGGCCTTGACTACCTCCACCTCGACTTCTCGCCCATAGGGGCGGAGAAGATCAAGACGAGGCTCTCCCAGATCCGGGAGATAGCCCTCAAGTTCAGGGGGATCGACCCGGTGGAGAAGCCGCTCCCGGTCAGGCCCGTCTGCCACTACGTCATGGGAGGGATAGACGTGAACATCGACGGGGCGACGAAGCTCAGGGGGCTGTGGGCGGCGGGGGAGGCAGCCTGCGTGAGCATAAACGGGGCGAACCGGCTTGGAGCCAACTCCACGGCCGAGTGCCTCGTGTGGGGGAAGATCACCGGCGCTGAGGCGTCGAAGTACGCCGAAAGTAGGCCCAGACCTGAGACCCCAGGGGAGAAGGTGCAGCTGGAGGAGAAGAGGATCTTCGACGGCATATTCCACGGCGGCGGTTCCACCAACCCATACGAGATCAGGGACGCGCTTCAGAGGGTAATGGCGAAGGACGCGTTCGTATACAGGACGGGAGCGGGCCTCGCCGAAGCGCTGAGCACGGTCAGGGAGCTGAAGACCAAGGACTTCCTCCACGTCGAAGACAAGGGGAGGGCGTACAACACGAACCTGAGCGACGTCCTGGAGGTGGAGAGCATGCTCGACGTCGCGGAGGTGGTGGTCGCCGGAGCGCTGGCTAGGACCGAGTCCAGGGGCGCCCACGCCCGGAGAGACTTCCCGGCGAGGGACGACGCGAACTGGCTCAAGCACACACTCGCCTACCCCGGCCCGTCGGGGCCGAGGCTCGAGTACTCCGCCGTGGCTATGACGAAGTACCAGCCCACGGAGAGGCACTACTGACAATCTGTAATACCGAGTGGGTTTGGTGGTGAGAGGGTGAGTTCAGGGGCCGAGGGGAAGGCGAAGAACAGGCGGGGCCTCTCAGGGTGGCTGAACCCCTACCATTACAACTTCGAGAGGTGGGCCTACGTCTTCCAGAGGGTCACCGGGGTGGCGATACTCGCCTATGTCATCGGCCACCTGGGCGACACGAGCTTCTTCGTCGGGGGGCCTACGGGGACGGGGCCGAGCGAGTCGAGCTGGACGTTCATCTCCGGCCTAGTCGAGAACTCCTTCGGGCACCTCATCCTCATCCTGGTGGTGCTGGTGGTGATATTCCACGGCGCCAACGGCATAAGGCTGATAGTTTCTGAGCTGGGGCTGATCCTGGGGCGCCCGTCCCCCATCGAGTACCCCTACAGGCCGAAGTCCCTGAGGTCGGTCCAGAGGGTGCTGATCTGGGTCGCCATCGCCCTGGCACTGGTCGGGACTGGGTGGGCGGTCCTGATACTTTTCGGGGGATCAATATGAAAGAGTCAAGGCTGATGCTTCTGCAGTATTCGACTGCCGTCCTGGCGGTGGTGCTGGTGGCGATCCACCTCGTGATGCAGGGGATAGCCACGCCGTATTCGACCGCGATCTCCTACGCCACCATCCTCTCGATATACCGGACCTGGTTCTACGCAATCTTCCTCGAGGCGCTCCTCGTGGTGGTCTTGGTCCACGGGTTCAACGGCGTAAGGATCATACTCCACGAGTGGAGGCAGACCGCGCCCTGGAGCAGGTGGGTGGACCTGGGGACGGTGGTCGCCATAGTCGCGACCGTAGCGTTCGGGTCTAGGACCGTCATACTGGCGGTCTTCGGAGGGGTGGCGGGTTGAAGGAACTCAGGCTCGTCGTCCAGAAGTTCGACCCCTTCAGCGACGCGGCTCCCCGGCTGGTCGAATACGCGGTCCCAAGGAGGGAGGGGATGACGGTCCTGGACGCTCTGCTCTATGCCAGGGATTACGTCGACCACTCCATAGGCCTCAGGTTCTCGTGCAGGCAGGCGTCATGCGGCTCCTGCGGGATGAAGATCAACGGCCGTCCGAGGCTGGCGTGCTACACCCAGGTGGACGAGCTGGGGGCCGAGAAGGTCGTGGCCCAGCCCCTGGACAACTTCGCCATAATCAAGGACCTGGTCACGGACCTGGGGTCGTTCTTCCAGAGGCATCGGGAAGTCACCCCAAGGCTGGTGAGGGACGACGCTCAGGAGCAGGACCACCCGACGGGCGAGTACCTCATGAAGCCGGAGGAGCTCTCGAGGGTCCTGCAGTTCACCTACTGCATCAAGTGCGGGCTCTGCACTTCGTCCTGCCCGACAGTCGCCACCGACGAGCGGTTCCCGGGGCCCCAGGCGCTGGCCCAGGCGTACAGATACACCGCGGACGTCAGGGACCAGGGAGGGGCGGAACGGATGGCGGAGCTGGACGGCACCCATGGAATCTGGAGGTGCCACTTCGCTGGCAGCTGCTCCTATGTCTGCCCCAAGGGGGTGGACCCCGCGCTAGGCATCCAGCTGTTGAAGCGGCACGTCATGTCCGGGCGGCCCCCGCACAGCAAGGATGACGCCACCAAGGTCTGGAAGCCGGCCGAGAAGCAACAGTGACCGGCGCCCGGACGCCGTCGCGGCCATGTCGGGAGTCGGGGCCCGTCCCGCCCCTGCGGACTCTGACCGGCTAGTCGGAGAGGTCGGCGGGGTCCTCGTAGTGGGCGCCCAGGTAGCCGTACACGCCGGTCTTCAGGACCTTCATGCCGAGTAGCGCGCACTTCACCCTTGAGGGGCCGAGGTCAGGGTTCCCGAGCAGCTTGAAGACGTCTTCCTTTGTCACCTGCTTGACCCAGTCGAGGGGCTTCCCCTTGGCGAGCTCGGTGAGCATCGACGCCGAAGCCTGGCTGATGGCGCACCCCTTGCCTGTGAACTTGACCTCCTCGATCCTGTTCTGCTCTCCTACCCTGATCTGCATCTCGATCTCGTCGCCGCAGAGGGGGTTGGTGTCGTGGGCGTCGATGTCGAACTTCTCGAGTCTGCCGAAGTTCCTGGGGTTCCGGTAGTAGTCCAAGATCAGCTCCCTGTAGATGTCCGCGCTGCTCATACCTTGAATATCTCCCCCGCCTTCAGGATCCCCTGCTTCAGGGCGTCGACGTCGTCGTAGGAGTTGTAGACGTGGAAGCTGGCCCGGCTGGTGGCGGAGACGTCGAGGCAGCGCATGAGGAGCTGGGCGCAGTGGTGCCCGGAGCGTATGGCTATCCCCTGCTCGTCGAGGATGGTCGCCAGGTCGTGGGGGTGCACGTCGGCGTAGTTGAAGGAGATGAGACCGCTCCTCCGCTCCGTATCCACCGGGCCGTACTGGTGGAACCCCTTCACCTCTGAAAGGGTCTCGTGGGCGTAGTCGAGCAGGCGGACCTCGTGCTCCCTCACTTTGTCCATGCCTATGGCTCCGAGGTAGTCGACGGCCGCGCCGAACCCGATGGCGTCTGCTATGTTGACCGTCCCTGCCTCGAACTTGTGGGGGACTTCGTTCCAGGTGGAGTGGTCTTCGAACACTTCCCGTATCATCTCCCCGCCGCCCTGGAACGGGTCCATGTCCTCCAGGAGCTCCTTCCTCCCGACGAGGGCGCCGACCCCGGTGGGGCCGAGCATCTTGTGGGACGAGAAGGCGTAGAAGTCTGCCCCAAGGCCGGCCAGGTCTACCGGGAAGTGGGGGACGGACTGGGCGCCGTCGACGACCGTCGTGGCCCCGGCCTTTCGGGCCTTGGCGCAGATGGCGGCTGCGTCGTTTATCGTTCCGAGGACGTTGGAGCAGTGGGTGAAGGCGAGGAGCTTCGGCGACTCGCGTAGCAGCCCCTCCAGCGAGCCCATGTCGAGCTCCCCGTCGGGGGTCAGGGTGACGAACTTCAGCGTGGCGCCCTTGCTCCTGGCGAGGAGCTGCCACGGGACGATGTTGCTGTGGTGCTCCATGATGGTGGCCACCAACAGGTCTCCTTTCTTGACGTACTTCTCCCCCCAGGCGAACCTGACCAGGTTCGTGGCCTCGGTGGTCCCCCTGACGAATACCGTCTCCCTGGGGCGGCCCCCGACGAACTTCGCCACCTTCTCCCTGGATGCCTCGTAGGCCGCCGTCGCCTCCTCGCCCAGCGTATGGACCGAGCGGTGGACGTTCGAGTTGTAGCGGGAGTAGTAGTCGACGAGCGCGTCGATCACGGCCCGCGGTTTCTGGGTGGTGGCCGCGTTGTCGAGGTATACGAGCCTCTT
>JAGWHE010000058.1 GCA_028866945.1 Nitrososphaerota archaeon
GAGATAGTCTCCTGCAAGGACTGCTCCTCCGAGTACGAAGTGGCAGAGATAGCCAACGGCACCGTGCTCCTGAAGCCAGCCGAGCAGGTCGGAGAGGACTGGGGAGAATAGTGAAGGTAAGCATAACCTTCGACAGGCTCAGGTGGGAGGAGAAGGCGCTCAACGACGCCGCCCTGTCCGCAGGGCTGGAGGCCTCCCTGGTGGACGCCAAGGGCCTCGTGTTCGAGGTCCCCAAGAGGCGCCCTGAGCTCGGGGACGCCGTCCTGCAGCGCTGCATCAGCCTGTACCGGACCCTGCTCCTGTCGCAGGCCATGGAAGGCTCGGGCCTTCGAGTGATCAATAGCCGCTCGGTCGCCGAAGTCTGCGGCAACAAGCTCTCGACGAGCATCGCGCTGGCGAACGCCGGGGTCCCGATACCCCGCACCTACCTCGCCCTGTCGTCAGAGGCAGCGGAGGCGGCCGCCGAAGAGCTGGGATACCCGTTGGTGTTGAAGCCTTTCATCGGGAGCTGGGGCCGCATGGTGACTGTGGTCAGAGACAAGGCGACCCTCCAGGCCCTCATCGAATACAAGGAGGAGCTCGCAAGCCCCATCGAGCACATGTACTACCTGCAGGAGTACATCCAGAGGCCCCCGAGGGACATCCGGGCGATCGTGGCAGGGGAGAGCATCATCACCTGCGTCCACAGGTACGCCCCGGCCGGCGAGTGGAGGACCAATGTCGCCCGCGGCGGGACGTCGAAAGCCTTCAAGCCCGACGAGGAGCTCAGGGAGACTGTCCTGAAAGCCGCGAAGGCGGTGGGGGGCGGCATCCTGGGGGTCGACGCAATGGAGTCGGGATCGGGCTACGTCGTCCACGAAGTGAACAACACCGTGGAGTTCAAGGGGGCCCAGTCCGCCGTCGACATCGACATTCCGGCACAGATAATTCAATACGTGGCGCAGACGGTGAAGAGATAGCATGGTCCGCGTCGCGGTCCTGGCAGCGTCCGGCTACATCGGCGGGGAGCTGCTGCGCCTGCTCCTCCAGCACCCACAGGCCGAGATCTCTGTCGCCACTTCGAGGAAGTACGCCGGAGAGTACGTCTTCAAGGTACATCCGAACCTGCGAGGCATCACCGACCTCAAGTTCTCCGCGCTCGACGCCTCGAAGCTCACCGACTCGGTTGACGTCGTGTTCGCCGCCCTCCCCCACGGGGAGTCGGTGAAGGTGGTCCCCCAGCTCGCCGACGCCGGCCTCAAAGTCATCGACCTCAGCGCAGACTTCCGGCTGAGCGACAAGGGGCAGTACCCTGCCTGGTACGCCTACGAGCACCCCCGGGCCGACCTCCTGGAGAAGTTCGTCTTCTCTGTGCCTGAGATAAACAGGGACCAAGTCAAGGGCGCCCGCCTGGTCTCCTCCCCCGGATGCATGGCCATCACCACCATCCTCGCCCTCGCGCCCCTGCTGAAGGAGAAGTCCCTCGGCATCGACAGGGACCACATAGTCGTCGACGCGAAGATAGGCTCCTCTGGTGCAGGAGGCAAGCCCTCCCTCTCTACCCACTACTCCGAGAGATACAACGTCGTCAGGCCCTACAAGCCCGCCGGCCACAGACACTCGGCCGAGATAGAGCAGGTGCTCGCGGCGATGGCCGGAGAGAAGGTGAAGGTCTCCATGTCCGCCCACGCCGTCAACATGGTCAGGGGGATACTCAGCACCTCCCACCTGTTCACCTCCAACCCGGTCAAGCCCATCGACATCTGGAAGGCCTACAGGAGCATGTATTCTGACAGCTTCTTCATCCGTCTGGTCAGGGACAAGCAGGGCCCCTTCCGCCTCCCCGACCCCAAGCTCGTCATAGGCTCGAACTTCTGCGACGTCGGGTTCGAGATAGAAGAGAGGACCGGCCGCATCGTCACCCTATCCGCCACTGACAATCTGATCAAGGGGGCCGCGGGCAACGCCGTGCAGTCGATGAACCTCATGCTGGGACTCGACGAGAAGACCGGGCTCGCCATGGCCCCCCTCCATCCGGTGTAAGCAAGATGAGAATCGTGGTGAAGATCGGAGGGAGCCTGATGAAGGAAGGAGTCCCCGGCCCACTGATCAAAGACGTCGCAGAGCTTTCTCCGAAGCACCAGCTCGTCCTCGTCCATGGGGGCGGGGACGTCGTCACCGACTTCGCGACCCGCCTGGGCAAAGAGCAGCGCTTCGTCGTCTCCCCTGAGGGGATCAGGAGCAGGTACACCGACAGGGAGACAGCAGACATCTACCAGATGGTGATGACCGGTCTGCTGGCCAAGCGGCTGGTGCTTGCCCTCGGCCAGGCCGGCCTGAAGGGCGTCTCCCTGTCGGGGGCCGACGGCTCCCTCCTCCTTGGGAAGAGGAAGGCAAGACTGGTGATAGTAGACGAGCGGGGGAGGAAGGTCGCCATCGACGGAGGCTTCACGGGCAAGGTCCAGAAGGTCAACGCGCAGCTCCTCGAGGTACTGCTGTCCCAGGGCTACGTACCCGTTGTCTCTCCCGTCGCCGCGAGCGAAGCGGGGGAGCCGCTCAACATAGACGGCGACAGGGCAGCCGCCACAGTCGCCGCAGGCCTCCATGCGGACGCCGTAATCTTCGCGACCAACGTGGGGGGATTGCAGCTGGACGGAAGCGTAGTCGCCCACCTCACCCCGGCGGAGGCTGCCTCGAAACTGCCGAAGATAGGCTTCGGCATGCAGAAGAAGGTGATGGCAGCGGTGGAGGCCGTGGAGGGCGGGGTCAGAGAAGCGGTGATATGCTCAGGGACGAGGGAATCTCCTCTGACCAGAGCCATGGCCCACGACTCCTGCACGGTGATAAGCCCGGCATGAACCCCACCGAAGAGCTGGAGGAGACGTACGGCGCCCCCGCCTTCAAGAAGTTCCCACTCACAATAGTCCGGGGCAAAGGGTCGGTCGTCTGGGACGCCGAAGGCAAGGAGTACATCGACTTCATGACAGGCATCGGGGTCGCGCTGGTGGGCCACTCCAACGACGCCGTGGTCGAAACGATCAGGGCCCAGGCCGACCGGCTGATCACCTGCCACGGCTCGTTCTACAACGACTCCCGGGCCGGTTTCATGGAGCGCCTCGTCAAGGTCTCGCCCAGGGGGCTGACCAAAGCGCTCCTGACGAACAGCGGGACCGAGTCCGTGGAGGCAGCCATCAAGCTCGCGAGGAGGCACACGGCCAGGAAGAAGATCATCTCGATGAAGGGAGGCTTCCATGGGAAGACGTACGGCGCCCTCTCCGCCACCTGGAACAAGAAGTACAGGGAGCCGTTCGGCCCCCTCCTGGAGGGCTTCGAGTTCGCCGAATACGGGGACGCCGAATCTCTATCCCAGCTCGTCGACGGCGACACCGCCGCCGTCCTCGCCGAGCCCATCCAGGGCGAGTCGGGCATAATCGTCCCCCCTCAGGATTACTTCAGGCAGGTAAGAGAGGTCTGCGACCAGAGAGGCGCCCTGCTCATCCTCGACGAAATCCAGTCTGGTCTTGGCAGGACAGGGAAGATGTGGGCGTCCGAACACTGGGGGGTGGTCCCGGACATCATGACCGTTTCAAAGGGTCTCGGGGGTGGGCTCCCCATCGGGGCCGCCGTCTCCACAGCCGAAGTCGCCGGGAGCCTCAAGGGCGGGGAGCACACCAGCACATTCGCCGGCAACCCCCTCTCATGCGCCGCCGGCTCGGCTACCCTCGATTTCATCACGAAGAACGACCTGCCGTCAAGGGCGAAGGAGAAGGGGGAGAAGATGAAGGCAGGCCTCTCCAAGATAGCGTCTAGCCACAAACTCGCAAAGGAGGTGCGCGGCCTTGGGCTGATGCTCGCCCTGCAGACCCGGGTGGACATCCACTCCCAGCTTCTCTCCGCCGAAGCGAAGGGGGTCATATTCGCCTACTCGGGGAGGGACACGTTCAGGTTCCTCCCTGCCCTGGTCATCGAAGAGAGTCAAATATCAAAGGGCCTCGAGGTATTGGATGGTGTCATAGGTGAAGAGGAAGCAGGCCGATTCTGACAGGATCGACGACCTGATCCTCGGGATCCTCAGGGAAAACTCAAGGATCTCCAACACCGACGTGGCGACCAAACTCTCGTTGTCCGAGTCCGCGGTCA
>JAGWHE010000059.1 GCA_028866945.1 Nitrososphaerota archaeon
GAGGTCGGCTCCGAATACGGCCCTCGCGGTGGTGATCATGTCGCCCCTGACCTCTTCCGACAGCTGGAACAGGGAGATGCCGTGGTCCTGATACATCCCCTCGGAGACCCAGTAGCCCAGGAGCCTCATGAGCTCCTTCGAGATCTTCAGGCTGGCAGGCACCGAGAGCTGTCTGTTGGTCTTGGGCCTGATCCTAAGGGCGGAAGCGTCGGCATGCTCGCCTGTGATTTCAAGGAGCCTCCTGAAGGTCGCGACCCTCAGCGCGGCGAAGCCCCTCGAAAGGTACAGCCTGACGCTCGTCTTGCTCATGTTCAGACGCCTGGCCGTCTCCGCAACCCCGACCAGGTCGACTGCCCTCTTGAGGTGACCTACCACGTTCTCGACGTACATCCCCCCGTCGTCAGGCGAAAGCGCATCGACGAGGTCCATGGCCCCGGGCGCCTCGGTCGGCTCCGGGATCACCCGCGGGACCGCTATGAACGACCCCGGGGAGAGCTCCGACACCGGGAACGCGGTCACTTCGCCGTCGCGGAGCGTGAAGACCGAGTGAGAGCCCGTGGTCGACACTTCCCTGCCGCTCCTCGTCTTCAGCCGGTAGATCGACTTCGGCGCTGCATGGCGGATGACGGATTTCACGTCGAAAAGGCCCACCTTGAGGTCGGGGCCGAACGCCGCCGTCTTCCACCCCGAGGGCCTCGCCACGTCGTAGACCCCTTCCCTGGCAGTCCTCCCTCCCCTCGCCGCCTCTTCGTACAGCGTCGAGATCTGGGCGAGCTGCTTCCTCCCGTCCCGGTACACCAGCACCTGCTCGCTCCCAGGCACGCTCTTCCCGGACGCAGTACCACCGGCGACGAGCAGCGCGAGCCTCTTCTCCACCAGGTACCAGAGGTAGGCCGCGACCTCCGGGTTCAGGGTGTTGTACTTGATCAGGTCCACCACGGTGAACGGGTCCGCCCTGAACTTCCTGATGGTGAAGGTGCTCCCCTTCTGGGTGATCTCCTTGCCGTAGGTCAGGTGCAGCCTGCTCCCGTCGTTGAGCGAAGCGTCGACCATGGGGGCGGCCAGGGAGATGTGCTTGCCCGACACGTAGGCGAGCTTCGAGACGAAGGTGTCGAGCTCCTGGTCTGTGTCGAACGAGACGTTGGTGGGGATGGACTCGTAGTCCCTGTGCCAGACGTAGATGGGTATCTTGCCGCCGTCGCAGGAGATGTCCTCGATGAGCGGGTCCAGCATGAGCGGGTCGATCTTCCCCAGGTGGATGAAGTCACGCGCGAAGTAGTACTGCAGCTTCCTCATGGTTGGCCTGGGGATGTTGAAGCCGTAGGTCTGGGCTAGCTGGGCCACCTTGTTGGTCAGGAACGCCTCTGCCTTCTCCCTGGTCTCTATGCTGCGCAGGTCCACGTCCATCTCCTCGATGAGGAGCTCCTTCAGCTGGTCGAACTGCTTCCTCTCCGGGGGCGTGAGCTCCGGCTCTATCACCACGTACCTGTACCCCTCGACCCCCTCCTCCTTCGATATGGCCCCGTAGACGTTGATCACCCCCGTCTTGAGCGGGAAGACCTCGACGAAGTTCTGCGACGTGTCCCTCAGAAGTGTGTTGATGGACGAGCTCTCGATCCCCCTGGGCGCAGGGACCTTGGGCGCGGACTGGAGCACCTTCGCCCCCCGCATCGGCGACAGTATGAGGCCCTCGGCGCCGACCGACACGACGATCAGGCTCGCGAGGACCCCCAGGGCGCCGGCGTACCCGAGGCCGAGGTAATCGGAGACGAAGAGCGCTATGGGGAACCGCGGGACCGCGAGGACCCCCAGGGCGAGGGCCTCGATCGTCAGGTACGCTATCACGGCCGCGAGTGCCCAGAGCCTAAACCTGCCCGGAGTGCCCTCTGGAGGGGCTTTCATTGGTCCCAGTCCTTCTCAAGTTTCGCTTAAGGTTGTGTATCTTCCGATGGGGCACACATCAGCGTTTCATCGACTCCGCGGCACAGGTTAGGGCGCCGCGTAGGCCGCTCCCCCGAGGCGGACGAGGGGCAGAAGAACTTCTTCACCTGTCTTAAGAACCCTCTCGGAGGCGTTTCTTTCGTGCGTTTGCGAAAAGACGTCAACGTATACCTGTTCGACCCCACGAGGAAGTACTTCCACATCGTGATCGAGCTCGAGAACGTCCCCGGGGCCCTGAGGAGCGTCCTCGAAGTCATGCACGGCCTCCAGCTGAACATCCTCGGGAGCTTCTCTTCCGTGGACAGCTCGGCGATGCTTGGGGTCTGGAGCGGCTTCGTCGAAGACAGCACCCACACCGCCCCCGACCTGAAGCGGAAGCTGTCCGCGTCGGCTTTCGTGCACGACGCCATGGTCGTCGAAAGCAGCAAGGGGTTCCTCGTGGACGGGGTGCACTTCCCGCTGGCGTTCAACACAGGCACCCGGGCGGTGATGATGGGGGCGAGGCCCCTGGCCAACATGCTGGGGACAGTCAACGAGCAGTACGGGTCTGGGGGGAACGTCATACTCTACGAGGAGGGGCGCTCCTACGGCGAGGACACCGGCTCCGACTACCTCGTGAAGCTCGGCGGGGACTTCATCGTGTCCAACATGGCCGAGGTCCTCAAGCTCTACCAGGCCCTGGGTTGGTTCAGGGTGGCGAAGGTGAAGTTCGACGCAGAGACAGGCACGCTCCTGCTCCACGCCGAGGAGAACTTCGAGTGCAGCGGGGTCGACTCGCGGGTCCCCCACAGCCACTTCGTCCGCGGCCACCTCGAAGGGATGGTCACCACCTGGCTCGGCAGGCCGATGGAAGCCAAGGAGACCCTGTGCCTGGCCAAGGGGGACAAGCACTGCGAGTTCCTGATCACGCCCAGGGCGCCCTAGGGCGCGCCGCGGGGTTCCCGATGACTCAGGTTTTTTAGCGCTGCAACCGGAGCGACCCCATGGAAGTCCCCTCGCCCGGGGCGACGCTCCCCCGCCTCCGGCGCGCGGTCTGGTACCTGGTCGCCGGGACCTTCGCTGCCCTCGGCCTCACCCTTGTCCTTGTGTTCCTCCACGCTTACTTCTCGGCCCAGTACCTCGTCCTCCCAGTCTACGCCCTTGGAGGGCTCATGGTGGCCCTCGCGGCCGGCTCCGCCCTTGGCGGGATCTATTACGCCTGGCGCGCGCACCCCCGGCACCGGGGGGCGGTCGTCTTCATCGTTGCCATCACAGCTGCCACCCTGCTGGCCCACGCCTACATCTTGGGGGAGCCCCCGGCCGCAGACGGCGCCGTCTCGCTCTCAGGGCCCCTGGGGACACCCCTCCACTCGGGGGACACGGACCAGTGCGGAAACCCTCAGCTGACGGTGACTTCGGCTTTCTCGAACGGCCAGCTGCAGGTCACCCTGGCCGCCACGGGTTCCTCGTCGAGCGGCTGCGGCGGCAAGGCGTTCGTCGACCCCACGCTGGTCTCCCCGGCGGTGACCGGGGGCCAAGGGTTCGCCCCCCTTCCTGACTTCCAGTCACCCCTGGAGCCGGGACAGTCGGTGACCGGCAGCTGGACTGTCGCCGGGCCTGTGACCGGGATCAACGTCACCTATCAGGAGCTCGACTGCTACAAGACGAGCTCCCCCGCAGGCTACGGGTGCATAATGGACGAGGTCTACTACGTCCCCGAGGGGATGTCGATCCTCAACGGGGAGCAGTGCTCGACGACGGGCGCCCCCAGCTACTGCCACCTGGAGCACCCGTTTCTCACCCCCGCGCTAATGGCCGCCGGCATGGCGGTCTTCGGGGAGTTCAACGCGGCTGGGTGGAGGGCGCTCCCCGCGCTGCTCGGCTCGTTCAGCCTCCCCCTCGTCTTCGGGATCGCCTGGAAGCTCGCCGAGGACAAGAAGGTGGCATACGTGGCGACGACCCTCCTCGCCCTGGACGTGATGTACTTCTCGCAGTCGAGCGCAGGGCTCCTGGACGTCCCCCAGGTCTTCTTCACCCTCGCCGCCTTCTTCGCCTACTTCGCCAACCTGAGGTGGTGGAAGTTCGACAGGTACGTGGTCGCAGGCGTGCTCCTGGGGGCCGCCGGGCTCGCGAAGGAGACCGCGGTGTTCCTGGTCCCGGCCCTCCTCACCTACATCCTCTTCCTCGGAGAAGGA
>JAGWHE010000019.1 GCA_028866945.1 Nitrososphaerota archaeon
AGGCGAAGGTCCAGTCAGACATGATTGGAAACACCAATGTCGATCCGGCGCCGTTGACCGTCGCGGATGCGAGGAAGGAGGAGGTCGATGTAGACGTCGTGGAGGTGTTAGTGGTGGTCGTAGTCGTAGGGGTATTGCCGCCCATGCCCAGCGCCAGGTAGGCGCCGGCGGCCACTACCACGACGATTACCACTACCACAATGCCGATTGTTGTGCCGCTTGCAGCTGTCCTGTAGAAATTCATCTTCGAGGATAGGCGTCCTGCTAGGCGATATATTGGTAGCCGACTGTATCTATATTGGGCATCATAGAATATGTGGAAAAATATATAGTCGATGAAGCCCAGGGGTCGCTGTGGCGGCCGAGGCACGAAGGCCAGACTTTCGGAAGGTGCAGAAGACGGGCGGAGACAGTTTTGTCGTCTCTCTTCCGAAGACGTGGGTGAAGGACATGGGGCTCAGGGCGAAGGACCCTGTCGCCGTCACGGTGCAGCCAGACTCGTCCCTCTTGATAGTGCCCCGGCGTGATCTCAGGGCTGCGTCCAAGTCAGAAGCGACGCTGGAGGCACAGGGGTTGGACAAGGACTTCCTGCTCAGACACTTCATCTCCTACTACCTCGCGGGATACGACACGATCCGGCTGACGCTGGGAAGAGGGGACGCCTCCCTCCGCGGGTTCATCCGCGAAGGCATCAGGAGGAAACTGGTGGGGGTCGAGATAATCGAGGAGTCGTCGGGGGGGATACTCACCCAGTGCCTCTCAGGGTATGTGGACCTTCCGCTGAAGAAGGCCTTCGAGCGGATGGCGATCATCGCGGGTGGGATGTTGACCGACTCCGTCGCGGTCCTGCAAGGAGGAGGGAGCGAACTGGCTCGGGAGGTAATCGACAGGGACGACGAGGTCGACAGGTTCTACCATTTCCTGCTGAGGCAGCTCAACATAGCTGTGAGAGACCGATCTGTAATACAAGAGATAGGCCTCGCGTCCACCAGGGATTGCCTCGGCTACAGGCTGGCGGTGAAGAGCGCGGAGAGGGTCGCAGACCACGCCGTGGCGATTGCGGGGCAGGCCGAGAGCCTGACGACCCTGTCGGAGGGGTCGGTGAAGAGAGTTCAGGACATGGCGACGCTGTCTAGGAAGGTTTTCGACAGCTCAATCTCGTCGCTCCTCAGGCTAGACGGCAAGCTTGCGGAAGAAGCAATCGCACGGACGAAGGACGTCATCAGGATGGAAGAGAAGGTCAGCGGCGATATCCTCGCGCCACGCATGAGCGGAGCGCAGGTCGCCTCGACCAAGCTTATGCTTGAGAGCATCAGGAGAGTCGCCGAATACGGCTCTGACATCGCCGAGATTGCAATAGATCTGACTGTGGCAGAGCCCCAGGCGCTGTAGCGCGAGAGGAGGCTACCCGAGTTCGGGGAGCTCGCAGGTCCTTTCCAGCAAGCCGAGAAGTAGAGCCTCACCCCTATCGGTGAGTTCGAGGCGTTCCTCGACGAAATCCACTCTCAATGAAGTTATGAGGTCGACCAGATGCTCCCGCTGAAGCCAGCCAAGGAGCTGGACGAAAGCATGCGGCTCCAACCTGGTCCTGCCTCGAAGGGTCTCCAGATCTGTGCTCTGCGCCCCCACCAACGCCAGCAACGCCATGAGGCTCTGGCTTGGCAGGGCCTCCCACGGACCTCCGCCCGTCAGACCGATTTCTATTTGTTCTTGCATCGCCACAGATGGTTCAGCTTCGAACTAAAGCGGTTGCCGAATGACTTTCTATGTGGGACCATGAAATATAGAGAGCGTGTGGCAGGAAGGAAGCGGAGCCTCAGACCTCACGGAGGGAGTCCCCACAAATTGGGCTTTCATCCCGTCTAGTTTCCAAGATCTCGGCCAAACCCGTTGCATTGTTCGGTGTCGGTTAGGCAATCCGCTTCAAGGGGATGAAAGGGGAATGAGACAGGATTTTGCACACCCGCCGACACGCGCCATGTTGCCTTTGGCGGGATTGTGGCCATCGCCGTTGGGGCGATCGCTGCTAGTGAGTCCAGGCCAATTCGCTGCTGAACCAGGCCCGCGCCTGCGGGTCTATGTCCATCTGCCAGAATAGCGCGTTCAGCTCTCCGATATGCTGCAGTTGCTCTTCGACCATGTGCCACACTATGTCAGCTGGACACGTGGTCATGGTGTACTCTCTTCCATCGCCAGAAGTGCCGTGTACCACATAAGGGCGGCCCAGGTCTTCAGGGGTGAGCGAAGCCATGTATCTCTGAACCGTTTCCTCTGCCCTCTGGGTTGACGAACGAAGCTCAGCTTCGTTGACCTCGCGCCCAACCAGGGCAACGAATTGGTCTTCCCCTTTTCCCTGAGGAACGTTCTCGAACCACCACATGTAGTCTTCGATGACATGTAGGAAGACGTCTTGAATCGAGCCCCAGGAGGCCCCTCGGTCTTTCCTCCGATCTTCTGGAGACAGGCGGAGGACTGCTTCCAGGTACCCGCGCCGGGACTTCGAGTTCCATTCCTTCCAAGCTTTTAGCAAGGTCAGCTCGTCAACCTTATTCCGCTGACTCTCGGTCAACCTAATGCTGTGCAGTTTACAGATGTTAAAAGAGTGTGTGGAGACGTTCCTGTTCTCGCACGACTAGGCAAGGCGGACGCTGATTCGCGGTAGACCATTTCAACGTGTAGCGATCCCCGTCCGCGACCTCGAGGCGCATGTCCAGTTTTGCCGTCGCAGGGTCGGCCTGGATCTCAACTGCAAGGAGGACGAAGTCGTATATTTCATATTCAAAAGACGGGATAGGCATGGCGTAACCGCGCGAACAAGAAAATTGTTGGAATTACTGGCCGGATACTTCGGTGTCAAGTCGAAAGCGACCCCCTTAGCTGGACCTCGATTGGGGGACTATACAGTACTGGTGGCATCCTAGTCCTTGCACTACCATGTGATTCTGACGAAAGAATGTAACCTTGCGTGCAGGTATTGCGGGGGCGGAAGCGACACCCCACCGAGGGAGATTCAATACTCATTGGCCGACCTTGGCTCTTTCCTGGCTCAAGATGTCGATCCGACAGTGGAATTCTATGGGGGTGAGCCACTCCTCCGCATTGGGACGATGAAGTCCATGATGGACCAGTTACCCGGGCGCTTTGTTCTGCAGACCAATGGCGTTCATCTGGACAGGGTCGACCCGGAATATATCTCGAAGTTCAGCACAGTGCTTGTCTCTATTGATGGGAGGGAGGAAGTGACCGACGGGCAAAGGGGGAGAGGGGTCTACAAACGAGCAATACAAAATTCTGGCCTGATCAGGAAGAGCGGATTCAAAGGAGACCTTGTAGCCAGGATGACTGTCGCGCAGGGAACTGACATCCAGGAGAACGTGGAACACCTCTGGGGTACAGGGCTGTTCAACCACGTCCACTGGCAGCTCGACTTCGGCATGTTCTGGGAGGCTGGAGAGTACACCGACCCCGGGATCGACGAGTGGATCGCGCGCTACAACTCCGGGATTTCGTCCCTCGTCGTTTCATGGGTAGAGGAAATGAAACGCTCGGGTCGTGTCCAAGGGCTGGTGCCATTTATCGGCGTCATGAAGTCACTCCTCTCGGGAGAGCCCTCAAGGCTAAGGTGCGGGTCTGGACTTGACTTCTTCTCAATCATGCCGGACGGCAGAATCTCGGCTTGCCCCGTCTCGGTCGACTTCGACTTCTCCGTCGTCGGGTCGATACTCACGGACACCCCCGGGTCGCTCAAGGACACCCAGACTGTCGGCGAACCATGTTCGTCTTGTAACATCTTCAGCATCTGTGGCGGTAGGTGCCTCTTCGTCAACAAGGCGCAACGTCTCCTCCGAAAGGGGGGCTATTCTCTGATCTGTGCGACGGTGAGGCAGCTGGTGAAAGAACTCGACGAAGCCAGGCCCCTTGTTGAGGCGCTCATCAGGGAGGGAGCGGTGAAGTCATCTGACTTCGACTATCCCACGTTCAACAACGGGTGCGAAATAATACCCTAGAGGATTGACGCAGGACTGGAGCTATCGAGAGATGGGCCGGAAGGGATTCGAACCCTTGGCCTCCCGATTATCAGTCGGGTGCTCTAGCCAAGCTGCTCCCCCATGAAGGAGTCTGAGCTACCAGCCCAGCGCGCGGGGCGCCCTGCATGCTCTTTAAGCGTGAAAGGCGCGGATGATGGCTGCCCTTTGTCTTACGTTTAAAACGACCGTGCGCGGCGTTCGTCCGAGTGGGCCGGTAGTTCAGCGGTACGAACGTCCGCCTTGCACGCGGAAGGTCGGGGGTTCAATTCCCCCCCGGTCCATTTTAGTCTCAAATCCTATATGGAGCCTGCAACCATCGATAAGCCATGACTCAGGAGGAGAAGACGGTCGGGACGGTCATGTCGAAGACGGTCATGGCGATGGAACTGAACGTCAGCGCCAAAGACTGCGCCAAAGCGATGGCCAAGAAAGGGGTCAGTTGCGCGGTGATAACCCAGGGAGGGTCTGCCGTTGGCATCGTCACCGAGAGGGACCTCGTGTCCAAGGTCCTTGCCGAGTCTATTGACGCGAAGAACGTCCTTGTCAGGGACATAATGTCGACGCCCCTGATCACTGTCGCGCCCGAGGTACCACTCACAGGAGCGGCTGAGCTGATGGCCAGGTATCGGATAAGACGGCTTGTGGTGGTCAACGCGGACGGAGCCATGGTCGGGCTCGTCACGACGGGGGACATCGCCCGGACCCTCGCAGAGAAGCAGGGGTACCGAGAAGCCACCCTGAACGCCATGGCAAGGTACAGCGAGCGCGGCCTGGAGAACGGACCCTACCAGTAGCTAGTCCACGCGGAGCTTGACCCCGCCCTTTCCAGGGGACTTCAGGGGTACGGTCACTTCGAGGATCCCATTGTTGTAGGCGGATTTCGCTCCTTTCGGGTCGACGGCGGCCGGGAGTTCCAGCTCCTTGTGGTATCCTCTGTCGCCACTCTCCACTGAGATGACCATCGTCCTCTCATCCACCGTGACGTTGATGTCCTCCTTCTTCACTCCAGGCATCTCGGCGATCACCCTGACCTCCTTGCCGGAGCTGACCACGTCAACCAGGGGCTCCCGCTTGTCCTGAATCCCCTTCCAGGACTTCCCCCCGCCGCTTCGGACGTTCCCGAACTCCCGCACGACGGGCTTGCCGTCGGGCCCGATGGTGACGGAGTATCCGTATACGATCGGACCGATCTCCTTCTTCGTGCTCCCGTCGGGCGACTTTGACTCCCTGACGAGGCTCTTGGGGAGCTCCTTCTCCAGGTCCTTGAACTGGTCCGAGAACGCCCTCTCCATCTCTCTCATCATCTCGTCGATGTCGGGGAACCCCCAGGGGCCGAACGGAGATCCCCTGTGCCTTCGGGAGCGCCATTCATCGCCGTCATCGTCGTCCATCCCTGACATCCCGTTTGAGTAGTGGCCTCTCCGTGGATTTATGTTTTCGTCCGAAAAGGCTCCGCGAACCTCCGGTTTCCGGGAAAGGCTTTTACACGTGGAAGAGCAGGTGAAAATCTGATGTCCGCTACGATTTACGCGAAGATGACCCTCCTGTTCTTCGTGCTCACAGCGCTCCTGATGGTCATAGGGTACGTCGTGGGATGGTACTTCTTCGGCGACCCGATCACCTTCGTGGGCCTCGCTCTGGTGCTGGCGGCGGCAATCAACTTCGTTTCATACTACTACAGCGATTCGTTGGTGCTGCGGATGAGCAGGGCCAAGATCATCCAGGAGAGCGAGAATCCTGCCCTCTTCAGGGCGGTGCGCAACGTCGCCCAGAAGGCGAACATCCCCATGCCGAAGGTAGGAATCGTGGACTCGCCTCAGCCCAACGCCTTCGCAACGGGGAGGGGGCCGAACAAGGCGGTGGTCTGCGCCACCTCCAGCATCCTCCAGACCTTGAACCCGGACGAGCTCGAAGCTGTGATCGGGCATGAAATTGGCCACGTCGTCCACCGTGACGTGCTCATGTCGAGCGTGGCCGCAACCCTCGCAGGGGCGATATCATACATAGGCCAGATAGCGATGTTCTCAATCTGGTTCGGGGGAGGCAACAGGAACAGGAACGGAGGCTCCCCGCTGCTCATCCTGGCGGTCATCTTGGTGCCCCTCGGAGCGACCTTCGTCAGGCTCGGCATAAGCAGGGACGATGAGTACACGGCAGACGAATACGGCGCCAAGCTCACTAGGAACCCGGGCGGGCTCGTCAGCGCGCTGCAGAAGATAAGCGCCAAGGCCCAGACGAGGCCAATCGCGACGCAGCCGAAAAACGCGCCGTCCCCGGCAACGGCGTCGCTGTGGATAGTCAACCCATTCAGGGGGAGCACCATGGTGGAGCTGTTTTCGACGCACCCGTCCCTTGCCCACAGGGTGGAGAGGCTCAGACAGATCGGGCGCGAGATGAACGTCTACGTGCCCTAGCCGACGAAGAGCTTGAGGAGCGCCAACAGCGCGCCGGTCTCAATCAGCTCGTCTCTCTCTGCCGCCTTCGCAGGGGCTGCCGATGCAGGCTGTAGCTGCACGGCTGCCGAGAGGGACAGAGACGGGAACATCGAGTTCGGGAAGAGGGCCGGGGAGTAAGATGAGTATGGGCCCGGTTGGGAGATGGGCGCCGCCATGGCGGGCTGCGAAGCCGGGGTCTGAACTTGTGCCGGCATCGGCTGGGGCTTTGGCGCTATTCTCCTGGGCTCTTCCTTTGCCGATGTAGGAAGACGAGAGATGGGGCGAGAAGGCGCAATCAGAGCAGGTATCAGGATGAGGAGCCCGAAAAGCGATATGAGGTAGTAGCCAACGCCTGCGCCCAGCACAATCAGGAAGGCGCCGAAGATGACTAGGTTCTTGTTCAAGCTAGCCTAATGAGACGGCTGCGAGTATTAAGGATTGGTGGGCCGGGGCGGAGTTGAACCGCCGACCTTGGCGCGTCCGCTGTTTCGCCGTCTTCTGCTAGCAAGTGTCAGAGCCTGACGGGCATTGCCTGACGTCCTAACCATGCTAGACGACCGGCCCGTATGGTGCCCGCCTTCGAACCCGCCTTTTATCTTTAGTCAGGGGAGGCAGTCCCACCGGACCCGGGCCGTTCGCCGATTGACGAGACGAGAGAAGCGGCGTTCGATTGATTAAATAGCCAACCGCAGCCACGGCCCCGAGTGTAATGACTGACAGCGAGATGCCCGGCCTCTACAAGCTCGCGGTGTCGGAGAGGCTGAAGGAGGTAGGCAAGGCGGCGGGGCTCTCCGAGGAGGAGATGAAGACCCTTGCCAACACTGGCGGGCTCCCTCAGGACGTAGCCGACAGGATGATTGAGAACGTTGTCGGTGGACTCACGATGCCTCTGGGCATCGCGACGAACTTCAGAATCAACGGCAAGGACTATCTGGTCCCCATGGCGCTTGAGGAGCCGTCGGTCGTCGCGGGGGCGAGCAAGGCTGCGAAGATCGCGCGCGAGAAGGGAGGGTTCACGGTCTCCAATACCGGCCCGGTCATGATAGGTCAGATACAGGTCATCAAGGTCCCATCCCCAGAAAAGGCGAAGGCGGCCCTCATGGCCAGGAAAGCGGACATCCTGAAGAAGGCGAACGACCAAGATCCGATGCTCGTCTCACTTGGGGGCGGCGCCAAGGACCTCAACGTCAAGGTGCTTTCCAGCATCACCGGCCCCATGGTGGTCGCGGAGCTCATAGTGAACACCGGGGATGCCATGGGGGCGAACGCCGTCAACACCATGGCAGAGGCTGTCGCGCCGATGGTCGAGGAGGTCACCGGCGGAGAAGTGCTTCTGAGGATAATCTCGAATCTCGCGGATAGGCGGCTCGTCAGGGCTTCTGCGGTCTTCGCAAAAGAGGAGATGGGGGGTGAGGAGGTCGTTGACGGGGTCGTGAACGCCTACGCGTTCGCCGACGCCGACCCGTACAGGTGCGCCACCCACAACAAAGGGATCATGAACGGGGTGGTCGCCGTCGGGATCGCCTGTGGCCAGGACATACGGGCCCTCGAGGCGGGAGCCCACAGCTACGCGTCGCGGTCAGGAAAGTACAAGCCTCTGACGACCTGGGAGAAGGACAGGGACGGCAACCTGGTCGGGAAGCTCGAAATGCCCATGGCAGTCGGGCTGGTAGGAGGGGCGGCGCGGACGCACCCTGCAGCCAGGGCCTCCATCAAGATCCTCGGGGCGAAGACAGCAATAGAGCTCGCGGAGGTGATGGGAGCCGTTGGCCTTGCGCAGAACTTCGCTGCTTTGCGTGCCCTCGCCAGCGAGGGAATCCAGAAGGGGCACATGAAACTCCACTCCCGCAACGTCGCCGTCTCGGCCGGTGCGACTGGGGAGCTGATAGACCTGGTCGCGCAGAAGATGGTCGAGGAGAAGAAGATACGCTTCGACAGGGCCAAGGAGCTCGTCGAAGAGCGCTCCAAGGGCAAGAAGAGCTGAGACCCGAGCCGGTTAGTGCTGGAACTCCTATAAGGGCACCACGGACGCGGAGGCCGAATTGCAGCCGACAGCAAGCCCGGCGGGATCGGTCGTCCCCAGGAGCAGGTACCTCCTGGTCATCACCGTCGCGGCCCTCATCGTAGGAGCCCTCCAGGCCGCAGACGTCATCGAGCTCCCATTCGGGGCGTGGTTCTCAGCGGTCAGCGGGTCGTTGTTCTCGTCGGCCTTCTTGAACGGTTTCATGACCCAGTGGGGATACCTCAGCCTCTTCGCGCTCATGGCCCTGGAGAGCGCATCGCTCCCGGTCCCGAGCGAGGTGGTCCTTCCCCTCGCGGGTTACTTCGTCTACGTCGGGACCATGAACTTCTGGGCCGTGGTTGCCGTCAGTACGGCGGCGAGCATCACCGGCGCGCTTGTGGACTACTACCTGGCAGTATGGCTTGGCAGGCCGTTCGTGGTGGGACTCCTCAGGCTCTTCCGGCTCCACAGGGGTGCCCTGGACAGGGCGGAGGCGTGGTTCGAGATGTCCGGGCAGTGGACCGTTTTCGCGGCCAGGTTCGTCCCTGGCTTGAGGACGATCATATCACTGCCGGCGGGGCTGTTCCGGCTGAACATCTGGCGCTTCGTGGTGATGACCCTCGCGGGCTGCTTCGCCTGGTCGGTGGTCCTCGTTTACGCGGGTTTTCTCGCGGGCTCGAGTCAAGGCGCCCTGAACGCGTTCGCGTCGTCGACGGTGATCATCGACTACCTTTCGGGCGCCGTGGCTGCGATGTCTGCGGCCTACATCGCGTACTACTTCCTGGCGGGCGACAGGAATCCTACTTCATCATCGGTATCTTGACGCCCTTCGCTTTCGCGGTCCGTATCGCTTCCTCGTAACCTGCGTCCACGTGCCTGGCGACCCCGAGCCCCGGATCGTTGGTGAGGGCCGTCACTATCCTAGCCTCGGCTTCCGGGGTGCCGTCAGCGAGGACCGCCAGCCCAGCGTGTATCGAATAGCCGATCCCCACCCCGCCGCCGTGGTGTACAGAGACCCATGAAGCGCCCGAGACGGCGTTGAGGAGACCGTTGAGGACGGGCCAGTCGGCGATGGCGTCCGAGCCGTCCTTCATCCCCTCGGTTTCACGGTAGGGGGAGGCGACTGACCCCGAGTCGAGATGGTCCCTGCCGATTATGACGGGGGCGGAGATCTTCCCTTCCCTTACCATGTCGTTGATGATCTTACCGAACCTGGCCCTCTCGCCGTAGCCGAGCCAGCAGACCCGCGAAGGGAGTCCCTGGAACCTGACCTTCTCGTGCGCCTTCTTGATCCAGCGCACCAGGGAGAGGTTTCCGGAGAACTCCCGGACGACCGCCTCGTCGGTCGCGTAGATGTCTTCGGGGTTCCCGGAAAGTGCTGCCCAGCGAAACGGGCCCCTCCCTTCGCAGAAGAGCGGCCTGATGTACTCGGGGACGAATCCGGGTATCCTGAAGGGGTTCTCCACCCCTGCTTCGCTTGCCATCTTTCTGATGTTGTTTCCGTACTCGAACGCGACCGCGCCCGCCTGCTGGAGCCGGAGCATCGCCCTGACGTGCTTCGCTATGGAGGCCATGGAACGCTCGAGGTACTTCTTGGGGTCCGAGGCCCTGAGGTCGGCGGCCTCTCTCATGTCCAGCCCGTCGGGGATGTACCCCGCGAGCGGGTCGTGGGCTGCGGTCTGGTCGGTGAGGACGTCGGGTTTGAAGCCCGAACTCGCCAAGGACGGGAGCACCTCCGCTGCGTTGCCCAGCAGGGCGATGGAGAGCGGCTTCCCTTCCTTCGCCGCCGCCTTGGCCATCGACACCGCTTCCTTCTGGTCTTCGACCATCACGTCGCAGTATTCCTTGTCGAGCCTGCGCTGGATGGCCCTCCTGTCCACTTCCACTACCAGGGCGACACCGTCGTTCATGGTCACCGCGAGCGGCTGCGCCCCGCCCATCTCCCCCAGACCTGAAGTGAGCGTGATCGTCCCCTTGAGGGAGCCACCAAAGTGCTTGGAGGCGACCGCGGCGAGGGTCTCGTAGGTGCCTTGGAGGATCCCCTGAGTGCCGATGTACATCCAGCTCCCTGCGGTCATCTGCCCGAACATTGTCAGGCCACGCTCTTCGAGCTCCCGGAAGTAGGCCCAATCCGCCCACTTGGGGACAAGCATGGCGTTGGAGATGAGAACCCTGGGGGCGGCCTTAGTGGTCTTGAAGATCCCGACGGGCTTCCCAGACTGTATCAGGAGGGTCTCGTCGTTGGCGAGCTCCCCGAGAGACTTCACAATCGCGTCGTAGGCTTCCCACGAGCGGGCCGCCCTTCCAGTCCCACCGTAGACGATGAGATGCTCGGGGTCCTTGGCAACCTCGGGGTCGAGGTTGTTCATCAGCATCCGGAGGGCGGCCTCCTGATGCCAGCTCTTGCACGAAATCTCAGTGCCTCGCGGCGCCCTGACCGCGTGCTTCTGCATGGGTCGTTGGCGGCCCGCTGGCGATTTAAGACTTCACGCCGGTGAAGGACCGACAAGGCTTATCATGTTTGGCAGGGGCTCTTTCATGGGGGACCGGATGCACGACCTAGTCCTGATCAACGCCGGAGAACTCGTCACCTGCGCCGGAAGTGGAGGCAGCGACGAGGAGAAGCTGGGCGCGATAGAAGACGGCGCCATGGTAGTGGACGGGGGCAGGGTGGCATGGATCGGGACTGCCAGGGAGCTGAAGCGGAAGTCGTTTGGGAGGCCGAAGAGGACCATCGACGCCGATGGAGGCCTCGTCACTCCGGGGTTCGTGGACCCCCACACCCACCTTGCATTCGCGGGGAGCAGGGAGGACGAGCTCGAGAGGAAGGCTAGGGGCGAGTCATACGTCTCGATACTGGCGGGGGGCGGGGGGATTCAGAGGACGGTCAGAGAGACGAGGAAGGCGTCGGCCCGGAGGATTGCCGAAGAGTCTAGCGAGAGGCTGCTGCAACTCGTGGCCAACGGCGTGACCACGGCCGAGGTGAAGACAGGATACGGGCAGAGCACCAGAGAGGAGCTCAAGATGCTCCAGGCGATCGAGATTCTCAGGAAAAGGTCCGGCGTTGAGGTGGTCTCGACCTTCCTGGGGCTCCACGCGAAGCCCCCCGAGTTCGGCGACCCGGTGGAGTACGTCAGCTACGCCATCAGGGACATGCTACCCCGGGTGGCCAGTTCCCGGAATCGGCCACGGTTCTCCGATTGCTTCTGCGAGGAGGGGGTCTTCTCCCGGGAGGGCTGCGCGAGGTACCTGAGGGCCTCGAGGGAGCTGGGGTTCGAGCTCAAGATCCATGCGGACGAATTCGCAGACTCGGATGGGGCGTCACTTGCTGCGAGTGCGGGGTGCACTTCAGCCGACCACCTTGGAAGAAGCAACGCGGCCGGAGTCGAGGCGTTGGCGAAGGGCAAGGTCGTGGCAGTCCTCCTCCCGGGGACTTCACTGTATTCCTCAATCCCGTTCGCGGATGCCAGGGAGATGGCCAGGGCGGGGTGCACCGTCGCCCTGGGGACAGACCTGAGCCCGAACTCCTGGATCGAGTCGCCTCAGCTGGTGATGGGCCTGGCCTGCACGGGCCTAAAGATGACGCCGGCGGAGGCCCTGCTCGGGTTCACCGTCAATGCCGCGAAGGCGATTTCAAGGGACGACGTCGGGTCGCTCCACGTAGGCGGTGCAGCGGACTTCGCACTCCACTCGGTCCCTGGATACAGGTTCCTTCCGTATCGCCTCGGCGGAAGCTACGTGAAGAGCGTGTTCAAACGCGGCCGTGAAGTGTACTCGAGGGCAGACTAGGGGAGCTTCCCGGCCAGGGTCTCCTTCGCTAGCAGTTCTATCTCGCCCCCCTGGGCCCTGTCGCCCCTGAGGAGCGGAGAGTGGGCACGGACGAAGGCGCTGGCCCTCCTGGCATGCTCCGAAATCCCGCTCTCGTTGGAGCCCAGGATGTTGGAGGCGCAGATCAACTCGACTGCAAGGATCCTTGACACGTTCGTGGCCACCTGGAGGCACTTCACGCCTGCGTTGACCCCGTGGCTCGCGTGGTCCTCGATCCCGCCGGAGACGCTGGCAGGGTAGGAGGACTCCGGGTAGACGTTCTTGGCGTTGTCGTTGGTCAAGGCGGTGGCAGTGTATTCGAGGATCATGAGCCCGGACTCGAGCCCCGGCTTCCCTGCCATGTACTTGGATTCGGGGGGAGTCCTGGAGAGCAAGTAGTGGATCCTAGCCAGCGAGATGACGCCCAGGTATGAGAGCGAGAGGGACATCAGATCGAGTGCCATGGCCACAGGTTGGGCGTGGAAGTTCCCCCCATGTAGGACGGAGCCGTCTTCCAGAAGGACCGGGTTGTCCGACACCGAGTTCATCTCGTCCACGGTGATTTTTTCCGCGAACCCCAAGGCGTCCTTGAGGGACCCGTGGACCTGAGGGGCGCAGCGGATCGAGTAGGGGTCCTGGGGGACCGGCTCCGAGCGGATCCTTCGGCTCCCCTTCCACATGGCTCGTATCTCCCTGGCCACGAACACCTGGCCCGGGTCGACCTTCACCCCTACGAGCCTCTCGTCGAAGGACTGGGAGCATGCCCTCAGTACCTCGGCCGTCACCGCCAGCGTCGAGTTCGCTGCGTTGAGCAGGACGTTTCCCCGATGGACGGCCACGCATGCGAGGGCCGTCGTGAAGGCGGTGCCGTTGATCAGAGACAGTCCCTCCTTTGCGCGCAGCTTGATGGGCTTGAGCCTCGAAGCGGACAGCGCCTTGCCCGAGTCGATCAGCCTGCCCCGCCGGTAGGCCATTCCCTCACCCAGCATCGTCATGGCCATGTGAGCAGAGGGGACGAGGTCGCCGCTATTGTGAACTACCAATCCCTCGGAAACGAAGTTGTGAGTTCCTTCCACCTCGATGTCGTAGACCCGCTGGCGGCTATGTGGTTTGACCGAGATTACCTTGTCGAGGTAGAAGTTTGGATTGTCGACGTTAATATTTACTTTGCCGCTGTAGGAATACGGGAAGAAACCTCTGTTCATGACAGTAAACTCGTAGTTCCTGGTGGGTTCATTGTAGTCGTAGAGATGCCTACCGTTGAACCACAGACCCCTCACCTTGTCTCTTGACCTGACTTTGCCGCATCTCATCCCGCAGGAAATGGCGAGCGCCCGGACTTCCCTGATGAGTGCCTCGTTTGGACTCTCAAACGTCGTGGTATTTTGATGCCACTTGTGTCCGTCTTTGTGTACTCTCAAGCCTTCTTGGAGAGTTGCGTCGGCGTCCAAATAGCCTTCGAGGAAGGCGATTCTTTGGTCGATAGGCAGCCCGAATACCCAGTTCGGAACGCGCTTCTCTTTCGCGTGCCGCGCCAACCCCCATGAGACAAGGAGCCTGTTGAGCGCTCTGTTGTAGATGATGATGCAGTCCTTGCCTCGGCCAGGGCTCTTGCCGAGGGAACGATTGATTAGCGCGACATACTTCTCCCTTTCTGGTCCCGGTGGAAGAGCGATGTATATCCCCCTGAGGTCGCGCCTAACGGCGCCGTCCCCGACAATCATACCAACCAGTCTCATGAAGTCTGCCGTAGTTTCCTTGAGGTATGGGAGGTCAACGGGAAACGCCTGGCCGTCGTCTGGCAGTTTCTTCAGTGCAAGAATCAGGTCGCCGGGCTGGAGGTCCTTCAATTCGGCCCACCTCAGTCCATAGGTAGCCCGGGCACCCTTGACCATCCTTTCAATCGTAAGAGTTAGGAAGGGATGATTATTCGTGCAGATAATTTCTCTGGTGTATGTCTGAAGCTTGTAGGTTTGCTTGACGCCAGAGTCTATTCTCCTGATAACTTTGCTCTTTCGCAGAACCCCCTGGAAACCGTACTTGAAATTGTTCCTGTCTCCCGTCTTGTCTATCACCCTGATTTTGGTCAGATCACCCTGAAAGGAATAGACGGTTTCGCCAGGCTGCAGTTCGGATATCGGCATGGGGCCCGAAGGGTTCGTGTAGACCAGCGAGTCTCCCGCAAGGCAAGCGCCCAGCGAGCCGAACTCAGGGACGTAGGGGGTGACCCCGCGATTGAGCATGCCGATGATCAGCTCAGCCACGTCCTTGCGGACGGCGCTGTTGCCGTTGAGGAGGCTGTTCAATCGGATGAGCATCGCAGCGCGGACGACCTCCTGTGGGAGAGGGGAACCGACGCCTGCGGAGTGGCTGCGGATCAGGTTGAGCTGGAGCTCCTCGAGGTTCTCGGGTCTGACCACCTTGTCAGAGAGGGAGCCGAACCCGGTGTTTACCCCGTAGACCACCTCTCCTCTGGAGAGCTTCTCCTCGAGCAGGGCGCGAAGCTTCTCCATGTGCTTGAGGCTGGCGGGGCTCGCTTTGACTTCGGCCCCTCGTTCGGCCACCTCGATCGCCGAGGCGAGGGTGAGGGAGCGCCCGTCGACGGCTACGACCAACGGTCAGACCCCATCTTGAGGCCGATAAATAGCTCACATGCTTTTAACCCGACCTGGCCCTCGACGGGGCCGTTGAGGAAGGCCGCGGAGTACGCTTCGCCCAGCTACCACGACCCCAACGACAGGCGGCTGGTGCAGATCGTCAAAGGCGCCGTCAGGCCACAGCCCCGGGCGGTGAACGTCCTGGGGGTTCCGTTCGATGGGGCGGTGCTCGGGAGGAAAGGGGCCGCGGCGGGTCCCGCAGGGATACGTCAGGCGCTGGGCGGCTTCTCGAACTACAACCCCGAGCTGGGGGTGGGGCTTGAGAGCGCGAGGGTGTTCGATCTGGGAGATGTCGTGCTTGCCAAGGGCGAAGGCGTCCTGAGGGCGCACTCGGAGATTGAATCTGAGGTGGCAGTTAGCCTGGCGCCGGGCTCGCTCCTCGTTCTCTTGGGCGGGGATAACAGCGTCTCCCTTCCGGCCCTGAGGGCGAGCGGAAGGAAGCTCGGAAAGCTCGGGCTGATAGTAGTGGACTCCCACCTCGACCTTCGGGGGAAGATCAAAGGGAAGCCGACCAGCGGGTCGTCTTACGGGCTGGCGATCGAGACCGTGCCGTCGCTCGCGCCCCGGAGAGTGGTGGAGGTCGGCGCCCACGGGTTCCTGAATTCGCGGAGGTACTTCGACCGGGCGAAGGAGCAAGGGATATCGTTGCGCACTGCCCAGGACGTCAGGAGAGAGGGCGCAGAGTCGATAGCGAAGGAGGCGTACGAGCGCGCCTCGAGGGGCGCAGACGCCGTCTACCTCAGCGTGGACATGGACGCGGTCGACCTGGGGCAGGTGTCGGGGGTGAGCGCGCCGAGCGCAGGAGGGCTGAGCTCCGACGAGCTCCTTAGGTTCGTCTATGAGGTTGCGAGGAAGGACAAGGTCGAGGTAGCAGACATAGTAGAGCTCGCCCCCAGCCTCGACCCGACGGGGGGCTCTCAGAGGGTGGCTGCGACGGTGCTGACGTATCTCATCGCCGGCTTCAATTCTAGGAAGTAGGGACCGGAGCCGCTCCCCCGGTGACCGCGCGCGCCCTGCGTCGGAGGAAGAGCGCGGAGCCCGCTACCAGAGCCAGGGCCAGAGCGACGAGCGCTGCTGTGTTCAGGGTGTCGAGGGCGAAAGCGGCGGTGATCGAGACGGGAGAAGATAGGACGACGCTCGCCTGTGAGCCGGTCCCGGAGGCGCCCGGTGTCCACCCGGCGAAGGCGAAGAGGAAGGACGAGGGGCTAGCCTGGAGAGAGACCGCGGTCCCCAGGGGTGCGAATATGGTGGCTGATGCCCCTCCCTGGATCGCACCCTTTGTGCCGCCGAAAGAGTACGACACTTCGCCGTTGCCTCCTGCGAAGATGGTCAGCCCGGGATAGAAGGTCGCGTTCTCGACCGTAGGTGCGGCCAAAGTGAGCGAAGTATGGTTGGAGAGCCCGGTGTACGATCCTGTGCCCGCCCCCACCCACCCTTCGAACTTCCACCCCGCGCTTGGCGACGCCGCGATTTGGATGGAGGTCCCGCTGTCGTGCCACCCCGCCGGTGGAGAGACAGATCCCCCTCCCGAAGGCCCGGATGTGATCTCGAGGTAGTACTGGTGGTGGTAACCCAATGTCGCGGTCGCGGGACCTGCCATGGTCCCGTTCATCTGTCCAGAGACCGCCCAACGCTCCAAGGTGTTGCTTCCTGTCAGCAGGTTTGGGACGCTCCATGCCGACCCTGCGTCCAGGAATGTCGGAGCGGCAATGGCGGTGACGGCCGCGGTATGGTTCTGGCCGAATTGTTCACCGGTCAGGGTGGGTTCCTGGGGCGCCCCGCCGCCGACGACGACGTAGCTCAGCGTGAGGGCGAACTGGTGATAGTAGACCGGAGAGACGATTGTCGAAGCCGAGACGGTGCCGGCACTCGCGTCCCCAGTCTGCCAGCGCTCCGAGGACCCCGAGCCGGGAAGCGGGTCAGTGACGGTCCATGCCGTCTCGCTGTCAAGCCAGTATCGTTGCGGAGAGGCGGAGAGGACAGGTCGGTAACTCGCACCGAATGCGGTGCCGGCAAGGGCGGGGGGCGAGGGGGAACCGCCGCCTGAGACAGAATAGGACGCCGTGACGCTGTACTGGTGGTAGAAGGTGAACTCCGTCGTCTGGAATGACGTCGCTATACCGGAAGCAGGCTGCGTTTCTACCCATCGCTCGGCACCCAACGTGTAGTTGCCGCTGAGGGTCCAGACCGTACCAGGGTCCATGTAGTAGACTGTCGGCACGGTGGCAAGTGGCACGGTCTGGGTGGACCCGTCATGGACGTACGTCAGGGTCGGAGAGGGGAACCCACTGCTCCCGCCTGCAGCTGAATAGCTCATGGTCATCTGGACGTCGCCGAACGGGGACACCAGCTGCAGGGCCTGGCCGGCGCCAACGGTCTTCGTCGTGGAATCGTAGAGGGCACCGTTCGCGTAAAGCTGGAGAAGATAGGTGCCCGGGTAAACGGCGAAGTCGACTGCACCGTTGGTGAAGACGTACTGGTCAGGGGAAGCTCCCTGATCGGTGGCGTTTTGGACGTAGAGAGTCCCCGTGTTCGCACCGGTACGGATGTTGAATGTCCCGACTTGGGACTGGTCGTACAGCTTGCCGAGTGACCCCGAGCCCGGGAGGATCTTGGAGAACATCTCCCCTCCGGCGAAGTAATAGTACCACAGGGCCTCGACGTTGCTCGAGCCTTCTGCCGTGTCGCTCCCGAAATTGTAGGCGTTCGACACAGTTTGGAGATTGTTGCCGTTCCAATAGAAGAGGGCCAGCCCCACGTCGGATTGGATGTTGATGGTGTCATAGCCGCAGCACGCGCCTCCGAAGATCAACTCGGAGTCGTAGAAGTGGTTGTCAGGCGTATACTGGAGCCCGCTCACTTCGAAGCCGGTGAAGCCGGACAGACCCCTCACCGAAGTGAAGGTGACCGAGTCGAATGACTGGAGCCCAAAACCGGCGTCATATTCGAAGTTGACAGTGGGCCGGTTCGATGAATCGGTCCCCGCCACCACCAAGAGCTTGATCGTCGTCGGGAGGGCGAAAGAGAACGGGTTGCCGCTCGCCCAGGCGTAGTAGAACGTCTGGCCGCCCGTGTATGTGCTGATCTGACCGCCTCCGGAAATCCCCGTGGTCTCCATCAGACTGGAGGCAGATGAGAAGTTCCAAACGTTGTCGAGGAAGTATGCCTGGTCTGTGCTCGTGTCGAACTGGACCACGTCCTGAATCCAGTACACGGTGAGGCCGTAGGCGGTGTCTACAGGGAGGACCACGTTGAGCTGGAAGGAAACCCAGGGGTCACCGGTCGAGTTCTCGGCACGAAGCGAGTTGATGGACACCTCGCCCAGGACTTCCGTGGTGGTGTAGTTGTATGGCCCGTTCGGACCCATGCCATAGTCGGCGATGCCCATCGGGGCTGGCTCTGCGCTGTACGCACGGTAGACGTCCACCCCTGCAGGTCCGGGGTTCGCGGGCGGACCTGTAGGTACGTGCGCCGGCGGCAGGCCGGGCCCCGGACGGGAGGATGCTGGAGCTGCAATCATGGCGGGGGCAAGACCACCTGACAACGAGACAAAGACGAGGAGCGACATGACGATCGCCACGGCCGCCTGGTGCCTTCCCCTGAAGACCACGGTCAGAGCGTTTCTCCCCCGGAATGCGGATTAAGCGTTTGCCCCGCAGACGGTTCAGGTCGGGTCGGTTCGCGTTGGAGGACCCGGATGGACACCGACTTCGCTGCGAGCGCCATCAGGCGTCCGGTACTAGATCGGGGCGCCCTGTCCAGAAGTAAAAGTGCGGTGGCCGGGATTTGAATTCTCGAGTCATTTTCATGACTTCCCGAGTTAGTAGCGTGGCAGGCTACTGTCCTGGACCAGGCTAGACGACCACCGCTCGTTTCAAGTCGCGCGATTGTGGAGGTTAAAAAGTTGCGGCCTGCGTTCTTCAGCCGACCTTCGTCCCGACTGAGACATTCCGCTCAGGGGCCAGGAGCGAGAGTTCGTTTTCGTTGAAGGCGGCAAGGAGCATGCACTCGGACGCGACCCCCGCGACCGACTTGGGCTCGAGGTTGACGACGGCGACGACGACCTTGCCCATGAGCTCCTCCTTGGAGTATCTGTCCTTGATGCCCGCGACGCACTGCTTGCTGACCCCTTCGCCGAACTCGACCCTCAGCTTCCACATCGGCTTCCTGGCTTCGGGGATCTCCTCGACCGAGACTATCTTCCCGACCTTCATCTCTACCTTTGCGAAGTCGGCGATGGAGATGGACAAGCGCTTGCCAGGTGACTGAGCTGGAGAATTAAGGGTTGATGGGAGGCCTGCCGAAGTAGCCGGGTCCGGCGTCACTTCGTCTTGCGGACCGAGTCGATGGTGGCGGTGATCCTCTTGTTGACCTCCGCCAGCATGACGTCTCTCTCCTCGGGGCTCTGGATGTAGAGCAGGAGCGTGAGCTCAGTGGACTGAGCTCCCTTCGACTTCAGGGTGAAGACCGGCGGGAACCGCTTGTCGAAGTGTGCCTGCAACTTCCCGAGGCTCTTCATGACTTGGCTCTCGAACTCTGCCAGGTCGATGTCGTTGCCGACCACGACGGGGACCACCAGCTCCTTCCAAGCCCGCGGTGTCACATTGACCGTGATATCGTGCATGAACGTGGTGTTCGGGATGGACACCAGGTGGTTCTGGTCGTCGAGGACCACCGTGCTGATTGTGTTCATTTCTATGACCTTGCCGCTGAAGCCATTGACCGAAATCGAGTCACCCACCCTGAACGGGACGTATACGTCTGTGAAGTACCGCGACCCCATGTTCTCGATGGGGTTGCGGAGGCTGACGATTACTCCCGCGCCCAAGACTGCCACGAACACCAGGAGCACTTCTGCGTTCAGCCCGAGGACTTGGAGCCCGAAGATTACCCCGACGGACCAGACCAGGAGCCAGACGGCTCGCCTGGCCAGGACCGCGACCGCCGGTGTGCTTCGGCTCATCTGGCGGCCCATCAGGGAGCTCCCAACGTGCGCCGCGACCCAGGTGATTGCGAGCACGATCCCGAAGTACACCAGCGAGGTGAGCAGGGAGGCGATGTCCACCATCCGGCTTAACCCCCTACAAGGTCTGCGATCATCTTTGACTCGTCCCTGACCCCCACGTCCACGGAGCAGAGCTTGGCCGTCCGGACCCCTTCCCTCGCCATACCCTCCCTCTTCTCCGAGTCTCCCAGCAACTCTAGCATCTTCTCTGAAATGCCAGCCACGTCGTCGGGGTCTATCAGTGTGCCGTTTTCCCCCTCCTTGACAAGCTCTGCTATCCCCGCCCTGGAGGTCACCAAGGGCGCCCTGTGGTGGAGCCAGCTCTCGACGACGACGAGACCGAACCCCTCCCTTATCGAAGGGAGGAGTGTGAGAGCGCTCCGTTCGTACAAGGCGTCCAGTTGTTGCTGGCGGACGTGTCCGGTGAAGACCACCTGGTCAGCCACCCCGAGCTCCTTGGCGAGCTTGACGAGCGCGCCGCGCCAGACCTCGGACTTCGAGAGCCCCAGCCCCAGGCCCGACCCGGAGAAACTGCCGTTGCCCACCAGGACTAGCTTGAGTCGGGGCATCTCCCTGGAGGCAGCGGCGAGCGCCCGTATCGCCCGGTCCTGGCCCTTCAGGGGGTCCATCCTGGCCACCACCAGGACGACCTCGTCTCGTCTCCTGATCTCAAAGGACCTGCTCACCTCGGCGACCTCCGCAGGGGTCGGGCGCGAATACGCCGCCGGGTCGACGTAAGGGTAGACCTTGCGTGTCTTCCCGCGGTATCCGAACTTCTTGATCGAATCGAGGTACGTTCCCGCGCTGGCCACCACCAGGTCGTAGCTGTTGAGATAGGTCGACAGGGGCTCGGCCCAGAAGTCAGGGATCACCGACTCTTCGAACGGGATGTGCCACCGGAAGATCTTCGGCTTCAGAGAGCGTATCATGTGGCCGACTGGGAGCTGCTGGAAGTCGTGTATGTAGAAGAGGTCGAAGTCGTGCGTGGAGTCGAGCCTGCGGATCAGCTCGGCGGTCAGTCTGTTGTAGTGCGCATACTCGGCGAACTCTTCGCTCCAGAACATCTCCCGCGCAGCGGCCCCCCCTTCAGCGATGCCGTGGGCTCTGCCGAGGATGGTCTCCTTCACCATCCCGTACCCCCTGAGCCTCGACTTCTCCAGCCTTATCGAGTGGAGGATGGTCCCGTCCAGACTGAATGTCGAAGGCCCGGTGGGGTTCAGGGAGACCCAATGGGCCTCCTTTGTCAGGCCGCTCCGCTGCATGTGTTTCAAGAGAGGCAGGACCATCCTCGTGACACCGCCGGGTGAGAACCGGTAGTCGAGGTCCTCCTTCAGGGACGAGAGCCTAACTTCCCCCCGCCTCATTCGCCCAGCCGGGACGTCCCGGATGAACTGAACGAGGGGAGTCTGCGTGTTTATGCACAGCTCCAAATCCTTCAGAACCCTTCGCCCCGCAGACACGCCCCGGCGCGGGATATTACTCGCACGGCCATGCAGTCGAGAGCCTGCGTCTCGGGGGCATTCGGGATTGAAGTCTTTTATCCCCACGGAGGGGGCCACGGGCTAGTGGGCCGGTCGTCTAGTCTGGTAGGATACAGGTAAGGACCGTCCATTCCCTTGGCAAAGAAATCCAGACTGGGAGAGGTCGGGGGTTCGAATCCCGCCGCCTGGAGGGCGACGGGCGGATATCCCCCCCGGTCCACTTCTAGACTTGGATGAGCTTGACGCTCCTGATCTTCCTCTCTTTTTCCAGCTCCTTCGTCATGGAAGCGATCTCTTCACCCTCTCCTGTCAGCACGAAGACCTCGACGCAGTCTTCGTGAGAGACCTTGACGTGGACGTGAGTCCGCACGATGTCTTCGTACTTGTGCTTGAGCCGGGTCACGGGCTCTTCGTCCGCGCTGGCGTGGCCCACCACTATGACGGCGTTCCCATTCCCTGCGAGGCCGTCCTTCGACCTGGTGTCTTCTAGGAGGAGCCTAATCGCGGCGCGGACAAGCTCGGACCTTCCCGAAAAGCCGACCGAGTCCTGGATTTCATCCATGGACTTCACCATCGAATCGGGGAGCGAGAGGCTGATTATCGCCATGAACCGTGGTTATGAATCTCCATAAATATAGTTATGCTGATATTATTATCAGTTAATAGGGTGGTTAATAAGC
>JAGWHE010000060.1 GCA_028866945.1 Nitrososphaerota archaeon
GTCACTTCCTCTAATCTTACAGTTGCCCGTACCCACGACACCAGCATCTCTGTCAATGAGACTGTGGGGTACGGGATTCTCAACAGCCAGGGGCCGTGGGGTGCTGCTTCCGTCACGGCCTCAGCTTCCGGCCTTGTTAGTTCTACAGCGCTGGTTTCGGTTCTTCCAAATAAAGGGAAACTGCCCGGACCTGCCGCGGAGCTCCAGATCAGCGCTCCGTCCAACTTGCCCGCAGATGGGGGGACCTATCAGGCTCTGACCGTCTCACTGCTCGACAACAAAAGCAGTCCAGTCCGAGCGAGTACACCCATCCAGGTCTTTCTCACCTCCTCACGGACCGACCTCGTGTCGGTCCCCTCTTCGGTGTCCATAGCCCAAGGGAGCAGCTTTGTGCTTGTAGCGGTAAAGACGACCGCTGGAGCTGGGGTTGCACTGATCACCGCTTCAGCCCTTAATGCATCTGCCTCCACCGTGCCTCTGGAGACGGACCGCATCCCCCCGACACAACTTGGAATTTACTTGGCTGAAAGTCATTCTCTCGTTTCGGCACAGGCGAACACTGTGAATATGGTCGTCCAGCTCCAGGACGCAAACGGGATACCTGCCGAAGCGAGGACCCAAGCCGATGTTATAGTGTCCTTCTCGAACGGAACAATCAACACCCCCCTTATCACACTACACATTCCAAAGGGATTTGACCTGGCGTATGCGACTCTGCCAATCACTCAGGGAACTTCAGGGACATTCACTGTCATCTCAAACGGCCTGGCATCTGCTTCGGTAAAACTCGACGCGACAAACGTCCCGATAACTCTGAACCTGGGCGCGGCGAAGTCCACTATCTTTTCGAACCAGACGACGCCGCTCTACTATTCTGTCCAGTCTTTCGGCCTCCCCGTTTCGGGGGCGACCCTCGCTTGGTCTGCGACAGACGGGTCGATAAGCCCGAGCACGTCGACCACCAACTCCGGCGGCTCGGCGTCGGCTGTATTCACCCCCGCGGGCCCGGGAGTGGCTACGATCACAGTCTCCGCGTCAAGTCCGCTTATCGGTACCAAGAATTCAACCACGACCATCGTAGTCATCGCCTACCCCAAGGCAAAGGCGTCCACCCTGTTGGGTACTATCCTCGGCAACATGTTCTACCTCGGAGGCATCATAGCGGGAGTCGCCGCAGCAGTGGTCGTGGTCTTGCTCGTGGTCCGCAGGCGCCGCCGCAGCAGCGTCTCCGACGAGGACTCCTTCGACATCGGCCCGGCCCCCGGCGAGGGGACGGCCTTCGACCTCCGCGTTGTCTTCCAGACCTAGGCGAAGGTTGGCCGTGCGTCGACTCGGCTGTTCGAACCCCTGAGGTTCCCGGAGGCCCCGCCCCGCTTTCGGGCATGCTCCTCGACGAGAAGGGACTCCGGGCGCAAGGCTTATATCGGATGTTAGATGTTGCATGTCAGATGTGACATGAAAGTCGTCCAGACCACTCTCACGGAAGAGGAACACAGGCTCCTGGAGGAGTACGCTAGAAGGAAGTCCATGAGCATCAAGGAGGTATTGAGAGAAGCCGTGAGGACTGTAGTCGAAGGTAGCGTTCTCTCTGGCGACCCGATCTTCTCACAGTCCCCGGCGTCGAAGAAGACAGGGAAGAACGACCGGGCCTCGGTCGACCACGACATGTACCTTTACGGCGAACCGCGATGATCTTCGTCGACACGGGCGCCTGGTACGCCGCTGAGGTGGAGGACGACGTGAACCACCTCGCCGCCCGGAAGCTCCTGGCAGAGATGTCGAAGGGGGGCCACGGCGTTCCGCTCACAACCGACTACGTGCTGGACGAGACGATGACTCTGCTCAGGTCTAGGAGAGGCCTGGGCGCTGCGACGACGTTCGTAGACAAGGTGCGGTCGAGCGAAAGCGTCAGGGTGGCCTGGGTCGACGAGAGCCTGTTCGAGAGGAGTCTAGAACTCTTCCGGAAGTCCGACGGGAAGAGATGGAGCTTCACGGATTGCACAAGCTTTGCCCTTATGAAACAGCTCTCGGTTTCCGAGGCTTTCGCGTTCGACTCTCACTTCGAGGAAGCGGGCTTCGCCACCCTTCCCTGAGCCGACTGTCACAGATGGGGACGCCAACAGGAGCGCCCCCCGGCCCCCGTTCTGCAGCCCGACCCTCTTCCGCCTACCTTCCTATGGTGAACGGTATCCACTTCTGGGCCAGCGGGGTCCCCTGCATCCTGCTCGCCATCATGAACCTCCCCTGGTCCGACACCCTCATCTTCACCGTCCCATCCGTGGAGTACTCTACCGCCGCTATGGTCCTGGGCGCGTGCACCCCCTCCTCCAGCAGCAGCAGCCCCGTCACCCCCAGCTCCCTCAGCTTCAGCCTCAGGTAGTCCAGGAACCGCAGCGACTTGTCCACCCCCACGTACCTGACAAAGTCGGTGAACGAGTCCACCACCAGCCTCTCGTTCCCGTCCGGGTTCACCTTGGAGTCCTCGAACAGCTTCCCCAGGGTCAGCGAGACGTCGTTCAGCGACGTGAGCGGGGCCGAGTACTTCGACCTCTTCCCCCCCAGCCTCCAGGAGTAACAATCCAGCACCCGGAGGTGCTGGTCCGCCCCCTGGGTCCACTTGAACATCGCCATGGCGTCTGATATGTTCTGCTCCGACTCCGAGGTCGACACGAGGAACGCGTTGTCGCCGTTCCCGTCTCCCAGCCCGCTGTGCAGGAACAGCTTCCCGAATATGCTCTTGCCGGCGCCCGGGGGCCCAAGCACCAGGACGAGCGACCCCTTCGGTATCCCGCCTAGCAGCGCCGCGTCCAGCTCCGGCACCCCGACCTTGAGCCTGTCCACGCCCATCGGCTCTCCTGAAACCCTTAAAGCGTTTAGCGGAAGGATTCCCGCGTTTGTACACCCGGGTCGGCGTCAAAGGGGTCGACTCCCTCCTCGACGACAAGGGCATCCCCAAGGGGCACACCGTCTTGGTTCTCGGCGCACCCGGCAGCGGCAAGACCACCTTCGGGCTCCAGTACCTCGTGGCCGGCGCCAAGGCCGGCGAGAACGGGGTCTACGTTTCGCTGGACGAAGACCCGGAGAGGCTCCTGGAGAGCGCTGAGACCCTCGGGCTGGGGGTCAAGCACCAGGTCGCCGCGAAGAAGATCGCCGTAGTCGACGCCTCCCCCATCAGGCTCCTCCCCGCCAAGGTCAAACTTGGGACGACGGAGATAGGCAGGAAGGAGTTCGCCGTCGCGACGCTCATCAACTCTGTCACCGAGGCCATCAAAAAGGTGGGGGCCCAGCGCGTGGTCATCGACCCGATCTCCACCCTCGTAGTCCACTACTCCGAGGACTACGACCGGAGGATAGCGCTTCTGGACCTGATGTCCGCCACCGTCAAGAGCAAGTGCACCACCCTGCTTGTGGCGGAGATGAGCGACCCGTCGCTGCAGAGGAGGTACCAGTTCGAGGAGTTCATAGTCGACGGCGTCCTCGTGCTTACCCGCGTGCTGAGCGGCCAGGCGTTCACCAGGGTCTTCAGCGTGGAGAAGATGCGTGGCATCGACAACGACAGCCAGCCGCACCCGTACAAGATCTCGGAAGGCGGGATAGAAGTCTTCCCGACGGAACAGCTCTTCTAGGCGAACAGCCCTATCTCGGGCTTCGTCGTCCTGGTCTCTGGGACCAGCGCGGAAGTCAGCATCGCTGTCAGGTTCTTGTACGACGTCAGGAACGTCGCCCCCTGCTTCGTCGCAATGTAGGTCACCCTCTCCTCTTCGTCGACCACGGTGTCGACGAGCCGGGTGTCCATAAGCTGCGCCAACAGATAGGTCGCGGTCACCGAGTTCACGTTGGCCTTGATCAGGATCATGTTCTTGGTGGCCGGGCTCGAGCATGCGCTGAGCACGTCCGCCACCACGTCGATGCGGCCGCGGTTCTTGGCCGGGGCTGCGAGCCTCCCTCTGAGGGCCTGC
>JAGWHE010000020.1 GCA_028866945.1 Nitrososphaerota archaeon
GTTCTCCCCGGTAAGCTTCATGGGGGGTTCAGCGTTCTTGTGCTCTTGTGACATCAGAATATCAGCTGGTGCCGCGGTTCGCGCTGCATATTTAAAATTGGAGGGGCGCCAAGAAGATTTGACTTGGGCGACATCCTGAGCCGCATATCGAAGAATCTGGTGGGCAGCGAGCCCACTCCGAAGGGGCTCAGATTCGCCGCTGTGTCGATAATCATCAGCGGGACCGAGAGCCCGAGCGTCCTGCTGATCAAAAGAGCTGAACGGGCCGGGGATCCCTGGTCAGGGCAGATCGCGTTCCCAGGCGGGAAGATGCAGCCTGAAGACGGGACGGCGAGAAGGACGGCAACGCGCGAGACGCTCGAGGAAGTCGGGGTCGACCTTGGGAAGTCGGCAGAGTTCCTGGGGTACGGACAGCTCACTACCACCCACACGGGGACCATGGATGTCGTCCCGTCCGTCTTCCTGCTGAAGGAGAAGGTGGACGTGACCCCCAATGAAGAGGTGGCGTCGTACCGCTGGGCTGACCTGAAGGACATGTTGGCGCCGAAGTCGAGCTCCAGCTACGCCCTGGACAGCGGGGGCAAGCCGGTCCAGTTGCCTGCCTTCCTCGTCGGCGACTACGTGGTGTGGGGGCTGACGCACCGCATCATCACAAAGGTGGTCGGGCCGCCCTAGCCACCGAGAGGGGCGCGGCGCGGGCGCTCCGCCCGGACGGGGCAACAGGTTAGATAATGGTCCGTTTCGAACGCCCTCAGGAGTCCCAGTGTGCCCTCCGTTCGAGAGTTCTTCGGTTACCTAGGCCCCGCTCTCATCGTAAGCATGGCCTACATGGACCCCGGGAACTACGGCACGGCAATCCAGAGCGGGGCCCTGTTTCAGAACGGACTGGTGTGGACCGTCTGGCTGGCGAGCTTCATGGCGATGGAGCTCCAGTACCTGTCGGGGAAGCTCGGGATCGCCACCGGCAGCAGCCTTCCGGAGTTGATCAGGGGTTCGCTGAAGTCGACCTACTACAGGTTCGCCTACTGGCTCGCTGCCGAAGCAGCAGCCGCGGCGACGGACCTGGCCGAGTACCTAGGGACAGTCCTCGCACTCAACATCCTGTTTGGCATCCCCCTGCTGTACGCCGCCCTGTTCGGCGCCGCGGACGTGCTCATCATCCTCGCCTTCGCCACCAGGAGGTTCAGGGTGATCGAGTACCTCTTCATGCTGTTCGTCTCGATCATCAGCGTCGGCTTCCTCTACGAGATGTATGTCCTGGGGCCGAACCTGGCAGACGTCGCCACCCGCAGCTTCGTCCCTGAGCTCAACGCCAGCAACATACCCTTCGTGGTCGGGATAATCGGGGCCACGGTCATGCCTCACGCCCTTTTCGTCCACTCCCACCTTGCACGGAACAAGCTGAAGGGCGACACGGTCGAAGAGAAGCGACGGGTGCGGAAGCTGCACTTGATGGAGTCGGTCCTCACGCTGGCCATCGCGGCCCTCATCAACGTGGGGATTCTGGTGACTGCTTCGACGGTGCTGTTCCAACACTTCGGGGCGCTCCCCTCATGCGGGGTCCAGCAAGCCAATTCGTCGGCGATCACCCAGTGCGCCAATTCGATCACCGTCCCACAGGCTGCCAGCATCATGGGAGTCATATACGGGCCGTTCGCGATGACGGTGTTCGCGATCACGCTGCTCGCCTCCGGCATCGCCTCATCGACTACGGGGACCCTGGCCGGCCAGGCGATAATGGACGGGCTCCTGGGGAAGAAGGTGAACGTCTACGTGAGGAGGCTGGTGACCAGGTTCGTCAACGTCTTCCCTACCGTCGGCGCCATCCTCTTCGGTCTCAGCCCGCTGAGCCTGCTCGTCTACAGCCAGGTCGTCCTCAGCATAATGATCCCTCTCCCAATGATCCCCCTCCTCTACTACACGGCCAAGAGGAAATTCATGGGCGAATTCGTCAACAGGCGCACCACCACATGGATAGCGATCCTTATCGCAGCGACGATCCTCGCCCTGAACGCGTACCTACTCCTCAGCCTTTGAGTCCGCTCCCATGGCGGCCCTCTGTCTCCCTACCTCACCGAGCTCGAAGGGGAAGACTATCCACTCGGAGACGGTCTCGAGGTAGTACTCCGGCTCCACCTTGCTCCAAGGCTTCCTGAACATGACCGCGGTGTCGAGCGACTTCGGCTTCTGGTCGGACAGGTACTTCTTCATGAACATCATCGTGTCGCCCTGGTCCACGAGGTCGTCGACGAGCAGGACGCGCTTCCCTTCGACCCCTTCCACCAGGGTGGAGAGTATCCGCGGGGCGGTCCTCTTGCCAATGTCGTTGTACGACTTCACGTTCACGAAGTCGATCTTCACGTCCAGGTGATCGGACACCACCATGGCCACGGGGATGCCCCCCCTGGCGATGCCCACGACCAGGTCGTAGCGGTTCCCTTTTGCCCTGATCTTCTCCGCCAGGGCCTCGGCCAGGTTGCCGTACTCCGACCAGCTGATGTACCTGAAGTTTGGCATCCGGGCAACCCGACCGACCTTCGTAGATAACTCTTAGAGGGCGAGTTCGCTCGAGGGTGCAAAGAGGTGGGCCGGGGCGGATTCGGACCGCCGGCCTTGGCGCGCAGCTGCGTTTCGCCGTGTAAGGGCGACGTCCTAACCATGCTAGACGACCGGCCCGGGGGCCGCGAGCCGGGGACGAGTAATAAGCGTTGGAGGCGTCGGGGCGTCGGAATCAGATTTTAACGGGGGCGGCTCCCGGCGAACCCGGCGGGAGGGTTGGGAGGAGTGAGCACCAGGATCGTGTCCGTGAGGGCGAGGGAAGTCCTCGACTCGAGAGGTAACCCGACCGTCGAGGCAGAGGTCGCGACGGCGGCGTCGGTCGGGCGGGCAAGCGTGCCCTCGGGGGCGTCGAAGGGGAAGCTGGAAGCACTCGAGCTCCGGGACGGGGACGAGCGGCGGTTCCATGGCAAGGGGGTGAAGAAGGCCGTCGCCAACGTGACGAAGATTCTGGGGCCGAAGCTGAGAGGGTTGGACGCGGCTGACACCTCGAAGGTCGACGCCGTGATGATCAGGTTGGACGGGACCGCCAACAAGTCGAAGTACGGAGCGAACGCCATCCTCGCAGTCTCGATGGCGGCGGCCCGGGCGGCGGCCCTCGCCAACTCGGTCAGCCTGTTCTCGCAGCTCAGGAAGAGGACGCGCTATGCTCTTCCGGTGCCGATGATGAACGTGATCAACGGCGGGGAACACGCGGGGAACGGTCTGGCGATACAGGAGTTCCTGATCGAGCCGGTGGGAGCAGGGACATGCACCGAGGCCATCAGGATGGGGTCAGAGGTCTATCAGTCACTGAAGGGTGTGCTCGTCGCGAAATATGGCAGGGAGGCAATCAACGTGGGAGACGAGGGGGGGTTCGCTCCTCCCCTGAGCCTGACCAGGGATGCCCTTCAGTCGATACGCGAGGGGGTCTCGAAGGCCGGGTACGGCGAGAGAGACGTCAGGCTCGGAGTGGACGCGGCGTCTTCGACCTTCTACGACCAGAAGGCGAAGAAGTACGTCATTGACGACGAGACCATGGATGCGGGGGAACTGGAGGACTTCTACTCGGCGCTCAGGGACGAATTCGGGCTCCTGACCATAGAGGACCCCTTCCATGAAGATGCGTTGGAAGAGTTCGCCTCGATCACGAAGAGGCTCGGCGCGAAGACGAAGGTCATCGGAGACGACATCTACGTGACCAACGTGAAAAGGATCATGGCGGGTATCAGGGCGAAGGCCACGAATGCGGTCCTGATCAAGCTGAATCAGATAGGGTCGGTCTCGGAGACGGAGGAGGCGATCGAGCTGGCGCACAAGGCCGGGTGGAGCGTTGCCGTCTCTCATCGCTCGGGGGAGACGGAAGACCCATTCATCGCCCACTTGGCGACCGCCTTCGGCTCGGACTTCGTCAAGACGGGGGCCCCTGCCAGGGGAGAGAGGGTGGCCAAGTACAACGAGCTGATCAGGATAGAAGAAGAACTCGGGCCAAGGGCCAAGTTTTCGGGCAAACGCTTCGCATGAAGGCCACGAGGTCTGCGCCTGAGGAGCGCAGGGGGTGGGACTTCCGCCCCTCGAAGGGGATTCGAACCCACGAGTCCCGTTAGAGACACAGGCTTAGCAAGCTTGCGCCCAGTTGGCTGCGCCTTACCAGGCTCCCCGTCGAGGACTCTAGGCTACCCCTGCGCGAGTTGCCAGCCGATTTCCGGCCGATAAAAACATGAGCGGCGGTAGGCCCTCCGGAGTTCACCACCACTCTCCGCTCCCATCTCGCCAGACCGGGGATCCCCCACGTAGACGAAGCAGCGTGGCCACGTCGCCATAGGGTTGCTCCCTCCCGGACCTCGCCCGATTCGGCAATCAAGAGTCAGGCCCCCTCCTTCGAGGAGGCTGCCCCTCATGACCGCCCGCTTCGGCGTGAGTTCGTCTCCCCTGCCCGGCGCGGGTAACGAGGAAGATGGCTTTACCCGGAGGTTGCTGGCCGCTGCGTAAAGCCGGTTTCAGCATTCTGGTAGACGGCTACCCTACCTGCCCTACCCACCGCCAGCGGAACATGGGCTAGGGTCTGCTTTTAACGTGTTCCTCGATTGTCGCCTTCATCCTGCATACGTTGCAGAGGCCGCCGGAGGAGGGCCTCCCACAGCTCCCGCAGGGTACTGACTCCTTGCCAGACGTTCCAGAATAGCGGGAGATCACGTCGAGGCTGGAGCGGAGAAGGACGTTCTTGATCCCGGGGTGCGTGGCCTCCATGGCGTTGAGGTAGTCCCTGACCTCGCTCCTCAACCCCTCGTGCATGTAGGGACAGCTCACGCTCTGGAACGGGACGTCGGACTGGTAGGCGTATAGCGCGACCTCCTCCTCGTAGATCTCCATGAAGGGTTTGACCCGTCTGATCCGGAAGGAGCCGTCGGCGTAGGCTGGGTCCATCCAGCCGAGGCGGGCTACGTCCCCGTGCATCAGGTTCATCATGAAGGTCTGGACGTAGTCGTCGAGGTTGTGGGCGGTCGCAACAACGGTGGCGTCGGCGCGGGCGGCGGCCTCGTCGATGGCCCTGCGCCTGAACACGCCGCAGAAGCTGCAGGACGACACGTCGCGCTCTTCGTTCCAGCTGAGCGCCTCGTCGAGGGAGAAGCCGAACATCTCCTTGTAGGACACCACAGTGTGCTCCACGCCGAGCTCGGAGCAGAGGGACCTGGCGTGTTCGAGCGCTTCGTCACGGTAGCCGGCCACCCCCTCGTCGACGGAGATTGCGGCGATCGGGAGGCGCCTGGGGGCGTAGAGCTGGACCATGACCTTCAGGAGCGACAGGCTGTCTTTGCCCCCTGAGACGGCGACTGCCACCCTGTCCCCTTTTCCGATCATCTTGTACTTGGAGACGGTCCTTCGGGTCTTCTCGACCACGGACTTCTTGAAGCATTCGACGCAGAGGGTCTCACCGGAGTAGCGCCGGGTGTAGAACGCCGCCCCTCCGCAGGTCGTGCAGCCAGGCATGTGATGAAACGGACCTCCGGTCGGTATAAAGTCTCAACGCTTAAAGCGCGAACGCCGTCGGTGAGGCGAAAATGGGTTCTGACGAGTTCAAGCGGTTCGAGCTTCAGAGCGGGGTTCTGCTCATGGTCCGGACAAGGCGCTTCCTATCCGTCATGGACCGGATGGGGAAGAGCAAGATCTCCAGACCGGTGGGGTGGCTCCTGCTGTATCTGATGCCGGTCTCGGCGGCGATAGGGCTCTACCTCTATTTCATGGTCTTTCAGGGAATCCTCTCGCCCGGGTTCGCCCAGGCGTCCAGGGGGATCGTAGGACTCGGGCCGCTCATCAACCTCGGCATACCGGGGCTGAACCCGTACATCCCGATCCTCTACGGCTGGGTCGCGCTGGTCGTGGGGATGGTGGTGCACGAGGGGGCCCACGGCGTGATAGCCAGAAGCCATGGACTGCGCGTGAAGAACTCGGGCCTGATACTCCTCTTCTTTGTGATCCCCATCGGGGCCTTCGTGGACATCGATGAAACCGAAGTCAGGCAGGCTCGGAAACGGCACGCGGCCAAGATGCTGGCTGCCGGGGCTGGGACGAATCTCGTCCTTGCCGTGGTCTGCCTCGTGGTGCTCGCGCTCGTCGTCGGTAGCATGACTCCGGTGGCGATCGGGGCAGGGATAACTGGAGTCAGCAAGGAGTCCCCCGCCTACAATAGAGGGATTCTGCCGGGGGACATCGTCCTCGCCGTCAACGGCACGGCGGTCACAGACCTGTCAACCATCCTTGGGGTGAACACATCCTTGAAGGCTGGGCAGTCGCTCGACTTCACCATCTACCGGAGCGGCCATGTGATCCAGATCGACAACGTCACGCTGGTGTGCTGCAATCAGCTCGTAAACACGACTACGAACAGGGTGCTGGCGGAGTGGCCCTACATCGGAGTGAGCTCGGTCTCCGCAAGCAGCATTCGCTCCGCCGTCTCGGCCTACTCTGACCTCTTCAACAACCCCTTCGTCTACATCGCCTGCATACCGACCCTCGACGTCGGGCGCTGCCAGGGGGTGGTGCCGTTCTCCAGTGGCGACTCGGCTTTCTATACGTCACCCATCGGCGCAGCGGTTCTGCCGCTGGCCAACCAGCTCTACTGGCTGTTCTTCATCAACATCAACCTCGCGATCTTCAACTCCTTGCCCATCTACCCTCTGGACGGGGGCCAGGGGTTCAGGGTAGGGGTCGAGGCGCTGGGCAGAGGGAAGCTGAGCGAGAAGACGGTGGGGAGGGTCACCGTGGCTGCCACCCTGACGGTGCTCGGTTTCCTCATTGCGATCATTGCTGCACCCTACTTCTTCGTGTACGTCCTGGGAGCCTAGGGTCAGAGGGTCGTCGGCGACGCCCCGAAGGGGCCGAATCCCCGCCTGGGCCGGTCCCGGCTCCGTGCTTGGTCGTTAAATGCCCGGAACGCCTGAATGTGCGATGTCGAGCATACAGGCACCCCCGGGGGCCGAGGGGCTGATCCAGCAGTTCGCCCAGCAGTTCACATCGACTACGACCTTCCTCCTCGCCACCATCGACACCGCGGTGATAGACATCTCGAGAGTCGCCTACGTCACCATCCTCATGGTCGGCATCCTTCTCTACTTCAGCCACGCGTCGGTGCGCCTTGGAAAAGACCTGCTGAAGGGAGGCATCATCCTAGCGTTGGTCGTCGAGTTCGTCTTCCCGTGGCTGACTAGGCTCTGATGGCGTATCGGAGCAGGGCGAGAATCCCTCCGAATGAGGACACCTGCTTCCCGTATTCCATCGATGAGTCTGCCAGATACACCCGCCCCCCCTTGGATTCGACGTCGTTCAGCACTTCGACGAGGCGCGACTCGTCTATCCCTGTGCTGAACACGTCGTCGGAGACGACGCAGGCCTCGACCGCGCCCGCGGAAGCAGCGTCTGCAACCCGGGGGAGGGCGTAGACTACCTTGGGGTCGGAGGTGGATATCCTTCTGACGGCCTCGGCCACGAGCCGCTGCATTTCCACCGCGAGAGAGCCCTTGGCCAGCTCCTGGAACGAGGGCGTCTTGATGAGCGCCCTGACGCCGTCCGAGCCTGTCAGGTCCAGTCCATCCAGAAGGGTCACCTGCCCCCCCTTGAGCCTCTCGCGGATCTGGTTCGCGATCGAGTTCTTGAAGTTCCCCGGGCCCGCGACCACCACCCTGTCCCCCTCCTGGAAGACCTGGGCGACGACCCCCGCGACCTTCGAGACGTAGGGCTGGGAGCTCTGCTCCTCGCCCATCTTGCCCCCGAGGCCAGATTCGACAGTCGTCACCACCGAGAGATGCGAGCCGCTGAGTGTCCCGAGGCCGGCTTCCCGCCTGTCGGCTGCCAGAAGGACGAATCTGGATGAGGACGCGCCAGGGGGGTGGACCAGCCTCGTGTCCAGAGGAGACCACCGCTGCTTCCGCAGGGTGAGCGAATGCCCGGGGGAGATGGTGATCGAGTGGGAGCCTGCCTTGGGGACCGTCTCGTCGCTCGCCTCTACGATGGTGCCCTTGACCCTGATCCGCTCGATGCTGCTGTCCAGGTGGACTTCGTCCACCGAAAGGGCGACTGTGACTTTGACCCGCTCCCCCTTGTCGGGCCTTGAGTACTCGTCCTCTTTCTTCACGACCCTGGAGCTTCTGGTTACGATTACGTCCCCCTTCGCTATCAGCCGCCTGAGGGTCCAGAGGTCCTCGGCGGACTCGACAGAAAACGAACAGCGGTTGTGTTTCGGATCGAACTCGGAGACTATCAACTGGCCCTGGGCCTACTCCAGGCCGAGGTCTCTGAAGGTGCCTATCCTGACGTCTTCTGGCACCTGGCCCAGCTCGCCCGTGCGGTGGCCGATGATGCCCTTCACTCCCATTCTCGTGGCGGACTCGACGAGCCTCTGGGTGACGATGCCGTCGAAGATGAGATACAGTGCTCCGCTGGTCCCCTCCATCTTCTGGACCAGTTCGCTGATGGGGAACCTTCCGATCTCCTGCAGGCCCTGGTCGAGGAGTATAGCCTCAAGCGTCCCGTTCAGGTTGGGGTAGAGCTCTCTGGTCTTGACCACGACGGGTTCCTCGGCTTCGTCTGCCGCACGTGGCGCCGGTGGCGCGGCTTCTGCCGCCTTCTGCCTCCTTTGCACTGCGGGCATGTCGACCTTCTCTGCCTTCAGCATGTTGATCACGTCGATGGGCGTGAGGTCCTCGACCTCCTTGCCCTGCGGCGCGTGTATGACCTTCTCGACCTTCATCACCTGGGCGAGCTCCTTCTCGATCAGCTCCCCGCCCCTGTCGCCGTCCAGGACCGCGATCAGGCGTTTCTTCTTCCCGAGCTCGATGATCGAGTCTGGGATGCTGGTTCCCTCCAAGGCGACGACGTTCTCAATCCCTGCCCTGAGGAACAGCACCACGTCGGCCCTCCCCTCGACCAGGTAGACGAGCTCTGATGAGTAGACTCCGGGCCCCGCCGGCAGGTTCTCCAGTCCGTAGTTGATGACCTTGGCCCTCTTTGTGGACTCGGTGACGTCCTTGAGGAGGTTCTCCCCCTCGCTGGCGGTCTTCGAGCTCCAGTCCCTTACGATGAGCTTCGCCCTGTCGACTATCTGCTTCCTCTTCACCGCCCTGACGTCCTCGATCTGGCCTACGTTGAAGCGGGCGCTGCAGGGCCCCACCTTGTCGACGCTCTCGACTGCGGCGGCTATGAGAGCGGCCGTCCCGATGTCAGTGGACATCGGAATGATGACTTCTCCCCTGGTCCTGTCGTTCTTGGATTCTAGGTTGATTTCTATCCTGCCGACCTTCCAGCTCTTCTGAAGCTCGTTCAGGTTCATCTCAGGGCCGAAGAGGCCTTCGGTCTGACCGAAGATAGCCCCGATTACGTCGGCCCTTTCGACTACCCCGTCTACCTCAAACCTCAGTTTGACTAGATACTTTACTATACCCGAATCTGGCAATTCCTTTCTCTCCGTTCACTTCTGTTTCACTCGTGCTTAACGCTGTTAATCGTTAATTGATTTCCTCCGAATTTGGCGGGGATATAAACTTCTTGTTTTCTTTTCATTGCAACGGTTGGGATTCCCCTTCACAGTGTAGTATGACGGCGGCGCAACCTCCGCAGCCCCTCTCGGTAGACCCTGGCCGGCCCGGGGACGTCTCCGCCGACGGCGGCGTCCCAGCCGCCCTCTTCAGGATCCGCGAACCTTGAGAGATTCTCGACGTGGAGGAAGACCCCGTGGGACGCCGCCTTGAGCCGCCTCCGCTCGCTCAACGAGGCGCGGACCCCCTCATGGCTGAGCCTCTTGACGAACTTCGAAGCCAGAACCGTGCCTTCGCGGTCGAGGTCCGTGAGGATGATGACTTGCTTCGCGCCAGCGGGGAAGGGGGCGCGCTTCTTGGCGAACAGGGACACCGGAAAGAGGTCGCCTTCGTAGCCCAGCTTACGGAGGGCCCTCTGGTCCCGGAGCCCCTCGACCAACAGGGACCACCCCTCCTCCGAGCTGTTGTTCAGGTCTCGGACGAAGTCGGCAAGGAACGCACCGAACGCCTGATACTCCCGTTCTCGCTTGTCTATCGATCTGCTCCCCTCTTTGGAATGTTGCCCGTCTCTGACGAGCTCGGATCATGTCCCAGCTTTGAGCGGGGAGTATCACCGCGCCTCTTCAACGGGCAAACGGCTTTCGTCTGTCGCACGCCTGGGTAAACCATCCGCTCATCAAAGCGTTTCCGCCTTCGCAGGTGGCCGTTTGGCGCGCTTTAGAACGAAAGCCGTCTGCTCCGGCGGGGCCCCTGCGCTATTTTAGCTGTTCGTAGATGCGGGACAGGTCGAGCTCGAAACCGGCGACGGGGACACCGAGGCCGAAGGCCGATATCGCTTCGGGCCTCAGCTCGCCGACCTGTCCCAGGCTGGCGCCGTCCGCCTCTATGAACGCGCACCTTCCCGGGGCGAAGGCCCAATGCTCCCCGGCGCGGGCGGAGACCTCGACGCCGCCCATGGTGGAGCAGAATGACTCGAGGTACATCTTCGCCTCTGTGAAAGTCGAGTGAGAGTGTGCGACCAGGCACCCGAGGTGCATCGTTTCCGACACCCCCTCCTTCGCCCGGGCGTAGACGCGCCCGATCTCGAAGACCCGCTGCGGGTAGTCGGACCGGATGTTGCTGTGGAGGGCTGACATCATGGGAGGGACGAGCGCGTCCCGCAGCACAGAGTGCTCGAGGCTCTTCGGGTCCTTTACCCGGATCTCGTCGCCGTCTGGCCGCTGGAACGAACCGTAGAGCGACTCCCTGTCCGTGAGCTCGTATGTCATGAGCTCTGTCATCCCCATCCCCGCCATGACCGTGGACGCCGAGTCGAGGTATTCCTCGAACCGGTTGAACGACCCGGGCTGCTTGCTGGCAGGATAGGTGGGGCCAATGCGGTCGAAGCCGTACCCGAGGGCGACCTCCTCGGCGATGTCCACGGGGTGCATCAGGTCGAGCCTGTACTTCGGAGCCAGGACGCTCCTCCCCTTTGGCCCCAGCCTGCTCCTCCTGAGAGACTTTGAGATCTCGGCGGCCGAAAGGTCCATCCCCAGGACGGAACGCACGAGTTCGCCGTCGAGCGGCAGTCGGATGGGAGCGAGGTCCGGAGTGACCTTCCGCCGGCCGGGGTACTTCACGGAGACGGTCCCAAGCCTCCCCCCCGCCTCTGCGAGGGTGGTCGCGACCACTGCGAGGACGCCGTCCCCGGTCTTCTCGTCGGTGCTGGTCACGTCGATGAAGAGGCTCCGAGTCTTCGAGGTCACCTTCGTAGCCTCCCCGTTGATTATGGGAGGGAAGGAAAGGACTGCCCCCCTCGAGTCTGAAATCACGGGGTAGGGGCCCCCGCCCAGGGCTGGGCCGTATAGCCTCCCTTCGTCCGTCCGCGCGAGGATCGTGGAGACGGTGCTCGGCTCCTTCCCGCCGAGGGGGACGAAGGCGAAGGAGGGGTCGACCGCCCTGTATGAGAAGGGAGGCTTGACCGCGTCAAGGTCGTGAATCCCGATGGCGGCAGCCCTGCGCCTCCTCCCGAGGCCGTTGTGGAGGTCTTCCTGCAGGGAGATGAGCTGGCGGATGTCCTCGTCGTCGAGGCGCAGCCCGGTGGCGACTGCGCAGGCTATGTACGGCCTGACGGACGAAAGCCGCCTGTCCACGCTGACCGCTATCCCCGACGGCGAGACGGGGAAGCTTGGAAGCCCAACCTCTTTCCCGAGGAGGCCCCGGAGCGCCCTAGCGATCCCGAAGTCTGTCCCGAAGTCGGGCCTGTTGGGGCTATATTCGACGCGGACGGAGTCCTTCTCGACGCTTTCGATGTCCAGGCCGATGTATGGGAGGCGGTCGATGATGCTCCTCCTGTCGGCGCCCACCATCTTCGCGAACCTGGCGGTGTAGAGCCTAACTACGGGCAACTTCGCTCCTGCTCCTAAGCCACGACAGGTCCCCGCCGTAGAGGGCCCTCAGGTCGTCCAGCCCATAGCGGATCAGCATCAGCCTCTCTATCCCCGGTCCCCAGGCGAGCACCGGGACCCGGACATCGAGGGGGATGGTCACCTCGGGTCGGAACACCCCAGAACCTGAGAGCTCGATCCATGCGTCCACCGCCTTGGAGTAACCGACAACCTCCAGCGAGGGCTCGGTGTAAGGGAAGAACGTCGGCCAGAGCTTGACCTGGGACATCCCCAGCTTCTTGTAGAACTCGGTGAGGAACCCCATGAGGTGCCTGACGTTTAGTCCCTCCCCGACCATGATACCGTCCATCTGGTAGAACTCGGCCAGGTGCTTGTAATCGAGGTTTTCATTCCTGTAAACCTTGGATACGGCGAACACCCTCCTCTCCTTCTCCTTCTCCTCAGCCAGGGCCCTGACCGTAAGGACCGTGTTGTGGGTCCTCAGGACGAGCCGGCGCGCCTCCTCGATGTTCCAGCGGTACCCCCAGCCCCGGCTCCCGGTCTTCCACCCGTTCTCGTGAGTCGCCGCCACGTTGGCAACGGGGCCGGTCCGGGCGAGCCTGCGGTCAGACATCCCGTCGAGGTAGAAGGTGTCCTGCATCTCGCGGCTCGGGTGGTTCTGCGGGACGAACAGGGCGTCGAAGTTCCAGAAGGCGGGGTGCACGCTGTTGCCCTGGACTTCGGTGAACCCCATGGAGACGTAGGTCTCTCTCACTTCTCGGATGAAGTCGCGGACAGGGTGGCGGCGTCCGGGGTAGAACCGAGGAGCCTTGGCTTCCACGTCGATGGGGCGCAGCCGCTTGCCGCGCCAAGAGCCGGAGGCCAGGACCTCGGGGGTGAGCCTGTCAATCCCTTCGCCGGCCGGGGCGGACGTCGCGGCCTGGCGGCCCTCCTCGGTGATCGCCACGGTCGTGCTCCTAGTCTCCCCCCGCACCAGTATCCCCCGCTTGACCAGATCTGGGACCAGGGCCGCCTGGGCTTCTGAAAGCTCGGACTCGGGCTTCCCCGAGGCGAGGGATGCTAGGAGGGAGCGCATTACCTCGGGGCCATTGCTGTCGGTGACCCACACAGCAGGGACCTGCTCGCCGTCCACGCGGATCCATCCGGAGCCCCGCGCCCGGCCGAAGGCGGCGGAGAACTCCTGAGGGGAGGAGAACATATCCTTGAGATCCTCGACGGAGAGTAGCCGTGAGGCTTCGCCCACCTTGCGGACGAGCTCGAGCTCGGGCGGGGTGCGGACGGCCTCCAGCCGTGTCTGGACCGACTCGGTGATCGACACCAGCTTCTTGGAAGACAGCCACTGCAGGGCGCGCCTGACTTGGTCCTCTTGCAGGGAGGTCGCGCCGACGAGCGTCTCGAAGGACACGGCCCCGGCGGAGGCCAGGGCGGCGAGGACCTTCTGCTCGATCGGGTGGAGGGAGGTCGACATCGCGATCTACTTCCCCGCAGAGGACAGGTAGTCTCTGCTCTTGGTCATGAGCTCCCTGGCGTCATTCATCAGCGCGTCTCTCCTCTTGTGGTGTTCTTCCAGCCACGACTTCACCAGACCGGCCGCCTCCATTTTGCACTCGCCGCATAGGCGGATGCCCTTCGTGCACTCGTGGTAGACGGTCTTCACGTGCTCGTCGTTCCTGGCAAAGTGGAAACCGTAGAGATCGTAGACTGGGCAGATCTCGGGCCGGCCGCCCAGCCGCCTCTGCTCTTCCACCGTGTCCCTTCCGCCTGTGAACGCGGTCATTATCTTCCTGTTCGCGTCCTTGGGGGCGTCCTCCAGGGTGAGGAGGGTGGACTCCGACCGCTTGGACATCTTGTCGGAGCCGCCCAGGCTCAGCATCAGCCTGTGGTAGATGGATGAGGGAGGGATGAACCCGTACTCGTCTTTGTACCTCGCCGCCAGGTCGCGGGCCAGCCTAATGTGAGGGTCCTGGTCGGCGCCCACGGGGACGAGGACGGGCCTGGGGCCCCCGAGCTCCGGAAGCTGGGGCATCAGTATGTCCCCCGCCTGATAGAGGGCGGACATGTAGAGTCCGATCTGCCTCTCGCCATAGATCGCCTTCAGCATGTTGTTGGTGACCCCTCTCGAGAAGACGGTCCCCAGCCGCATGACCTTCAGCTCCTCGCTCTGGAAATAGACCACAGCGCGGTCAGGGTCCAGGCCCAGTGCAAGGATGTCGGCGACGTTCCTGGCGGCTATCTTCGAGGTCTGCTCGAAGGAGAGCCCGTTGTCGGCGTAGGCCTCGACGTCGGCCACGGCGTAGAAGACGGTGCCCTTCTTGGAAAGCGACTGGAAGTATACCATGTCGTCAGCGGTCATCTTCGTCCCCAGGTGGAAGTCCCCCGTCGGCTTGATCCCGCTCATCACGGCGTAGGGCTTGTTCTTCTCCACCGCTTCTATTATCCTGGTGAGGTCCCTCTGACCGAAGTCGATCCCCCTGCTCAGGTGGGGGCTTGGCTTCTTGAACCTGGAGACTAGCGGCGCCACCGGCTCTATTCCGAATTCGGTCTGGAGGCGCCCGTAGTCCTTGACCGAACTGGTCCCCCAGGGGTCGAGCTCTCCCTTAACCACACTGCTGTTGCCTGACGAGGTTCTGATTTAACCACTCCCCAGGGCCGAGGCGATTCATCTGGCCTTGGGTCTCCTTGGCGCCCTTCCCTCCGTGTCAATCTCCCCTCGGCGTATCCTGGTGGAGGAGATGGGTTTCGAGTCGTCCGCGAGGACATAGTCGACCACGACGACGTCGAGTGGGAGGAACCCCTTGCTCTTGCGGAGGGCGTTGGCGATGGGGACCCTCTTGGCCGTCTCCCTGCTCACCACGATGGCCTGGATGTCTGGCGATGCGATGCCCGGGCCGAAGTAGTCGTCGAGCGTCGCTATGAGGTACTGTCTCCCCGGGAACTTCCGGCGGATCAGGGACTCGAGGGCCGCCACCCGCTCCGCATAGCCCTGGTCGGGGCTCTTCCCCTCGCGCCTGGCGAAGGCGTCGGAGGTGACCCCTATGACCACCTTATCACCGGCTTCGAAGCTGCGGCTCAGGAGGGCGACGTGTCCCTTGTGGATGTGGTCGAATGTCCCCCCCGTGGCGACTGTCTTGTACTTCAGGTATGAGTCACCCCTTGGCAAATCAGTTGAAATACCACGGACGCCCCGCTGGCTTCGGAACGCAATAAAGGGATTTGTGGAGATCTTGTCGGTGATACCAGAACAGTACCGAAAGTCGGGGAAGATTACCTCCGAAGTCAGGGGGCTCGTCAGGGCCGCCGTAAAGCCCGGCATGGAGTTCCTTGAGATCTGCAGCCTGGTCAGGGAGCAGGTGGAGAGCCGGGGAGGGAAACTCGCGTTCCCGACCGGGATAGGGGTGAACGCGGTGACCGCGCACTATGCGCCCCAGGACGGCGACGAGTCAGTGATCCATGAGGAGGACCTGGTGAAGGTCGACTTCGGGGTCCACGTGGACGGATATGTGACAGACACCTCCGTTACAGTCACCTTCAACCCTGGATACGACCTTCTCCTCGAGGCCACCGAAAGGTGCCTGGAGGTCGCCATAAGCGCCGCCAGGAAGGAGTCTAGGACGGCCGAGATAGGAAGGGAGATTCATCGCGAAGCGGCGAGGTTCGGCTTCAAGACCATTGAGAACCTGACGGGGCACACCGTGGACAGATACGTGGTCCATGCCGGCAAGAGCATACCCAACCTGTACATGCCGGGGATGCAGTCCCTGAAGAAGGGGGAAGTGTTCGCAATCGAGCCTTTCCTGACGCTCGGGACTGCGGCCGGGTACGTGGTCGACACCCCTTCCAAGACGATATTCTCCCTCGTCGCCAGAAAGAGGACGGGCAACAAGGAGCTGGACTCGTTCGCAGAGAGGGTCTGGACCGAGCGCAAGACGCTCCCGTTCACCCCCCAGTGGTACTCGCCGGAGTATCCGGGGAAGAAGCTCCAGGACATGCTCGACCGCCTGGTCGCCAAGAAGGTCGTAAGGGCGTACCCGACTTTGGTGGAGGCTTCAGGGAGTCCGGTCGCTCAGTTCGAGCATACGATGGCGATTGACGAGGACGGGCTGACGGTCTTAACCTGACTGCTTCGCGCTCTCAGCATAGACCAGGCTGACCCTGGCCGTGTTGGAGCACTTCGGGCACTTCGAGGCTTCCTTTGTTATGTAGTCCCCGACGGTGAAGGCGCGCTTGGTCTTCTGGCCGCAGACGGGGCACTCTTCGATAGTGTAGACGAGGAGCTTCGACTTCCTGTCAGCGCCGGGGACAGAGCTCATCATTGGGCTACACCCAGGGTGTTGCCGATCCCCGCGACCACTACTTCGTCCCCTTCCTTCGTCTTCTCCTCGATTACCCGGTTGAGGACCTCTGCGACCTTGTCCGCCGCCTCGGCGATCTCCTTCCTCATCACCGTGATTGCCTCAAGGATGCTCTGCTTGACCAGTATGGCGTAGAGAGGGACCTTCGCCTTTGTCGCCGCCTCTTCGATCTGGAACTTCTCCACCCCTATCCCCCCGATGGCCGCGCCCACCCCCTCCGCAATCTCTCCGGTCTTTTCGCCTTCGAGCTTCAGGGCGGCGTCGATCATCACAATCGCGCTCGGCTTGACCCCCATCTCGCTGACTATCTTCTGGATGGCCACCCCAGGCTGCCCGACATAGGCCATGGGCCCGTCGGCCTTCAGCACATACAATTTCCTTCCCTTGTACTCTGTGATTGCCATGACAGTGTCCTTGGCGATGACCCTCTTCTCCTTACCCGCCATGAACCTCGAGACCACGACGGGTCCTATGCCGTCCCCGACCGGCTCGCCCATCCTGAAGGAGTCGGTGGCATTGAGGAGGGCGTCCGCCTCCTGTATGATCATCGGCATCAGCATCTGGAGCTGCACCAGGGTGAAGTAGGAGTTGGTCTTCTTCCCCAGGAGGTAGAAGTGGCGGACGATCTTGTGAATCTGGTTGAGCGAAGTGGCCACTTCGAGTAGGTTCTCGGAAATGGACACGGTCACTGGGTTGTTCTGGTTCAGCAGCGAGCCCACCTCGGCCCTGACCCTGTCGTTGTTGGTGGTCACGACGTGGTCGATCTTTCCTACGAGGCCGGACGGGTCGATGTCAACCGGCATGATCGTTACATAATCGAGGAACTGGTCAACCCGCTGCGTTGGGTCGGCCTGGGCCTTGCCCACGTTGACCAGGTAGTCGATGGCGTCCTTCCTCGCCTTGTCCTTCATGACCCTGAGCTTGTTCAACCCCCGGCTGATCTCGTTGATGGCGAAGTACGACTGGAGCCTCGTCCCAAACGCGAACTGCACTACGAAAAGAAGGCCGAAGAAGGCGATGTAGAGGTAAGTCGTGAGGTCACCTGAGGTTACCTGAAGGACTGCTGCGGAAATCGACATCACGGAAGTCAAGAATCGACACCGCGAGCAGGGACTTAAATGTTCTGTAGTGATGCCTCATAATTGCTAGGATTTTTGGGAAAGGCGCCGGCACCTCGGCTTCCCGACTCCTCTCGGAAGTCAGTAGCACCGGGGCGACGTATGGTTTGACTTCTGGGATCGGACGAGTCCAGGTCGGGCCCACACGCTATGGCCGGCTGAATCAGAGTCGGAGCGCCGCGGTAGATTAACGTTTCTAGACCCCGGCAAGCGTTTTTACCCGCCGTGAAGCGAGGAACCGACGTGCAGCGGAAGCTCCTCGACATCCTTGCCTGCCCGATCGACAAGCACTACCCTCTCAACCTCATGGAGTTCACCCTCAGGGGGGCCGACGTGATAGTGGACGGCGTTCTCATCTGCTCAAAGTGCGGGCGTTACTTCCCTATCATGGACGAAATCCCGGTGATGCTCCCCGACGGGCTCAGGAACAGGAAGGAGGACATTGGGTTCCTTGAGAAGTGGAGCGCCAAGCTTCCGGCACAGGTAGTCCATGGCGGCAAGCCGTGGAGCCTCTGAAAGAGCGCCTCCCGAAAAAAACCCTAAAGCCCCCTGCGGCCGCCCGGTGGAAGTGTTGGGGGTATAGCCCAGAACACCAAGAAGGTGGGCAGCTAGGCAGGGCGACAGGCTCCAGTGGTCAAACTTCAAAGTTTGATGACACCGCAGCGTGGATGATTAAGCATTGGAGCTGCAGAAACCTGTAGACCGTCGGTTCAAATCCGACTACCCCCACACTCGAACCCTGCCGTTCTAATTGTTACGATTATATAGCGACCGAGGGTCTGAGCTCCCATCTTGGTTGTCGGGAGTCGGAAGGGTCTTGCTGCTGTCATTGCGTTCGCGTTCCTGCTCGTCGCGCAGGGAGCCACGGCTCAGTCGACGTACACTCTGAAGGTGGCGACTGATTCGTCGGCGTACGGTCCTGGTCAGACGATAAAGGTCACGGGAAGCGTGTCGCCAGCGCCCGGGCCATCGACGGCGGTCGCCTTGAAGGTGCTCAACCCCTCCGGCGCCGTAGTGGCTGTGGGAGAGACGAGCGTGGGGGCAACCTCGGGGCTGTACAACTACACCTTCGTGGCCGGGGGGAGCTCTGCCTGGACTAGCGGCACCTACACGTTGAACGCGACGTGGGGGGCGTATCCTCCGCAGATCTACGCCAAGGCGACGTTCGCATACTCGACGGTCGTGACGACTACGACCACGACTACAACCACTACGACCACCACCCCAACGACGACCACTACTACTACGACTGCCACCACGACCACGGCTACGACTACGACGACAACCACCACGACCACCACCCCAACGACGACCACGACCAGCACAACTTCGAGCAGCAGTGGAGGAGGAATACCCGCGTTCCCGTACGCCGGTGCCCTGACCGCACTCTTCGTGGCGCTGGTCTTGTCCGCCTATCTGGTGGCCAGGAAGTTCGCTCTCAGAGGACCGCCGGTCCCTGGCCGGTGAGTCTGGCGCTCAGTTGAGAGCAGAGGCCAGGTTCTTAGTTTGGATTGGCGCGGCCGCCTCCCTTACGCTGGTCACCGCGCCCAATTTCGTCGCTCTCCTTGACCAGTCGCTGGGGGATACCTTCGGCAGCGTCTTCCCCGCCATCCCCTTTGCCGCCCTGCTGACCCTCATCTTCGCGCTGCGGTGGGGTGACCTTCGAGGACTGCTCCTCGGGGAGCGGGGCTTCACATCCCAGTGGGTCGCGAGGGTGCTGGGCGGCTCGACCGTGCTGGCCCTGTGGGCGCTCGAGCCTTTCACGGGCCAGTCCGTGGTGTCGGCGGGGTTGGCCGTCGTCTTGACATTCTACGCGTCGTCGCTCGTCATCAGTCCATCTACCAAGAGGTTCCTGCTTCCATATGCGGCCATCTACGCGGCCGGGGTCGGCGCTCCCTTCGTGCTCCAGTGGGCCTTCGGCGAGCCCCTGGCGGTGGTCTCCTCCGAACTGTCGGCAAGGATGGTCGGGCTGCTTGGTTTCCCGGTCGTCTGGCAGGGGACCCAGTTCCAGCTCCTCTCAAGGACAGGCGACGTCATCGATGGGGTGGTCACCCCTGGATGCTCAAGCATCATTTCGGTGACCACTTTCCTGGGCCTGCTTGCCCTTATGCACATGGACCTGCGCAAGGACCTCAAGTCGACTGCCTCCCTGGCGGCGGTCGGGATAGTCGCCCTCACCGTCCTCAACTCGGTCCGGATCGTGCTGTTGATGTGGGTGGGATACGTCGACGGGGGTTCGGCATTCTGGGGGATCCATAACTGGATCGGCTACGCCCTCTTCCTTGGCTTCTACCTGGCGGCGCTGCCGGTCTACTCCAAGATGGGGCGCCCCGGTTCCGCTGCCTACCCCGCCAGTTCAGGGACCCCGTATACCCCGTCGTAGCCCGGGGTGACCCTCAACCTCCCTGCGCGAGATGCGATTATGGCTCTGGCGACCTTGGTCGGGACGACCCGGGCGATGTCTTCTTCACTAGTCCGGAGCAGGACGGCGAATTCGTTGCCGAAAGTGCGGAGAAGCCTTTCCTGGAGGTCAAGGACAGACTTCGCGTAGAGTCGGTTCACCCCCGTCGAGAACGAGATCACTTCGTAGAGCGGGAGCAGGCGCTTGAAGGGGATGGCCTTTTCAGGAGTGAACCCGTCTGGCCTGTCGGCCAGGGCCTCCACCCTCTGCAGGACCCCGACCGTCATCTTCTTCCCGCACTTCGGACAACTGTTCCCGAGCCGAGCGGCCTCGGAGGGCGCGAAGGAGACGCCGCACTTCTTGTGGCCGGTGAAGTGGTATTTCCCGTATGAGGGGTCGACCTCGATGGTGTAGAGGAACCGCGAAGGGTCATTCGTCCTGATGGCGTCGAAGACCCCCCGGTAGGTCATCGCCGGGAGCTCGAAGGCGTTCGCCTCCCTGCCCAGCCTCCAGGGGTTGGGCGAGTGGGCGTCAGAGTTGGAGATGAGCGCGACTCCGTCGAGGGATGAGATGCGCCAGTTCATGGAGGGGTCGCTGCTCAGACCGGTCTCTATCGCGAAGATCTTGGATGTCTGGTCTCCGTAGCAGTCCTTCAGCGAGTCGAAGCCCGACCGGCTCCCGAAGACGGAGAACCATGGTGTCCAGGCGTGGGCGGGGACCACGAAGAGCGAGGGCGAGACCGCGCTGAGCCCTTCCACGAGTCCGGGCGAGTCGACCCCCGTGAGTATGGGCCTCCCGTCCGAAGAAAGGTCGCCGAACTTCGAGAGGAACTCGTTCGCCTGGGCGACCGTCTCCATGTCGGGGGCGTACAGTAGGTGGTGCACCTTCCTCACCTTCCCTCCCTGTTCGTAGATTGTTGAGACCTCGCCGGAGAGCATCCAGGTCATGCCAGAATAGGAGAACAGGCCGGTCCCGTCGACGGGGGACAGCTTCGACCTCAGCTCAGAGAACCACTTCGGATGGGTGAAGTCCCCGGTTCCGAGGAGGTTGAGGCCCTTGGTCCTCGCGCCATCCGCAAGGTGCTCGAGGTCCATGTCTCTGCTTGTCGCCATGGCATACTTCGAATGGAGCTGGAGGTCGGCGAAGACCTGCATCGCAGGCGCGGGGCTGGCTTGGTTAATTAACGGAAGATGAGGCGTGCGAGTGGGTTGGCCACGGACGGCAACGTTGGCAGGCGGCTGTCACGCCGGTTCTTTGAACGGTACGCCCCAGACGTGGCCAGGGACCTCGTCGGGTGCCGCCTGGTCAGGGTTCTGGACGGGTGGAGGCTCTCAGGGACGATAGTGGAGACCGAGGCGTACAGGGGGGCCCGGGACCCCGCGAGCCATGCGTATCGGGGGAGGACCCCCCGGAACGAGGTGATGTTCGGCCCAGCCGGGCATGCTTACGTCTACTTCACCATGGGGATGCACTACTGTCTCAACGCGACCACCGAGCCGGGAGGGACGCCGGCGGCGGTCCTGCTTCGGGCGGTCGAGCCGTTGGAGGGGGTCGGCCCCATGGCCGCCAACAGGGGGGTCGGCGACCTCCGGAAGCTCGCGGCGGGGCCCGGCAACCTCACGAAGGCTCTCGCCGTCGACGGGGCCCTGAACGGGGAGGATATGGTGAAGTCCTCCAGGCTCTTCTTCGAAGAGGGCACGTCTCCCGGACCGGTCTGGGCGAGTACCAGGGTTGGGGTGTCGGCGGGGCAGACCAGGCGCTGGAGGTTCTACGTCGACGGGAGTCCCTTCGTTTCACGGGGGAAGCCGTCACTGCCCCAGAACCCATAACTAACTCAGGTTGGGACCGCGAAACAGGGGTCGTCGGCTAGTCTGGTCTAGGCTTCAAGCCTTGGGTGCCTCTTCGGGCCGAGTCCGCTTGAGATCCCCGGTTCAAATCCGGGCGACCCCATCCTTTCGCACCCTTGATTAAATCGAGTAGTCATATGATTAAATAGAGTTGACCACGAGTCTCATTCGCTTTGCAGGCAGCTCCTCGTAGGGTCAAGACGATCTACAGCGTCATCGCTTCTCCACAGAGGCTGGAGATTCTC
>JAGWHE010000021.1 GCA_028866945.1 Nitrososphaerota archaeon
AGTTCCCTCCGGCCGATTCTAGGAAGGAATGTGCCGTCGCCTACCGCCTCTTCGGGATGTGATGTCTGGCCTCAAACCACCGAAAATCTGCCCAGGCGCGCTCCTCGTAGGACTTCGGGTCCTCGGAGTTCCGCATCCTGATGGCTAGGGCCTCCAGCTCATGGAGGATCTTGTGCACGGGGAGCACCCTGTCGGCCTTGGACAGTGCCCTGTGCCTAGCCGGTGCGCTCTTGCTCAGGCTGTAGCCGTGGCTCGCCAAGTCGCCCTCGTTCGCCGGGTTGTGGGGGATTTTCACCTTCAACTTGCCTTCTTCACCCCCCGCTCTACCTTCTTGATCGTAGAACCGAGGAACTTCTCGGTCGCCTTCTCTCCCCGCTCGAAGGCTCTCCAGGAGAAGTTTGTGAGGCGCTTGAACTGAAACTCGGCATGGCGCCGGGCGTTGTGGCTCGAGATGTGGCTGCGCTCCCCGTCGACGTACAGCGTAAGGACCCAAGCCACCCGCTTTGCCAACGGCTTATGGTCGCACAGGCTCTACATATAAAGGCGTGGGGACTCGAAGCAGGGAGTGGTTGTGGACCGCAGGGTCGTCGAGCATGGCGATGGCCTCGAGGCGCGTCCTGGCTCTGATTTCTACTACATCGCCGCAGATGACGCACCATATCGAGTGGGGCTTCACCCTCGGCATCGTGACCTTGGAGTTGCTCAAGCCATGCTCCTGGTGAAGAGGGCGCACGTCTGCCGCCCCGCTTCAATGTTGTCCCTATCCTCTTCGGCCTCGTTGTGTTCGATCTCCGCCAGCAGGGCCTGGTGGGCGAGAAGGGAGCGGATATGCTCGGACGTCCAGTCCAGGAACCTGTCGCCTTCGGACATGGCCTCGAGGCGGTTGGTGGATTCGAGGCTGCGTGCAATTCCTGCGATAGTCTCCCCGACCTCGAGGTAGTAGTTAGCGAGCAAGCCGAGGGTCAGGCCGCCCATCCCCCGCATCAGGGCCTTGGCGCGCTCCTGCAGGCCGATCACCTTCAGCTCCGCCGCCGTCAGCGGCCTCTCCCGCCCGCGGTCATCCTTGACGACGACTCTCGAGCCCCCGATCATCACGCCGAAGTCGCTCATGGCTTCGTGTTCCTTCCCACGCGCGCCGACACATCCGCGAACCCCACCCCCACCGCGACCAGGAAGAGGGCCATCGACCCCCAGGCGAGGTTGAGGTTGTCCAAGGTGGGCTCTGAGAACTGCGACTGTGGCAGGGAGGACTTCAGGACCGTCGTCCCGTTGGGGTATGTGTAGAAGACGGGGCCTCCTGTCGGGTCAGATGCGGGCACCTGGATCACGCAGCTGGGGCTGTCCTGGGTGGCTTTGTAGCAGACCCATTCGTGGGTGACGGGCGCGAGGGCGTACCACATCAGGGAGGCAGCCAAGATGAAGAGGATGAGAGAGACAACGGGGACGGCGTATGGGCGCTTATTCCCCGGGAATACTTCTGACCTCATGTTGTCGCGCTCCAGACACGCTCAACCCCGTGGCCGTTGTGATTGTACATGCTTGACTTCACGATGCCGCGCCGGTCGAGGTCGACGAGAAAAGCCATGATCATGGTGGCGTTCTCCTTGTACTTCGCCTCTATCTCCCGGACGCAGATGGACATCATCTTGGAAGGGCCTCCCATTGGGCCTTCAGCGTACCACCCTCCTCTGGATGCTGGCAGATGTAGCACCGTGCGCCTCTAGTGAAGTTTCTCGGCTTCAGGGATCCGCCGAAGAGCGAGGCGTTGCACTTCCCGCAGACGACGTAGGCCGTGTACCCGATGACCAGGCTGAACATGGAGTTCAGGTGAGGGTCCCTGACTGCGAGGATGTCCTGCTTCGTCAGGCCGCATTGCACCTCAATTCTCTGTCGAAGCCTCTGGCTATGTCCGCGTGGACCTTCCCACACCTCTTGCAGGCGTACACCCAATGTTCGGCGTCGGGTCCCCCGGGTCTGGCCGCCCACCATCCGGCGAACGCATAGCCCCTGAGCTTGAAGAGCAGCCATTCGGAGACCGAGATGTCGACCGCGCCGTTCGTCGTCTCTATGATCATGGCCCGAACCTCGCCTGTATGGCCGCCTCTTCCGCCTCCCTCCACCGCTCCTCGGCCGCCTTCAGCAGCTTCTCCTGTCTGGCTGGGTCCACGGCGCGCTGTCCTTCCTCCGGGTACAGCTCGAGAAGCTCGTCCAGCCCCAGGTAGTAGAAAGATGGGTCTCGGAAGTACACCGCCTCGACGCCGCTCGGGTCCTTCCCCGCCTTCTTCCCCGAATCCGCCAGCTCGCAGGGCCCTGCGTCGCTGAGGTAGCGCCTGGAGTACCGCTCCACCGTTATCACTTCCTCGCCCACCTGTTCCGCGATCCATGCAACGAGCCGCTCCGGCGTGAAGACCCCGAACTTCTCCCCGGGCTTCAGGGGCAGGCTCGAGAGGGTGCCGTTGCGGACCGCCCTGAGCCAGAGGCGGCGAGCGATTGGAGCGCATTGGGCATGCAGCTTGTTGCTGTAGGAGTCGCCGTCGTTGGGGACGACCCGGAACCCAGGGCCAAGCATCCTAGAGAGTTCGTCGGGGGTGGGGGGCAGAGGCGGGAGCACAGGCACGCCGACCTTTCTCTCTCCCGCCTGACCTAATGGAAGCGCGAATGGAGGCACCGGAAGACCCGCCTTCTCTAGCACGGCCTTGGCGTGCAGCCAGCGGAAGTACGCCGCATGGATCACCCGGTTGCAGGCATGGTGGCAGAGGCCGCGCACATGAAGCGGGTCCCTGAACCCCTCCTGGTGGTCCAGCGTAGGCCATTCCCGCTTCTGGGGGGCCCTATCCCTCGCGGGGGTCTTGACCCAGACCGATGGGCGCGCAAGTGGCTTCCCGACCAGACACCCGGTCCCCAGCTCGCAGATGCCCTCCTGCTTGATCCAGAACGCCTCTGCCAGAGCAAGCCACTCGCCGGCGTGGTACTGGCGGCTCATGGCTCTCCTGCTCTCTCCTGTGCGTCGATTTTCGAAAGGAACCATTCGTTCTCTTGGATTGCCCGCTCCATCTTCAATTTCCTGTTCTTAGTGCTGTATTCCTGCAAGGACGTTCTCAAATCGTATAGATTCGCCTCGACTAATCCTCTAAGGGCCTTCAACGCTGTCCTTTCCGCGGCTGGCGGGGCTGATGCTTCGAGAACCGCGAGAAGTTCTTTCCAATATGCTTTCGTCATCCAGACTCCAAGGGTTTCCTCTCGTCCATTGTAGTCAAGCACCCCATCAGCAATTCCCCGCTTCAATCGTTTTGCGAGCCTCGGCTCTGCCTTGGCGCTCTGTCCTTCTTGGGTCATGGCGAATATCTCCCACCTCTGGTTGTTAGAGCGCTGATATGGTGAAGTGAGTAAGTATCTGGAATGCTTGTAGGTTGGTCGCACTCATAGGCCCAATGGCCCTCGTTGTAGCAGAACGGGACTATCCTATCATGGTAGGGGCAATAGGTTGTAGGCGCTCCGTTGGGATAGATGTGTTCACCAACGACTCTCGCGTAGCCCCACTCTGTAATCTGAACCGTTCTTTGCCCCTGTCCTTCTTGCGGTGGGGGAGTCTTCAAGATAGCCTCTCCTGTTTCCATGCGTCATTGTATTCCTTCTCGATGGCGCTGTTCCAAAGTTTCTTGACTTCCCTGAGGTTCGGTGCGAGTTGAATCTCTGCTTCGCTTGCTTCGTAGCATGAACAACCCGACTCTTGAATGAAGGCGTAATGGCCGTTCTCCAGTTTGAAGATGTGTTTCCTATCCATCTCATAGGGCTCGGAGTGGTCTTTGCTGACGACCAGAGCGACGGGGACAGACTGAAGCGTTCCAATCCACGCCTTGAACTCGTAAGACCACGAATCCCAGAGAGCCTTCCTCGCTTGCCCTTCCGTCTCTGTCGGTGCCGTGGGTTCTGAGGCCATATCGCTAAGGACCTCCCATTGGGACAGGCACCGACTCCTTGTCCGCGCTCCAGTGTAGCAACTCTTCAAGCTGGCAAGTCCGGAGGTTTGACGGGATCCACCAACGGTTCTCCTCAGAGCGAAACTGCCCATTGTCGGGGTCCTTCGCCTTAACCTGGTTATACGCCGAAGTCGTCAGCCCCACTCTCGGATTCTGCATCTCCGAGAGCCTTCCGCCGAGACTATGGGCCAAATCGTGATCGTATGGATCCACCTTCATTCCCCATTGTGGGGAGAAGAGGGCCACCTCCTTTGCTGTCAGACCATGCTCCAAGTCGAACGCGTCCTTCGACCACAGCACCTGCAGGCAGACCTGGTGAGCGAACGTAAGCCGCTTGATTACGTAGTGAGCCCCAGAGCCCCGCTTGTTCATATGTGGAATGCCCAGGTTGACCGAACCCTGCAGGTCATAGAACCGCCCCTCCAGGTCGGCGTACTTCGCCTTCTCGGCCTGTAGCTCTCGCCTCAACTCCTCAATCGTCCCGTCCCGCTTATCCTGTTCGAAGAACTCCCTGATGCCGTACTCCACGCCCCACCAGTCGTGCGCCCTGATCGCGTCCTCGATGGCCTGAGGGATGGTCATATTCGTGTCGCGTCCCTCTGTCGGTCATAAGCCTCTCCCTTCCTGGCATGGCCCCTAGTGTCTCGGTGGCAGTTCGGGCAGACATTCTGGCGACCGTTGACCTCGACGGGGATCACGGCTCTCATGCACTGACCGCACCAACGCTCCTGCTTTTCATATGAGACGATCAACCCGCTAGCTCCATTATGAAATCATGCCAGTTCTTCCCCGCCTTCTTCGCCCGCAACCGCAGATACTCATCATCCTCGAACGCCACGTTGATCGTCTTCGTATTCCTCTCGCCATGCCAGCACTAACTTAGGAAGTAAATACGCAGAAGGGGTTAAGATAATTGACCCGACGCCGGTTACTTTTACACTCCCCTGTTCACTTCTCCCCGTTGGAAAGGTGATGTCTTTTATATCACAATGCGAGGCTGAATGAAGACATGGACTGCCGAGTCTGCGGGAGGACGGTAGACGGGAGCACTGAGGCCATCCTAGAGCACTTCATGAAGGACAGCACCCATCGGGACGCGGCTCTCGCGGTCGCCAAGGGGAGCAACGGTGCCACCACCTACGCCTACAGAATCGTCAAGGAACTGTGTGAGCCCACGCCGGCCCTTTTCGCCTAAGTATAGAGATAGGCCCAGACGCTGAGGTCCATCGTCCCGCAGACCGTCACCGTGACATTGAGGTTCGTCGTGGGGAGCACAGGATAAGTGCCCGGGACCGGGCCCGCCTGTGAGTAGTTCGTCCCGTAAGCATCCCATGCCACGGTCGCCTGGACCGCCCCCGTGCCAGTGCCGTTGAGGCCGAGGCTGACGTAGCCGCCATAGTTGTACACCGAGAACGGGCCGAAGTAGGAAGCGAAGCAGAACCCCGAAGTTGTGATATGCCAAGTGCCGAGCGTCGACCTGTGGTTGAGCCCCGCGTATTCCGAGAGGGCAGCCAGTTGGCCGTTGAGTTGGGCGATTGTCGTCTGATCGGCGGAGACCTGGGCCTCCAGTGCGGCCGTATTCGAGCTGTTAGCCCGGAGGGAGGAGATGACCCCCTTCAGGGCGGTGATGTTTTGTCGCAGAGTGGTGATGTTCCGTTCAAGTCCCATGATCGTCGCGTCGTCCTTGGCAACCTGAACCTTCCAGGCATCGGCGGAGGACGAGACGACCCTGTAAGAGATGCTCTGGGTCGCCGTCTGGCCGTAGTAGAAAGCCGCCGCACCCGAGGCCAGCAGCGTCGTGAAGGCCAGAAGCGCCGCAGCCACGGCGTAGCGGTTCATACCGGCCTCGTCTCCACGGGCGCCGAGTACCCGATGCCGTAGGCAGGCTGTGATGCCAAGATAGCCGCCTGAGGCCCTTCCGTCTCGCGTCCGTTCTTGGCGAACCCCGCCGGATTGGCAGGCAGCCTCCTCACCGCCGGTGCGAAGTCGGCGACGCGCCCCAGCTTGAACCAGAAGTCCTGCTCGGGCGGCGCATGGGGGACCCCCCTCACCCCCGGGTACGACCGCAGGACCCGTATCGTGGTCTCGGAGAGCGCGAACATCCCCACGGAGTGGAACCCCGCCTTCTCCCCCCGGGCCTGGTTGCGCTGGATCCTGACCACCTGGGGCAGCTCTACGCCGCGTCTCTCGAGATGGGCCACCAGAAACGATTGAAGGTGCCCCTCGTCCCTTGGCGGGGGTGAGTTCAGAGAGGGTGGCAGGTACTGCCAGAAGGACTTCCGGTTGACCGTGGCCTTCCTCACCCTGTACCTGACAATGAAGGTGATGTGCTCCAAGCCGTCGTCGTATGAGCGCCGGTGCCAAGCCGTGCCCTTCGTCGTCCCTTTCTTCACTCTGCCAAAGTAGGTGATGAACCCCATCCTAGGCCGCCTCCATGCGCCCAAGCATCTCTTTCATGGCCGGGGTCAGCGGCAGGGATGCCCCCATGAACCCGATCATCACCGCCTTCACCTTCTCGTCGTCCTTGTGGGCGCCTGCGAACTCCACCAGCTCTGATAGTAGCTTCGTGGCCCCTTCTTCGTTCCCGTTGAGGACCTCGAGTTTGAACTGCTCGCCGAGGGTCGCCGTCCGCTTCGCCGCCTCCGAGTATTCCTCGGGAATAGCCGCCTTCTCCATCGCCTTCCTGAGCCTCCCGGTCTCTATGGTCCACCGCTTCTTGCTGTCGAAGCTCTCCGGGTCGGGGTGCGCGAACCCCCGCTTCTCCAGCTTCCGCATGATCTTCATCGCGTGGGCGGCCTTCAGGTTCGCCGCCTGTGGGATGGTGTCCCCGAGGTACTCGCCCAGGTCGCGCAACGACACCGCCGCCATCTTCGACCGCGTCCCTGCCGCCGTCAGCAGGGCCTCCACCCTCTTGTTCCCCTCGGGGCCGAAGTCCAGGGCCTTCTCCTCCGGCTTCCCCTCCTCGTCGACCCCCTCGGTCTTGGCTGCCTCCCATTCGTCCTCCCCCGCGCGCCTCACGCTGTCCACGAGCTTGTACAGGGGCTGGATGTCCTGCCACATCTGCGGGGCGCTGCTCCTCGGATAGTTGAGCCTCCAAAGGTCGACGTATGTGAAGTCTGAGAGCGTCCCCAGCCGATGCCTGGGGTACTCGAACCGGGGGATGGCCCCGAACATCATCTCCGCCTCCGGGTTCCCCGCCGCCTTCCAGATGAAGTAACCGGCGGTTTCTAATTTCCGCAGCTCCTCGGTCTCGAGCATGTCGTCCTTGTTCTCGACCACCATGTTCTTGAAGATGTCACGGATCTTGTCGCGCTCCAGCTTGAAGATGCCCACCGAGGTGCCCTTCCCCATGATCGCCTTGTCGATGTCCTCGGGGTCCTGGGAGTCGCACACCACGCATATCTGGCTCCCCGTCCCCTTGGAGAACATCCACAGGAGCTTGTCCTTCACTGGCCCCATGAACCTGTCCTCCTTCTGGTCGAACGAGGGGGCGGCCACCACCGAGATGTCGGGGATCGCCACCACCACGGCGTTCTTCACCCTGTCCCCCCTGTTCTTGTCCTTGAGCCAGATTATCTTGTTGAGGAGCACCGCCATCAGGTGCGCGGCCTGGCTCTTGCTCGCTGCGAAGTCCAGGGGGAGGACGGTGATGGTGTCGACATCCTCGAGCATCGCCTTCATGTCGAGCCAGGGCAGCTCCCTTTCGTCATCCCAGGAGGGGCGCTTGGGCATGACCAGCCGCTCGCTCCCCAGCCGTCCGTAGGGCCCGCTCAGGGCCTGCACCTGCTTCTGGGTGAACGTCCTCTTGCCGTGGCGCTTGGAGCCGGCGACCCGCTCCGCCTCCATCCCCAACCTCTCGAGCGTGGCGGTCTTCAGCCAACCCTCCTTGGACCCGTTCTCCAGCACCCTCTTGTGGAGGTAGGAGGCCGAGTGGTCCTCGGACAGCCCGAGCATCTCCACCCAGTCCCAGTCTTTCAGGTCGTCGATGGCGATGACGTATGGCTTCACGATGGCCGGCTGGGAGTACTCCAGGTCGGGGCGCCCGAGGGCCCACTGCAGTGGGATTCTTACCTCGACCTTGTACCCTTTCGGGTTGACACCGGGGTGCTCTGTCCCGTCCGGCTCGGTGAAGACCTCCTCCTCGCCGTTAGGCAGCTCGTTGCGCTGGCGAGTGAGGTACTTGAAGAGCGGGTTCTCCGGCCTCATGGGCGCGAAGGCGCAGGCCAGCTCTGACCTCCCTGCGATGTCGAACATGATTATCTTCGGCCTGCCGCCTATGCAAGAGGGCGGGTTGTCGTACAGCTCAGTGAGCAGGAACGCAGACGCCACGGTCTTACCCCTGCCGGTATCGCCCAGGAATATCTTCGGGTTCAGGACGAGGTTGAAGTCCCTCTCGTCCGGGTCCCAGAGTTTTGGCCTGTCCTTGGGCTCGCGGAAATCCCTGGCTGTGACCGTCCGTCCCGACATCCCCAGGAGCCCCATCCTAGTATCCCGACCTCGGCGGCCCGCGCTCGATATAGTCGGCCATCGCCTTCGTGTAGAGGGAGATCATCAGGGGCTCGAACGCCTCGAGGAGGTCGGTCATCCGCTCCGTGACCGCTATCCAGTTGTCCTGCAGGTCTGTGGCGAACCCCTTCATCTCGGGCGCGTACTCCTTGATGACGTGCCTCATGTACCCGGCCCTCCAGGGGAGGTCGACGAAGACCTGCCGGTTCTGGGCGTCGATAACATGGAGCGCCGTGAGGGCCACAGAGAGGTCGGTCGCCACCTCGTTGATCCTCTCGACCGCCGCCCCCAAGGTGTATTTAGCGCGCAGGGTAAGCAATAGGAACCCATCGTCGTCCAGCCCCTCCTGGTCAATGCCGTCAGGGTTCCCCATCTCCCCGAGCAGTTTCATGTACTTCGCCGGCTCCCCCACCTCGCCGTTCTTCACCGCCTCTATTATGGCATCCCTCGCCTTGACCGCGCAGGACGGGTGGGCCGCGAACGCCGCCCTGTAGACCGAAGGCTGCGCGAAATCCACGGGGGTTATCTGCCCCATCTGCCATCCGTTATAGATCAGCACCGCGATGTGGGCGTAGCCGAGGAGCTTCTTCTGCCTGTCCGTGGCGTCCGCCGACCCCGCCTCCCTGACCTTCCTGTGCTCGTCCTTGAGGGTTTCGCCCAGGGTGTCCATGACCTCCCATCGCTGCTGGAGGACGCGGCCCTGCAGGTCCGTGTAGCCAGTGGGTACGGTGCGCCTGCCCCGAGGCATGCTACTTGTTCACCTGGGGTGGGGAGGGGAGCTGGGGGGTCTGGTTCGCGGGAACCCCCGATGTCGCCAGGAACTTCATCCACGCCATCGGGTCCTCGCGGGTCAATTCCTGTACCTTCTCCATCTCCCCATTCATCAGGGCCTCCGCCTGGAAGACCATCGAGCGGATCCGGCGCAGGTCGGCGGCAGCCTCCTCGTCCCACTCCTCGGTGAGCTTCGCCTGCCACTTCTCAGACCAAAGCCGCTTGAACTGTGGAACCTTCATCTGATAGAACTCGCCCAAGCCAGCGAACTCTTCGAGCACTTCGGCGATCATTATCTTCACGCTGCGCTTCGTCCCTACATACTCGCGCTGGTGGGAGACGTAGTAGCCGATGACCCCCATAGCGAAGTCCACGGCCGCCGGCCCCTTCTCGTACATCTCCTTCAAGAGGGCGATGACGTCCTTCTCGTGGAAGAGGTTCTCGCCCCCTGTCGACGCCAGGCGCGTAGCCATCGCCTCCACCTTGTTCGCCAGCCCGATATGGAACTTCAGGACCTCGACGATGTTGTCGTGGTGGGTCGACTCAAGGAAGAAGAGGAGCGCGTGGCCGGGCTCCCACACCGCCGAACAGATCGGGCAGGACTTCGTCATCGTGACCAGGGGGATGGCATCGGAGATGCGGAGATACTTCACCTTCTCCTCCACCTTCCCGCTGAGGGGCTTTATCCCAAGCTGGACGTCCAGCGCCTGCCTGGCTACGTCCTCGGCCTTGACCACTGACATCTAGGGCACCTCAGGGGTCTGGGCGGCCTGGACGGCCTTCGGACTCGGGGCGCCGCGCCTCCTGGCCCACAGGATCACCGAAGTGATGACGGAAAAGACGGCCAACACCGCCCCCGAGGCAGCGCCGAGCGAGGTCTGTTGGGTCGCCTGGGCCGCAGGCACGGTCCCGAAGTACGCAGAGATGACTATCCCCACGACGGCCACGATGGGGAGGATGAAGGGCCTGACACTGGGGAACCGCCTGGGGGTCTTCGCCTTCTCTGCCGCCTCCTGCTGCATCGGATTCCAGGGGACCTGTCCGGGAAGCGGCTTGACCGCCACCGGCTGCGGCTCATGGATGGGCTTCGCCTTCTCGTGGAGCCTCTGCTCAAGGTCGTGCTCCCGCCCTTGGGACCGCGCCAGCGCCGCCTGCAGGCTCTCGTGGCGCCTCTCCATCTCCAGCATCGCCTTCCTCATCCCCTCGGCTTCGGCCCTGAGAGACGGGAGCTGGGCCAGGTCGTCTGACGACTCGATGGCATAGAGGGCCTCGATGTTGAGGATGGCGCCCAGCCTCTTCATCTCCTCCACGATGTCCACGCTCTCCCCGTTGAACACCTTCGGGATGAAGAAGTACCAGTAATAGTCGCCCGGCGGCAGCTCGTCGTAAAGCTCCCTGCTCCTCGCCTTCGTGGGCTTCTCCCCGGGCTTCAGGAGTCCCTTGATCCTGCCCGCCTGGTCCTCTCTCGTCACTGATTTCTTCCAGACCGCGGGGGTCACCCAGATGCCGGCGAGCTTCTGGACGGATGCTTTCCTGAACCCCTGCTCCTCGGCCTCCACAGATTTCTCGAGAGGGTGCGGGATGATGGCGGTGACGGAGGCCCCATGCCTGACGAACTGCAGGGCAGCCAGGGACAGCGAGCCGTCCCCCACCTCGGCTTTGCCGTTCCCGTCCACCTTGCCCCCGGTGGCCTTTACGAACCTCATCCACGCCCTCCCGACGGGAGAGAGGTTGGTGGGGTCCTTGTTGACCTCGTCCACTACGCCCTGCAGCTTGGCGGCCACGGCCTTGTGCATCTCTGGCCCCCAGACCGCCATCGGGATGTACTGCGCCCTGGTCGTGAACCTCCGCTCCCTGACGACGTCCGGCACCGACCAGTTTGACTGGGTGACGAACTGCACCTTCACCTCCACCCCTTCCTGGACTCTTTGTGGCATCTCTATCTTCCCTGGGCCCTTATCGTCGGCCTCGGCCTGTGGTGCTTCCTTGCGTAGACGACTATCCCTCCGATGACGGCCAGGAAGGCGATTCCGGTCCCCGCGGAGGTCAGGGTGGGATTGGATGTGGCGTAAGCCGTCTGGCACCCTGAATAGTCGCCCGCGAACGACTGCTGACTGACGCAGACCTGGAACTGCCCCGCCCTGGCCGGGGTGAAGGTGAAGTACCCCTCGCCGTTGCTCCCTTGGCTCGCCGACCCCTGGACGCATTGGTTGAGGTCGATGCCCGGCTGCTCGGAGGCGGTCAGGTTCCTTGCCGCCGCGCAGGAGGGGTCCCCGTTCACGATCAGCGGCACCCCGTTCACCGTCACGTTGAACCCCGCCCCCTGCGGGAGCGCCTGCCACATGACCTTCACTAGGTCATAGGCGCCCATCACCGAAGCCTGCTCAGTGCATTGGCCCGAGGTGCAGACCATGCTGGCGCTCGTGGGGCTGTGGGGGTCGAAATTGACGCTGACGGGGCCGAACTTGCCCGAGGGAAGCTGCTTGGCGGTGACAGGCGCGGTGCCCGTGAGGATCACATTGGCCGCGGTGTAGGAGTACGACCCGAAGGCCACCGCCACGGTCTGCACCGAGCCGCTCGCCGTCCCCCCGACCACGGCCACTATGACCTTCCCCGTCGTGGTGACCGAGCCCCCGGTGACATACTGGTTCTGGAGGTTGAAGATGTAGATTGCCGGGAGGTTGCCGTTGCCGAGCACCCAGCACATGGCAGCGAAGGGCTGGCCGAGGACGTCGACCTCGTAGGCGTTGCCCGAACACCCGCTCTGGGTCGCCGAGGTGGCCGCCTGCATGGGCACCGAGGCCGCGTTGGTCGTGGGGGCGTTGATCGCCGTGGTCTGCAGCACCTGCCCGTACTGCAGGGTCTGGGCCGCCTCCTTGAACGTCATCTGGGTCGAGATGGCGTTCACCGCCACGGGGACGATGCCGTTCTGGAAGTATCCGAAGGTGATGGTGTAGAGGCCCGACGGGTCGGTGACGGCATGAAAGGGCTTCGCCTCGACGACCCCCTGCTGTGCTGTGAGTGTCTGGAAGTTGACCCCGATGAGGGTCGAGTTGACCGCGAACGCAGAGAACTCTCCCACCACCGCCGTGCCCGACAGGGCCTCCACGAGCTGAGAGCTACCGAGGATGAACACCTGACCCGCGGGCTCCTGCAGGGTGAAGGTCGACGGCCCGGTGAAGTTCACGATTTCAAGCCGCTGCGCCTGGTCGAATGAGGAGGCGGCGAAGCTGCCCGTCACCGTAAAGAAGTCCTGATAGTAGGCCCCAGGCGGGACGAAGATCCGCACAAAGCCCTCTGCGCCCGCCACCGAGAGGCTGAGGGTGTTGTTCCCCTGCAGGTTCGCGGAGACGAGCGTCCCCCCGAAGACATGGAAAGTGAAGGCCCCGTCGGTGCCGCCGACATGGACCGTGAGCACCACCTGGGTTGGGTTCAGCAGCCGCACCGTCGTGGAGTTCACCGAGGCCCCGGCATACCAGAGGGCGACCCCGTAGGTGCCTCCCTGCAGGTAGGTGGTGTTGCCGTTCGTCATCTGGAAGGTCGGGCCGCTGGGAGGCGTGATGATGAAGTACGCGCCCGTCCCCAGGCTCTGGCCGTCATTGCCCCTCCCCGAGACCGAAAGCGGGTACTCGAGTAGATATGTCCACGACACAGCATGGGGGGCGGTCATGGGGATCTGCAGGGGAAGCCCCGTCCCGGCCACGCCGTCGAGTGTGTACGACTTGAGCACCAGTATAGAGCCGTCAGACAAGGTGAGGTTCCTGGGCGCGGTCAGGGTGACGGTCGAGCCAGAAAGATACCAGGAGACCGAGGGCTTGACCGCCCTAGAGTCCGTGGACTGGACGTTGAGCTGATAGTACTTCGTGAACGTCAGGGCATAGGTAGCTGGCGAATTGGGCACCGTGATCGTCAGGTTGGAGAGAGGGAGGCTCGAGCCAGCCAGGCTGATCTCAGTGAGGTTCCACCCAGCTCCGGCGCCCGTGGAGATGAAGTCAGGGAAGGACACCTTGTGGGTCGAGCCGGGAAGCCAGTTGAAAGATGCTGGAAGAGAATCGGCCTTGCCGTCCACCGTTGCGGTGAGCGAAGAAGGCCCCGTGACCTGGAAGGCGATGGTGGTGCTGGCTGGCTTGAACTGTGCCAGGAGCGTGTGGGGCTGCGTCATGGTCAGGGAGATGGGGTTCACGGTGGAGACGAATGCAGAGTCGAGCGTCCAGTTGGCAAAGAGCCAGCCAGCCGAGGGAGAAGCGGAGACCGACACCGAGGCCCCATAGGCGAGATATTCGGTCGTCGGCGACACGAGGCCCCGCGTGCTGTTGGACTGCACCGTGAGCGCCTCTTGGAGGCCATAGTTCTCCGTCAGGGTGGCCGAGCCCGTCACCGAGTATGCGAGCTTCCTGTTGGTCCCCGACGCCCCGCCGCTCCAAGCCCCGAAGGCCCACACCGACGAGTTGCCAGCCCCATAAAGGACAGGCGAGGGCGCGGTCACGTTGTGCTGGCTGCCTATGATCCACTCAACCGTCGTGGGCAGCGCGGTCCTGACCCCGTCGAGGTAAGCCACCGGGGAGGCGATGGCGAAGGGCGTGGAAATCGCGTTGATCGTGACCGGGACGGTATTCGCCAAGAGGTTGAAGACCGGGAAGGCGGTGGAGTTGGCGCTCGTCAGCCACTGCGTCGCCGTCTGGTTTACATAGCCGAACTTGGCCGCCGAAACTTGGTAGCTGCCTTTCCCCTCGAAGGGGATGGAGGCGACTCCGTTGGAACCCGTCAGGGTGGGCGAGAGCCCGGTCGCGGTCCCGTTGAACTGCACCAGTGTCACCTGGGCGTTGGCGAGGGCCGAGGTCCCGGCCTTGACGGTGATGGGCACCGAGGTTATTCCCGAGGAATACACGGGGAGCGGGAAAGAGGAAGCCGCTAACAGGATCAACACGGCGAGGGAAAGAAAACGCCTCATTGTGTCTCGTACCCCTCTGCCGTCAGTACCTTCTCCAAAGCCTTGACCATCCTCAATGACTCTTCCCTTCCACCTGAAACGACCACAGTAACGGTATCATCGACCTTAGTCCATGATGGCGGCTCCCTGTCCTTCTTGAAGTAAGTGGTGGTGATGTTCATGCCGCTGCCCCCGTCACGTTCGTGCGGATGTAGACCTGGCCCCCGTCCCTCTTCTTCTCGACCCACCCGCTCTTCTCCATGAACCCGAAGTCCACCTTGCTCATCCCCGCGGGGGTCGAATATCCGAGGACCCGCCACATCGCCGACTTCGCCACCCACTGGCCGTCCTTGGACAATAGGAAGCTGAAGGCCGCGGATGTAGGCTTGTTCATCCTCGCCATGATCTTCTGGACGCCGGGCTGGCTGGTGATGGTTGAAGCCACCTGAAACGCCGGGGCAGGCGCTTCCTTTGCCACTCTTCGGGGAGCCCTTACCCGGGGTGCTGCAGCTTTCGCCTCAGCAATCCTGACCGCCTGCTCCTCGACCCCCTCCTTCTTCACCTTGATGACGAACCCCTTGTCCATGATCGAGTAGAACCGCTTCTTATCGTGGACCCACTCCTCCAGGGTCATTATGATGTGGGCCTCCCCTTCGCCGGTCTTCGAGTGGAGAAGCCGCGTGAACCTCTGCAGCTCCTGCCTCCTGCTCCCGAAGAGCCAGGACATTTCTATCACACGCTCGAGTTCGGGGAGCGACACCCCCTCGTCGCCCACCCTCGACACCACGGCCGTCTGCGCCTCGTCCAGCGTCTGCAGCCTCCCCGTTGAGGCCCCATAGACGAATGGGATGCCGTACTTCCCCGCGATCTGCTTCCCCATCTCGAGGGAGTCAGAGAAGATTATGGTCTTCATCGGGGTCCGGAGGAGGAGGTCGAGCCGCCTCGCCTTCCCTTCCGCGTTCCGCTCCACCCAGACCGTGCAGGACGGGTTCTTGATGAGCTTCAGTTCCTTGAACCTCTGCCACGCGAGGCCCGTGGGCTCGCCGGTGAGGGCGAAGATCATCTCTTCCCCGCCTATGTCGTGGCCCCTGTTGTCCTCCCGATACGGGGTGGCGGAAAGGCCGATGGCGTACTTCGCCTTGATCCACGAGAGCTTGATGAAATAGTCGGCGGGCAGGTGGTGGACCTCGTCGTACACCTTGAGCGTGAACTGCCTGTCCGCGAACTTCCTTATCGCCATCTGGTAGGTGGCGACTATGACGTCCTCGCCGACCTTCAGGTCGGTGTTGGCCTCCAGCCTGTCCGTCCATTGCTCGACCAGGGTCACCGTGGGCACGACGATCAGGTGCGGGGGCTTCAGGTGGGTGGCCGCGTAGACCCCGATGACCGTCTTACCCTGGCCGGGCGGGATGAACACGCCGACGCTGCTCTTCCTGAGGAAGATGTCCCAGATGGCCTTCTGGTAGTCGCGCAGCTCGTAGTCACACCGCGCTTCCGCCCTGTCCTCTGGCGCCACTGGCTTGTCAGAGAACGGCTTGACCCCCTTCTTGAGCAGGGCGACCATCAGGTCGTACGCGCTCTGCTTGTTGACGAGCAGCCTGTCGCCCACCCGGCCGGCCAGGTAGGGCCTAAGCTCCTTCCATGCCTTCTCGATGGCATCCGGCGACCCCACAAGCTCCTCGCCCTCCAGCCTCAGGTCGGGAGGCGCCACCCACCCAATCTGCTTCTTGATGAACTCGGGGATCTCGCCGAACCAGTCCATGAACCGGTTCACCCGGAAGTAATTCCATGCCTCATCCTGGGTCTCGAGGTAGCCCACGTTGAGCGGGATAAACCGGGGGATGATGAGCCGCCATGCGCCCTCCACGGCAGACCCGTCAGGGTTCCGCGCAGGCTCCAGCCTTGGGAACGGCTGCCTGAAGAACGACTTCAGGGCCTCGTCGTCGACCTTCCCCATCCGCATGGCGAGGGCGAACTGGGCGACCTGCTTCTCCGCGTCCGCGGTCAGCTCTCCCATCGCGTCCCCAGCCTCCCGGAAGTACTGTAGCGCCGCCTCGGCCTTCTCCAAATTGCTCCTGAGCTTGTCGTACGCCAGCCTGCTGAGACCCACCTCCTGGGCCGGCTTCTCTTCCGCCATCATCTGACCGGCATCTCCTCCTCAGGCGCATCCCTCGCCGCTCTCACGGTGGCGTTCCGGCGCCGGAACACCGACCGCAACGTCAAGGCGCCTCCCAGAACAGCCAGCAGAACCCCCGCGTACTCCGTCCCGAACGGCAGCCAGGCCACCGTTCCCCCCGCCATCGCGACCACGACGCCCCCGATCAGCGCATAGGGCCCCTTCCCGACCCCTTGGGACTCGCCTATGGGCTCTCCCTGCTTGCCATCCCCCACGGCTTCCCTGAACGCCTCGCCTGCCTTCCTGGCGGTCTCGTTCTGCACCTTGATCTCGGCGGTCAGCGCCCCCATTCCCTCGCGCAGGTCCCCCGATGCCGTGGCGAGGCTCTCCACCGCCTGCACTAGCCTCTCCTCCAGTCCGTTGACAGCCCTCGGCTCCTCCCTGGGGGAATGGGTCGCCGGAACGCCTGGAACGACCCCCATCGCCCTGACCTTCTCGCGTATCTCGAGGAGCCGCGCCTTCCCTATGCCCGGGACCGCGTCCAGGAGATAGGTGCCGGAGATCAACTCCAAAGGCAGCCCCACCTCCGCGGCCGCGACATAGAACGCCAGGGCCCTGTCCGCAGGCGGCACCGTGGACGGGTTGATCCCCTTCAGCGCGTAGAACGCGGAGACTTCGGCCTCCAAGGGGGTGGGCTCGGAGGGCTGCGCCGGAACGGAGGCGGCCATATACCCATTCCCACCGCTAACCCGAGTATATAAAAAGGAGGCAACTTGCGTTCTATCCAACGACGGCTTGCTTAAGTATCAGGGAACGCTAAGAACGCTGGGGGGCAGAGGCGGGCGCCCGTGCCTCTTGGCCTAGAAGCGGCGCCTCTGACGGGACGGCCTCCACCCACGGTAGCTTGGCGAACCTGAGGACCCAGTAGACCCCACCGTCTGCCCTCCAATCGACGAACCCTTGCCAGGGCTCCTTCCCGAAGATCGTCAGCCCCTGCTCCTGGAGGTACTTGAACCCCTCAAGCTCGAAGTCCCCGTCTGGCATGGTCGAGATATCCTCCTTGACGAGCCCCAAAGGCGCGAAAACCCCCACCTTTATGGGCTTGGAAAGCCCCCTCGCCAACCGCGCCGGACCCACCCTCGGGGAGAAGTCCCAGGCATCGATGGTACCCTTAGCGTCTATGACCTTCTGCACCCTAGCGGCATGGACATCAGCCCAAGTCCGTCTCGTCGTGGTCTTGCGTCCTGCGATGAACGCGGGTGTGGTTTTGGAGAAGGTGACAATCATGGAGGTTCAGTCCCAGCTGTCGTCATCATCGCCATAGTCGTAATCGTCGAAGCCTCCCTGGTCGTCCTCGCTGATAGGGTCGTCCCTCTCGCTCATTGGCAGACCCCTGTTCGGACTAGGCATATACGCGCGGAGGCTCTCACTTTTCCCCTTCGGAAACGTTGGGACACAGACATCCGCTGGAATAGACCCCCTCGGCTCTTGCACTAATCATAGACAGTCCTTTTTGGGCCGGCCCGGTTGTCTGACTTGGTTATAGAACGTGGGAAAAACCGCAGCGTGTCCCTCTTGCGGCAGGCCGCATTCGTGTGTAGAATGCGCCCATACGCCACCCCCCTCCTGATATATCCCGCTTGGCGGCAGACGGAGGTGCCTAGGGGGGCGGGGAGCGCCGGCGCAGGGCAGCGGGGCGCGAACCAGGCTCCGATGGGGTAAAGGGGTGAGGGGACGCGGGCGCCCGGAGCCGGACGGCACGCGACAGGCGCCGATGGCATATGGGCAGGTCCAAGCCGTTCTACGATCTGGGGAACAGGCGGAGGGGCGTCAACGGGGGATTGGGTCAGGGCCAAGCGCCGATTGCCCCACGGACCACTTTCGCCGGACCCCTCTCCCTAGGTTGTCAGAACGCTCAGGGCGAGGCCATAAATACGAAGGCCGACAGGGCGCATTCGGAAATGGAATCCCCCAAGCAGGTGTGGAAGGACGACGACCCCAGGTACGGGCTCATCGACGCGTACGTGGACGCCCAGGCGTGGCAGCCGACGACCTCGGTGCCCCGGAGGCTCTGGCTCAAATCGTGGGCGAGGCTGCTGGGGAAGCCGCTGGAGGATGCGACCACCCAGGACATGATCCTGCTCAGGGACGAGTTCGCGTCGCATCGGGGGTGGGTGCCCGGGAAGTATGCCGGGGCGCTGGCGCTGTTCTATGACTGGGTGGGGAAGGTCAGGGAGGGGTTCAAGGATCCGATGGCGCCAGTGAAGTTCCCGGCGGGGAAGAGGCCCCCGTGGAAGAACGCGCTGCCCCGGGAGCAGATGGACAGGGTGCTGCAGGCGGCCTGGAGGGGGGACAAGGCGGCGGGGATCGTGGGGGCGGTCAGGCCGGCCAACTATGGGGGGCCGGACGCAGTCAAGGAGGGGAGGGCGGTGTACTCGCAGAATGAGCTGCTCTGGTACTGGGACCTCCGCATCGCGCCGGTGTTCCTGTTCAGGGTCCACGAGCTGCTGCCGTACAGGGCGCCCCACAGGGTGAAGTTCGTCATTCCGGAGGAATACGAGGTCGAGTGCAGGGAGCCGGGGTGCGGGTGGAGGGGGAGGTATGCGGTGGCCCAAGACGGGTTCCTGAGGGCGAAGGTGCTGGCGGCGGGGAAGGAGCACGTCGAGAGCGAGAAGCTCGCGCAGTTCCAGTTCATGTCATTGGAGGACGACAAGGGGAAGAAGTACGAGGGGGCGACGTTCAGGCGGAAGGGGAGGGTGAGCAAGAATCGGGACACGGGGGAGTGGACGTCATCAGAGCACTGGGCGGAGCCGAAGCCGTTCGACAGGGAGACGATGCACCACCTTAAGATGCTGTTGATCGCGCCGCCGAAGACCTGCAGGGCGGCCACGAAGACACTGCATGAGTGGGGGGCGGCGCTGGGGATAAGGCTGACCAACGAGGCGGGGGAGGAGATAGGGATCTCCAGTCATATCTGGGGCAAACATTCTTCGGTCACCGACAGGCTGCCCACCGAGGGAGACGACTTCGTGGCCCGGGACGCGGATGTCAATGTGGGCTCGCTGGTGCCGTACAGACATCATATGGGCAGGCCCAAAGAAGTGAGCAGGCTGGTCAAGGCCGGGAAGTTCTGGAAGGAAGAAGATTAAAGTGGTGCTCGGGCGCCCCGGTTAGATCTCGACGAGAGGGATCCTGCCCCAAACTAGCGAGAGGCCCTGTGGACGCCGCGAGCGTTGGGGGACTCTCAGGGTTGATATTTATGCGCGAGGGGTGTCGACCCAGTTGTCGAGCGATGTCTGCCCCTCCTTGAGCACCTCGAGGACGCTGACCTCGCCGCCCTTGGGCCTCGCCAGGCGCTTCTTCATGGCCTCGGTCATGACCATCTTCAATGGCCGCGCTCCCTCCATGTCGTGAGCGTGCTCTCGATGGTGGCCTGGCCCTGCTCGGGGGTGGTGGCGTTCCTGAAATCCAGAGGCCGGGCGAGCTTCAGATCTTCCTCCTGGACCCCCTCGATGCCGTCCTCGTCCCTGCCGAGGTAGCCCTTGACATAGACATCCACCCGGGCGGTAAATTTGACCCGGTCGCCCCTCTTGAAGCCCGTGATGTCGAACCCCTCGACCTCGAGCCAGACGTGGTCGGCGAGCACCTCCCCGTAGATCCGGACGTCCGTGAGCAGGACCATCGCCTTCCTGTAGGCAGGGGGCTTCAGGCGGGTCTGGCCGGCGTACACGGCCTCGGCGCGGACGCGTTTGTGAAGGTATAGCTTCAAACGGTCGCGCATTAGAACCACGACAAGGGGGCGGCGAGGCCCCAAGCGAAGGCTGCCAGGGCGAGCGTGATGCCGAGGGAGAGCGCCAAGATGGGCCACCTTTGAGGGCCAGGGACTCTCCGCAGGCCGTCAATGAAAGCCAACAGGATGAAAGGCAAGTATGCGGTGACATGGACCGAGTGGAAGAGGCTGAGAGCGTAGTGGCCGCCATAGAGGGCCATCAGCGCGAAGAAGGGAAGTGTCAGGAGCAGCCATCTGGGAGAAAGCAAGGGGGCGAGGGCAAAAGGGAGGACGAGCAAGAACACGAGGGTCAGAAGCTCGAGGGGAGGCAAGGGCATCACGGAGGTGGTGGCCGACCCGAGGGAATCGCCGAGGTTGGCTCCCCACGGGACTAGGAGCCAGCCGAAAACCACGGGTGCGACCCCTGCCGCCATCAGTGCCGTCCCCGACCTGAGCCGTGACGGGAACTCGGGGAACAGGCCGACTAGGATCAGGAGTCCCAGCAGGGCGACCGCATCCCCGTACCCCCAATGGACGAATGCGGAACCAGCGAACACGGTCAATGCCAGCCGGTGCCTCCCTTTGAGGAGGAGGGCGTACCCGGCGAAGAAGAAGAGGGGGAAGGCCAGCTCCGTGCCGAAGGTGATGGCGCCCGTCCGCTGGCCCCAGATAGGAAGGGAGAGGAGGTAGATGGCGGCGACAGCCACGCCTGTCCAGGGCAGGCGAAGCCTCTCCTCTGTGATCTTGGCAAGGGGGATCGCGGCTCCCCCGGCCATGATGGCGAAGGCCGCGAGGAGACCCCACACCCCGAAGAGGAGGTCAGGGAGGAACGCGAATGCCACAGGAAAGATTTCTACTACCTCCCAGAGGGGGCCGATGTTCACCGAGCCGTAGTAGAAA